>NZ_JBFJTH010000201.1:0-5937 GCF_041625495.1 Litorivivens sp. | reverse complement strand
TATAACCATTAAAAAATACCTCACTAAATCAAAGCCCTACTTCACAGAATCCCGTCAGCGACGCCCAAACGAACTGTTTTTTGTTGTTATTTCGATTTACTTTCAGTAACTTGGAGCAGAAGACTGCATTTTTTTCTAGAATAACTGCAGGGCCGCTGCCAACAAATTGATCAGCACCGGCACACACTGGCGATAACAAAGGTTAATAGTAATGAGACAGCTAGTTCAGGCGCTTCTTCTCGGAATGTTGGTTGTCAACCTGAGCGGTTGCCCAGGGGACAGTGATAGTGACGATGGCACGCCTTCCATAAGCGGCCTCAAGGACTCGAGTGGTTCATCTGGTTCATCGAGCAGCGGCGATAGTAGCAGTAGTTCCAGTACCGGCCCCACGGTTGCCCGAATGGGTTCAACCAGCGGAGGAACCTTTACGGAAGGAACGATCAAGGCCAACAGTACAACTCTCTCTGCAGGTGAAAGTACGTCACTCAGCGTAGAAATTGTTGACCAGAATGGAGCGCCGGTTACCGAAAGCGCCGAAATCTTTTTTACTTCCGGCTGTGTATCTTCAGGCCTTTCGGAAATTACTCCGGCTATCGCCACCACCAACAATGGCACCGTACAGGTGACCTATAAGGCGATTGGCTGTGATGGCTCTGACACCATAAGGGCACAATCATCTTTAAATGCCAGCACGCTCAGCTCTACGGTCTCGATAACCGCAACGCCAGCGCCACTCGGTGCGATAACGTTTTTATCATCTGCCCCTAATATTGTCTGCATTCGCGGCACTGGAGCAATTCCGGAACAATCGATCGTCACGTTCAAGGTAACAAATACTGCAGGCGGCCCCGTCCAGAATCAACCGGTCGACTTCAAGCTGAACTCCTCGGTAGGTGGTGTCTCACTCAGTAATGCGCAGGGAACAACCGACGCCGAAGGTCTGGTAAGCACAACAGTAATATCTGGCGATGTGCAGACGACCGTGCGAGTCACAGCTACGACGACTCGTGACGGTAAAACCACAACTGCACAGTCCAACGGCCTGGCAGTGACTACCGGCATTCCCGATCAGGACAGTTTTTCTATAAGTGCTGAAACCCTCAACATTGAAGGCCTCAACCTCGACGGCGTGACAACCAAGGTTAACATCCGCGCGGCAGACCGCTATAACAACCCTGTTGCCGACGGTACCGCAATAGCTTTCACTACTGAGGGCGGATCAATCGAGGGCACCTGCAGCACCGTCGCTGGTGTTTGCTCTGTAACATTCACGTCACAGGATCCTCGGCCCAGCAACGGGCGCGCAACTGTTCTGGCTTATGCTGTTGGCGAAGAAACTTTTGTTGACGCCAACCCTTCGAATGGCCAATTTGACGATGGCGAAAGCTTCACCGATATTTCCGAAGCCTATCGCGATGACAATGAAAGCAATTCCCGTGACACTAACGAAGTTTTCGTAGACTTTGATTCAGACAAAACCTTCGACAACCCCGACTCGCTGTTCAACGGGCTATTGTGTAACGGGCCCACTTGCGCCGCTCCCGAAAACCGCACGCTCAACGTGTGGGAAAATATCGTAATCGTATTGTCAGGCTCCAATCTCAATGTTCAGGTGACACCAGCGGTGATAGACCTAAACACTGGCGGCAAAAGCGTCACCGTCACTGTGTCGGATATAAACGGCCAAGTACCGCCAAAAGGTACGACGATAAAAGCAGAAACATCGCAAGGGAAAATTTCTGGCCCATCGTCATTCACCGTACCCAACACAAATTTCAACGGCGCGCTAAGCTACAGTATTTTTGTTGAGCCAGGTACGGCAGGTAAAGATGGTGTTCTAACCGTAACGGCTGAGACACCATCAGGCACGATTTCTACTGGGCGCGCGACGGTTGATCAAACACCTTAAATCACTGATGCGCCCGCAGAGTGCAGCCTTACTTTAGAGGCTGCGCTCCGCAAATTCCAACTCCGCTACAGCACCGTCACCCGTCTGACCCAGCACAAACTTCTCCACTTTGCCCCCTACCAACGGAATCTTCGCCTTGCAGGTGTGGGAAACACTGTATACACAGCCTTTCTTTGACGGTTTCAAGGTAAATTTCCCGCCGATCGTAACCGGCTGACCTTCCACGACCATTTCAAAATCGCCTTCCCAGGCGTCACCGTCACGACGCCAAGTTTCTGTCATATTGATAGTTTGCTGGGGATTGAACAGTTTGGCGAGAAAGGCCGGAAGGTCACGGGTAACAACCCGCTTCATTTTGATAACGGTTTCGTCGTCGTATTCTTCCACTTCGGCTTCACAGTCTTCGCCCATGGCGGTGCTGCGCTCGACCAGAAAGTCAGGGTCTGTGAGCAGTTCGTAGAGTTTGTCGACGCTGACGGAAAATTCTTGGGATACGGCCATGCCACCACCTCTGGTTTGTTATGGTTGGCCGGCCATTATTTCACAAGTTTGCGCCGGGGGAAGACTTTCTACTTTCCCCTGTGGGAAAAGACAGAAAAGCGACGCCTTGTCTGCACAGCGAGGCGTCGGGAACCCTAAGCACCGCACTGGCAGCGGCGCAGGCTAGGGCCAATCTAGAAGTCGTAGGAAAACTCCAGACCGATAGTGCGCGATGTACCCTGCACCAGGGTTGCCGCACCGAGCAGGGCACTCACCGCAAAACCGCTTTTAAAGTATTCCTCGTCGGTTAGGTTATCGGCATAGGCGGCAATCCGAAGCTTTTCGCTGGGAAAATAGTTAATGCGGGCATTCACCAGCGTCAGATCGTCGACATAAGATGAATCGTATTCTACCGCCAGATAGTCGATACCTGTGAACAATTCGTCCCGGTAGTATACGCTCATGCGCGGCACCACGAGACCAAACGGCGTCATCCAGTTGTACTGGGCCGCCAGCGAATAAGACATTTCTGGCACCAGTGCGAACGGTTCCGAACTGCGGTCAACGACCGACTCACCCTGGCCAGGTGTCACAATTGTCGCGGTATATTCGTCGTAGCTAGCATCGGTATAGTTCGCGTTGGCGCTCAATATCCAGTTTCCCAACAACAAGGTCGTTTCCATTTCGATGCCCTGTATTGTTGCTTCACCCGCATTGGCCAGGAACAGGAATATATCGCTGATCCGCTCGCCCTGCTCCGCGACACGCACATGGATGTCGGTATAATCCATTGCATAGAGTGCCGCGTTGAAGCGCAGGGTCGAATCCAGACTGTCCAGCTTGACCCCTAGCTCGTAGTTCACCACCTCTTCTGGATCAAACGCCACCAGCTCCGGGCCACGAGGCTCAAATCCGCCCGCCTTAAAACCTTCACTGTACGTTGCATACCAAAGCGCACTGTCGAGGTTCATGGTTTCCAGCCACTCATCACTGGCCTGCACAGACAGTGTGACCGCCGGGGTGAAGTTACTCCACTGTTCGGTACGGACATCAGCGTCTTCAATAATATCGACAGGCAAATCCGGCAGGTTGCGCCCAATCTGGTCAAACTGGGCACGCGTAATTGGCGAGTAAAAACCGGCTTGATCGATATAGCTGGCGCCAATGCGCTGACCGTAAGTTTGCTCGTCGATATCCACCACCGTCAGACGGCGCTCACGCTCCTCAAAGGTGTATCGACCTCCCATGGTCAGCTGCACCGTATCGCTTATGCTCCAGGTAAATTGGGAAAACACCGCCCAGCTAGTATTTTCCAGCGAGCTGAATCCACCAAACAGGGTGGTCAATGGAAATACAGCTGCCGCCCCCAACGGCGGTAGCCCCGGAATAACGGCATTGCTGACCGTGTTGGGATCAATACCCGACAGACCCTTTGGCCCGATAACCTGCGCAAACGGGTTGTCGTCAATTCGCTCCAGTGACGCAAACGCTCCCACCGTATAGCTCACCCTATCAGCGAAGGCGGAGCCAACAAGCTGGATTTCCTGGCTAAACTGATCGCGTTTTTCATCGCGCACCGCTTCGCCATCGGCACGCAACACATCATTCAGCGCGCGCGTGCCATTGTTGATGATATGGGTTGAGGTACCGTCCTGATCATCGTTGCGCTCGATATCCTGCTGATGACTCCACGCTGAAATACTCTTGATTTCGTAGTCAAAGAAATCCCAAGTCATCGTCAGCGCCAGCATGGTGCTGGTCATGGCTACAACACTGTCGTCGCTGTTTACCGTAATTTTATGGTCGTTAGCGGCCTGCTCACTGACTGCGCAGGAATCGCTAAACGACGGCTGGTTGGGGTATATGAGCTGAACAATATTGGCATTGGGGTTTTGCAATATACAGGTCAGCGGTGTGCTGCGTTCACGCTGCTTACTCCTATAGGCAAACACGTCCATGCTGAAATTGTCTGACGCCTGCCAGAGTGTGCGCAGCGAAACCGCCAGACGGTCCTCATCACCGAAGGTGGCACCATCAGCGTTCTCAATATCACCGTCGAAGCGCTTGCTGCTGATGCCAAAGCGCGTGGCAAGCCGGTCTTCGACCAAGGGCATATTGCCGTAGAGTTTGACATCCTGCCGACCATAATTGCCAAGCTTGACCGCGGTACCGAATTCTCGTTCGTACAAGTTGGCATCACGGGTCGACACCAGCATGGCACCGCCCGTGTTGTTCTTGCCAAACAAGGTGCCCTGAGGGCCACGAAGTACCTGAATGGATTGGGTATCTACCGTATCGAGCAGCTGGGTATCCTGCCGCGCCAGAAAAATGCCGTTCAGATACACACCCACTCCCGGGTCAAGTACCGCTGTGGCTTCACGCTGGCCAATGCCACGAATGAAAATGGCCGGTGTTTTTGAGCCGCTTTCACCAAACTGCAGGCCGGGCACCAGCTGCTGCAAATCCGTAATGGAGGAAACACCAGCTTCAGCCAAAGCATCGGCGCCCATAGCGCTCACTGCGACAGGGGTTTCCTGTAGGCTTTCTTCCCGACGACGAGCCGTTACGTAGACTTCTTCCAGAGAGGCTTTGACCGTTTCACGTTCCTCTGAGGGTGCATCGGATTCCATGTATTGTGCAATGACGATGCCGGGCGCCAACAGCAAACCTGCAGCCAGCCCTAGCAGCCTGGATTCATGTGACATCGAGTTTTCCGCCGTATTATTGTCAAAGGCCATCGCCAGCAATCGATTCTTGCTGTAGCCGGCCACTATTATTTTCGCGAGCGCCCATTTTTTTTGTTCTATCGAGCAACCCGGTCCCTTCCATAAATACATTTCATGAGAAATGTTTTCACAGGCTAACGGCCGCCGAAAATTCCGTCAAGATTAAGAGATGAATATTTTTCAGACCAAAACATTGCTATTGAAATGTTTTTTGGCTTATAGTGGTTTCAACATGGGGGTTAGTCTCCCGCCCCGAACATGAGGACAGAACATGACTTACAAGCCTAAGCGCATGAAATTCGGTGCTTTTTTTGCGCCTTTCCATAAAGACATCGTCAACCCCACGCTCGCCATAGACCGGGACATGGAACTGATCCAGTGGCTGGACAAGCTGGCCTATGACGAAGCCTGGATAGGCGAACACCACAGCGGGGCCTATGAATGCATCGCCTCGCCCGAGGTTTTTATTGCCACGGCGGCCGAGCGAACGCGCAATATTCGGCTGGCTACAGGCGTCAGTTCCCTTTCTTATCACCATCCGCTGGTATTGGCTGATCGAATTTGCCAACTCGACCACCAGGTCCGGGGCCGTCTGACCTTCGGCGTTGGCCCTGGCCAGCTGGTGGCCGATGCCTACATGATGGGTATCAACCCAAAAGATCTGCGCCGCCGTATGAATGAATCGCTGACTGCCTTGGTAAAACTGCTAAACGGCGAAACCGTCACCATGAAGACCGACTGGTTTACCCTGAATGAAGCCCGCTGCCAGATTCTGCCTTACCAGAGCCCCACGATAGATATGGCCGTTGCCTCGGCTATTAG
>NZ_JBFJTH010000200.1:0-5969 GCF_041625495.1 Litorivivens sp. | reverse complement strand
CTAGAGCATGGCATGCTGCTGATTCGCGGTGCCAACGCCAACCCACAAACCCAGATCGGTTTCAGCAAACTTTTTGGTGAGCTGGAAGCTCACCCCCTCAAAACTATTCGCAGCGGCGACTATCCTGAGCTGATGGAGCTTAACAGCGAAGACAGCCGCACCAATCCAGTGGCGGTTTGGGATGGTGAAGAATGGGTTGGGCGATTGGGGTGGCATAAGGATCTTATCTATACTGCAAAACCCAATCGCGGCGCGATTTTGCGAGCGGTAAAACTGCCAGAAGTTGATGGTCAGACTGGCTATGCGGATCAGGCCAAGGCCTATGATGCCTTAAGTGATGAGATGAAAGCGCGCATCGATTCGATGAAGGTGGTTTATCGCTTTGAAGTTAATCTCTACAACATGCCGTTTCTGGATACCTCTGGTTACATAGCAGGCCCCGGTGCGCCGCAAAAACCTGCTGATGTGGGTTTTCCCGACTTCCCAGATTCACGCTATCCGCTGGTGCTGACTCACCCGGAAACCGGCCGTAAGATCTTGAATATCTGTCCGATGTTTCTGGAGTGTATTGATGGGTTGGACAAAGCTGAGAGCGATGCGCTGTTGCATGAGTTGGTAGCGCATGTTACTCGGCCGGAGTTTGCCTACCTTCATGCCTGGCAAGAAGGGGATATGATTTTGTGGGATAACTGGCGTTTTATGCACTCGGCGCCAGGAGTGAAACCCGGTGCCAAACGGTTGATTCATCGCACGACGATTCTAGGAGATGTGGTGTTGGGCGAGGCGATTGCTTGATGTTGGCCATTCTGGCTATGTAGAACGGCCTTTCCAAATGTTTTATTTTGGCTTTAGTTTCGCTCTGCTTGGCGACCTACTTCTTTTTGCATGCCCCAAAAAAAGTAGGTAAGAAAAAGAGCCCCGTTTCGGCGCCCTTCAGGTTCCCTGCAATGCTCGATCAACACCGGTCGCTGCGCAACTCGACCTTCGCGGCTGTCGCCGCTGCGGGGCTCGAGCAGTGCTCGCTCTGCTCCAGTGTTGTTCTGCGTTTCTCGGCGCCTTCAAAAGGGGGGCTATCGGATGAATTTGTGGCCGCGTGAATAACGTAAAATGTTAATGAAAATCATGCGATGCCACCTCCAGTGCTAATTCCTGCGTCGCATTTTCAATATGCAAAGCCACCACATGAATCACTGGTGGTGTAGAAAACCCTTCGCGTTTTGGTGGGTCTGCCCGCTGCAGCAAGCCCTTCACGATTAGCAGACGACCACCAAGAATCGCCTGGCGACACTGTTCCTGTACTTGCTTCCACACAACGATATTGCTGTTGCCGGTTTCATCTTCCAGTGTAATAAACAGTACCCCCGAGGCCGTGCCAGGGCGTTGACGGCAGGTTACCAAACCCGCAATGCGAATAAACTGGCCATCGCGGATGCTGTTGAGCTCTTCTGCTTTACGGCAGGTTTTAAAGCGCGAACGCTCGCGCAATAGAGCCAGCGGGTGGCGTCGCAGACTGAGGCGGCTGAAGGCGTAGTCAGCCCGAACATCCGAAATCTCTGAGGGTGAAGGCAGTATTATGTTGTCATCCAGATCCTGTTCGGCGGGCAGGAAAGCGTGATGTTGTTCACTGGCGCTTACCTGCCACTGACTCTGGTGGCGGTGCAGCTTGAAACTGGCGAATACATCGGCGCGGGTAAGGGCGTGGCGCTCTTGCTTATTCAGTGCAACGCGCGCCAGAAAATCTGCCAGTGAGGCGTACTTGCTATCGCGACGGCCCTCGATAATGCGTGTCGCCGCTGACAGGTTGAATCCTTTGACCTGGCGCAGCCCCAGCCGCAGTTTGGGTTGGCTGGCGTGAATGTCTTCCAGTGTGTAATCCCAGTGACTGTGGTTGACGCAGTAGGGAAGCACAGTAACGCCATGCCGCTGGGCATCCTGTAACAACTGTGAGGGGCTGTAAAAACCCATTGGCTGGCTGTTTAGCAGGCCGGCAAAAAACGCAGCAGGGTGATGGCGTTTGAGCCATGCCGAGGCGTAGGCCAGCAAGGCAAAGCTGGCGGAATGGGATTCTGGAAATCCGTAGGCGCCAAAGCCTTTCATCTGATTGAACAGGCGCTCAGCAAACGCCTCGCCATAGCCGTTAGAAATCATGCCTGCGACCAGCTTTTCCCGAAAGGTGTCGAGCTTGCCGTTACGTCCCCAGGTGGCCATGGCCCGACGCAGCTGATCCGCTTCGCCGCCAGTGAATCCGGCAGCCACCATGGCGAGCTGGATAACCTGTTCCTGAAAAATGGGTATGCCCAGGGTGCGTCCGAGTACTTTCTCAACGGCTTCGTTTTCATAGCTCACTTGTTCCAGCCCCTGCCGTCGTAGTAAGTAGGGGTTGACCATGTCGCCTTGAATAGGGCCGGGGCGAACGATGGCGATTTGGATGACCAGATCGTAGAAACAGCGCGGCGCCAGTCGTGGCAGCATGGTCATCTGCGCGCGAGATTCAATCTGGAAAACACCAACGCTGTCAGCCTGGCAGAGCATGTCGTAGGTGGCTGGGTCTTCGGCGGGAATGTCCTGCAGGGTGAATTCCCTGTTCTGTTGCTGGCTGATCAGGGCGAGGCTTTTACGAATGCTGCTGAGCATGCCGAGGGCGAGAATATCTACCTTCATCAGTTGCATGGCTTCGAGGTCTTCCTTGTCCCATTGAATAATAGTGCGCTCGGCCATGGCTGCGTTTTCCAGCGGTACGATACCCGCCAGTGGCTCGCGGCCGATAACGAACCCGCCCACGTGCTGGGACAGGTGCCGGGGAAAGCCGTAAAGCTGCTGCACCAGTTCGTAAAAATGCGCTGCGGTCTGGCCTTGTAGGCCCAATTCCTGTAGCCGCTGTAACAGTGCCTCACGCTTGTCCCACCAGGCCAAGGATTTACCAAGCTGGGTAATCATGGCTTCGTCGAACCCCAGA
Organism: Litorivivens sp.; assembly: GCF_041625495.1. GTDB lineage: Bacteria > Pseudomonadota > Gammaproteobacteria > Pseudomonadales > Spongiibacteraceae > Litorivivens. The sequence goes on along the minus strand of NZ_JBFJTH010000200.1, from coordinate 3,013 downwards.
GCCTTGCCCACGTCGCGTACGGCGCTGCGCATCTGGTAAGTGATTACAGTGGCAGCGAGAGCAGCGCGGTCGCGGCCGTATTTTCGGTAGATATACTGAATGACTTCTTCGCGTCGCTCGTGCTCGAAGTCTACATCGATATCAGGTGCTTCATCGCGTTCTTTGGAAATGAAGCGTTCAAACAACAGTTGTCCGCGCGACGGGTCTACCTCGGTGATATGCAGGCAATAACACACTGCTGAGTTAGCTGCCGAACCCCGTCCCTGGCAGAGAATATTCTGACTGCGGGCAAATTGGACAATGTCATACACAGTCAGAAAATAATGCTCGTAGCTCAGTTCACTGATCAGACTCAGTTCATGTTCGATCAGGCGATTAACGGTGTCGGGAATTCCTCGGGGCCAGCGCTTGTGGGCGCCAGCCTCGGTTAGCTCACGCAGAAATTCAGCAGCTGTTTTACCAGCGGGCACCACTTCATCCGGATACTGGTAGCTAAGTTCGCTGAGCGAAAAATGGCAGCGCCTGGCGATGTCTGCGCTTTCTTCGAGCAAGGCTGGTGGGTAGAGCGATGAGAGGGTTTTGAGGTCGCGCAGATAGTTTTCACTGTTTGCATTGACGTGACTGCCGAGTAAGGCCAGCGGGGTGTTCAGGCGAATAGCACTGAGAATGTCATGCAATGGTTTGCGCTGGCGCTGGTGCATCAGGATGCCACCGCAGGCGGTCATAGGGAGGTTCCAGTCGTTTGCCAGCGCATGACAGCGCTGGTAAAACAATTGCTCGCCCTGGCGGTGTAGACGCTGAAAGCCGATCCATAGGCGGTCGTTGAAAAGGTTCTTCAGTGATTCTGCATAAGCTGTATGTTCGGTGAAATCTTTTTCGTTATACGGCAATAGCCAGAGAGCAAAGCAGTGGCGGATGCGTTGGGTAAGATCTTTCAGTGACAGGCGGTAGCTGCCTTTTTCGCTGTTCAGCCGTGCCTGGGTGATCAAACCTGATAGTTCAATATAGGCGCGCTTATTGGGGCAAAGTAATACCAGGTGGAGACCTTCTTCCAGGTGGAACTCTGATCCGACAATTAGTTTTAGTTGTCGCTCATTGGCGGCAATATTCGCTCGCACGATGCCGGCCAGGGAGCATTCGTCGGTGATGGCCAGTGCCTCGTAGCCCAATTCGGCGGCGCGTTCTACCAGCTCTCGGGCGTGGGACGCGCTGCGCAAAAAGGAAAAGTTACTCAAGCAGTGCAGTTCTGCGTAGTGTATCTGTGTTGAGTGTGCGGTGTTCATCAACCAAACCAGCCGTGCAGATACCAGTGTTGATGAAGACAGTCACGAAATATCCAGCACAGGCTATGTTTGCAGGTGCGGGCAATGTAATAGTCTCTGGCGTGACGCTGTCGCCACCACTGGTTATCGAGCCGCTCGGGCCCCTGCAGAATCTCCAGTGTTCCCTGCCAGCAGGGTTGGCCATTTTTTTCCTGCAACCGAAGGGGCTTCTCCAGTAACCAGAGGGGACGCCGGGTCTCTGTCGATCTGTCAGTGGTTGTTTGGCCAGCGGTCTTGCTGGTTGGCGGCGGGTGAATCGCTGCCTGTTCCGGCAGATGAGCGCTATGTAGTGCTGGCTGCTGCAGCGCGGCGGTACCGAGGCGGGCTCGGAGTTTATCGAGCACGGCGACGTAGCGGGTGTGGCGCTCGTGATCAAACGGACTGGAGTGGGGAAAGAGATCATTGCTGTGTTGCTGTACCGCGTCAAAATGGTTGCAGCGCAGGGCCAGTGAGTCTACCGGGCCGGACAGTTCGAACTTTTCCAACTGCAACAGCACAAGTGCCAGTAGAGCGCGGCGGTCGAAATGGGTATGTGACACAGGCATGTGCAGTTCGCTGTGTTGGCCGTCGCAATAGTAAAACTGCCAGTGCAGTTCGCGGCAGACCCACTGCTTGAGCTGCAGGTAGTGGCCGAGCTCATCGAGTAGTCCGGCAGCGGGAAAGCGCAGCTCTTCACTGCGATTGAGTTCGCCGTTGAACTGACGTTCACTGAAAAATTTGTCTGGAGGTTGATAGTAGGGTCTTGGGTCGGGCTGCTGACCGTAGAGCTTTTCCAGCATCAGACTGAAATCTTTGCCAAGACGGCGGCTCAGGGCTGTGCGGGGCAGCTGGTGGACTTCGCCAAGTGTATTCAACCCCAGTGTCAGCAGTTGTTCCTTTTGGCGCAGGTCGCAAGGTAGTCGATGGCAGGGTTGGTTATTCAGTAAAGTGGTGACTGCACGTTGGTTAAGTTGGCCATCAGATGTCAGCAGCGTTTCTGGTGCCGTGTCATCGAAGCTGAGCAGGCTGGCGGCCAGGGGCGTATGAGCGAGGCCGTAGCAGGCCGGGATACGCCGTTTGCGAAAGCCCCAGCGCAGGCGTTTGAAAATCTTTTCAAAACCGTCAAACAGTTTCAGAGAGCCACTCAGTTCCAATAACAGGCTGTCGGGTTGAGCAATGCTGACCTCAGGTGTAAAGCGATAAGCCCAGAGTGCCAGTTGGTTCAGGCGTTCTGTCATCCGCTCCGGATTGGCAGCACGGCATTGCAGGGCGGGGCAGAGCGTGCGCGCAGAGGCTAGCGACTGGCCTACGCGTACCCCGGCGGCAAAAGCCTCGCGGTTGACCTCTTCGATATGATGCTGGGCCAGTAGAGCCTGAGGGCCGGATTGTCTTTCGTCGGCGGCGAGAGGTTGATCCAGCAGCAGCTGGGGAAAGCGTATGCAAAGCCACATCAACGCAATTCCAATAGGCGTGGCCCCGGTTGTCGGCGATGGCCACGATGGGCAAGGCGCAAACGCGTTTTCTGTAGCGAGCGCTTGTGTGCAACAGAGCGGCGTGGCACCGGCCATTGTTCAGGGCTCTGTTGGCGGTGTAGTAGAAAGGCATCGCGGGTAAGGGCTATCTGTTGACCGGCCGGGCCGCCGCTCTGCTTTAGCAGCTCCACATGCAATTGTTCTGTGCTGGCGGCAAGCACCAGGCGCAGGGGGGCGGGG
>NZ_JBFJTH010000199.1:0-6011 GCF_041625495.1 Litorivivens sp. | reverse complement strand
CGAATCAACCACCGACTTCATGGAGCAGGAAGCTGAGCGTGGTATTACCATCCAGTCAGCCGCTGTTACCTGTGAGTGGAATGGTCACCGCCTGAACATCATCGACACCCCTGGGCACGTTGACTTCACTGTCGAAGTTTACCGTTCACTGAAAGTACTCGATGGCGGCATTGGCGTATTCTGCGGCTCTGGTGGTGTTGAGCCCCAGTCAGAGACCAACTGGCGCTATGCGAACGAATCCAAAGTATCCCGCTTGATCTTTGTTAACAAGCTGGACCGTATTGGCGCAGATTTCCACCGCGTAACCGCACAGGTTAAAAAGGTACTGGGCGCCAACCCACTGGTTATGACCCTGCCAATTGGCCGTGAAGACGAATTCTCCGGTGTTGTCGACCTGCTGACCAGAAAAGCTTATATCTGGGATGAAACTGGGCAGCCAGAAAACTACGAAATTACCGACATCCCCGCCGACATGGTGGACGATGTTGAAATGTACCGCGAGCAACTGATCGAAACTGCGGTAGAAATGGACGACGACCTGATGATGGCTTACATGGACGGCGAAGACCCCTCCATTGATGACATCAAGCGCTGTATCCGTAAAGGTACGCTGGAACTGACCTTCTTCCCGACCTACTGTGGTTCTGCATTCAAAAACAAAGGGATGCAACTGCTGCTGGATGCGGTTGTTGATTACCTGCCCAGCCCAACCGAAGTTAACCCGCAGCCGCTGACCAACGAAGAAGGCGAGCCTACCGGCGAATACGCAATCGTTTCGCCCGACGAGCCACTGCGCGCACTGGCGTTCAAAATCATGGACGACCGCTTCGGCGCCCTGACGTTCGTGCGGATTTACTCAGGTAGGCTGAAGAAGGGTGACACCATCCTCAACTCCTTTACCGGCAAGACCGAACGTATCGGCCGTATGGTAGAGATGCAGGCTGACGAGCGTAACGAGCTGAGCAACGCTCAGGCTGGCGACATCATCGCCATCGTAGGCATGAAAAACGTACAAACCGGCCACACCCTGTGTGACCAGGATCACCCCTGTACGCTGGAAGCCATGGTATTCCCTGAGCCCGTTATCTCCATTTCGGTAACACCGAAAGACAAAGGCTCTACCGAAAAAATGGGTATCGCCATCGGCAAGATGGTTGCTGAAGATCCCTCGTTCCGCGTTGAAACTGATGAAGACTCAGGCGAAACCATCCTTAAAGGTATGGGCGAGCTTCACCTGGACATCAAAGTCGACATCCTTAAGCGTACTTACGGCGTAGAGCTGGAAGTTGGTCAGCCACAGGTTGCCTACCGCGAAACCATCACCCAGAAAATCGAAGACAGCTACACGCACAAGAAGCAGTCTGGTGGTTCTGGTCAGTTCGGTAAGATCGACTACACGATGGAACCCGGCGAGCCGAACTCTGGTTTCACCTTCACCTCAACGGTCGTGGGCGGTAACGTACCCAAGGAATTCTTCCCGGCTATAGAGAAAGGCTTCAAGTCAATGATGGAAACTGGCCCGCTGGCCGGCTTCCCGGTTCTGGACGTTGCCATCAACCTCCACGACGGTGCTTACCACGCAGTTGACTCCTCGGCAGTGGCTTTCGAAATTGCCGCAAAAGGCGCTTTCCGTCAGTCAATGCCTAAAGCTGGCGCACAGCTCCTGGAGCCGGTCATGAAGGTTGACGTGTTCAGCCCGGAAGACAATGTTGGTGATGTTATCGGTGACCTTAACCGTCGTCGCGGCATGATCTCTGGTCAAGAGCCCAACTCAACCGGCGTTCGCATTAAAGCTGACGTACCACTGTCTGAAATGTTTGGCTACATCAGCACCCTGCGTACCATGACTTCCGGTCGCGGCCAGTTCTCCATGGAGTTCTCGCACTACGCAGCCTGCCCCACCAATGTTGCAGAAGAAGTGATTGCCAAAGAGAGAGAGAAAAAGGCTGCCAAGTCGAAGTAACCCGCTCTTTGTACGCTCAGAGCCCTGTCAGCGACGCTGACAGGGCTTTTTTGTGGGCGATTGCAAAACTACAGCGGCGACAGCCTGAAGAGAGATTATAGAATCGCCATAATATAGAAACTCTTTCAGCGATCAATTGATTAGAATTTGCCCAACCCGGCCCTCCGGCTACACCCTTTATCACCAACCAGCGCCTTATCCGCTTTGTACCATTCAAGACATTAACCCGGCGCGACGCCTAGGCCATAATTGCCCGCGCTTATGGCCTTGCTGGAACAGCTGGCCGCCAGTCCGCTAAGAGCGTTGACAGGGACTTTACAATCTTGGCTACAGCCCATTGTCGCCATGCGACTCTTTACGAAAGCGAACGGAATTACCGAAGGCTTTCAGAACAAGATGGAAATGATGTCACGGCGAGCGTATGGTTTTAGAAACTTTGAAAATTACAGATTAAGAGTGCTGGCCCATTGTGGATGGGACGGGATAATCAACAGGGTGAGATGAATGCCCATCCCCCGTTAATGGGGTAGAGCCAAAAAAAAGCAGACCAACTTACGTTGATCCGCTTTTAAAGTGGTAGCGGGGGCAGGATTTGAACCTACGACCTTCGGGTTATGAGCCCGACGAGCTACCAAGCTGCTCCACCCCGCATCAAAACTGTTGACTGGCTAACTGCGTCTCGCCAATCGAGGCTGCGCATTATAGGGAGCCTGTTTAGCTATTGCAAGGCCCATTTGAAACTTTACTTAAAGCTCGCCCTCATGCTGCAGTTTGATCATGGTAGCAAGCGCACTCTCACCGCTATGCTCGATGGAATCCCAGCGCTTTTGGATTTCAAGAATCTCATCCAAGTGCTCCATAAACAATGCGAGCAAGGACGGATCAAAGTGTGAACCGGACTTTTCTTTCAGGAATTCGAGTATTTCATCCAGAGGCCACGGCTCCTTGTAGGGGCGACGCATACTCAATGCGTCAAACACATCAGCAATGGCGACAATTCGCGCCGACTCCGGAATGTCGGTACCGCTGATGCCGCGCGGGTAACCACTACCGTCCCAACACTCGTGATGGTTGTATGCAATCTCGGCAGCCAACTGGAACAGGGGCGTCGTACTTTTCACCAGAATATCCCGCCCGATGGTGGTATGGGTCTGCATTACCGCCATTTCATCGTCGGTGAGGCGTCGGGGGGCCTTCAAGATTTCGTCAGGGATACCAATCTTGCCGGTATCATGCATAGGAGCCGCGAGCTCCAACAGTTTGGCGTCCTCAACCGACCAGCCGGCTTTGGTTGCCAGGGTAGAGGCGTATGCCGCCATCCGCCAAATATGCACACCGGTATCGGTATCATTGAAGTGACCCGCTTCGCCGAGCATGTAAATAGCACTGCGCTGGCTGTCGGAGAGCTCGGCAGTCTTGGCTATAACAGCGGCACGGGTGGCGCGCTGCTGGTTAGCCAGCGTTAAATGCGTTTTCATGCGGGCTCTAACGATTGCCGGATTGATAGGCTTGGTGATGTAGTCCACCGCACCGAGCGCAAACCCCTGCTCCTCCTTGATGCTCTCTGTCACAGCAGTGACAAAGATCACAGGTATATCGCAGGTTTCCGGGTCTGCTTTCAAGCGGCGGCACACTTCATAGCCATCCATTTCTGGCATCATCACATCAAGCAGGATAATGTCGGGCTGCTGAGCCACGGCAATCTTTAGCGCCAACTGCCCGTTGATCGCCGCTCTAATCTGATAGTCGTCGGCCAACACAGACTTCAGAACATCAATATTCTGCGGCGTGTCGTCAACGATCAGGACAGTCTCACCACTCATGCATGATTCTCCTGACTGGAAAGTTCGCTCAGCAGTTCTGAGAGTTGACTGGCTGCAGCATCAAAATCGTAGCGTTGCACGGCGGAAATTACTGTCTCCAGGTTCGGCTTAAGTGGATGTGCTTCAAATAATTTTCGCAGCGCCACCAACTGATCCTCTGCACCGGCATCATAGCCTTCAAGCAACTTCATTATTCCAGTGGCTTTTTCGCGCAGTTCCTCATCACTGATACCGTGTAGAGAAGGCGCCTCCTGCGCACTGCGCAAATAGCTCTCCACTTCCCGCCGGGAATTCTCCAAGTCTCGACTGAGTATATTCAGGCGCAATTGCGCCTCTTCATGCGCCTCTCTTCTCACCAGCATGGCAATTTCAGCGGCGCTACCCGCCAATTGCGCGGCCCCAATAGCGGTCGCGGTTTTCTCAATACGAGAGCAGACCTCTAGCGAAGTGCTATCGTCTGCATTGTGCAATGCGGTAGTTAGCATTTCTTCCTCGCCGGCTGCTTTGGCAACGTAAGTGCCGAGCATATTTTTCACCAGCGATTCATTATTTCCAGACGTAGCGAGTGCCTTGTCAGGTGAAAAGAACCGAAACTCGGCGCTGCCATTTTCAATGTCACGGCGGTTAAGGCAACGCCGTGAAAAGGCCGTCCATCGCTCAACAATGTCGGTCAAAATTTCTACATTTACAGGTTTGCAAAGGTGGTCATTCATACCGCTTTGCAGCGCATTGAATTGATCCTGGGCCATGACGTTGGCAGAAAAGGCTATGATAGGAATTCCCGTTAGCCCGAGCTCCTGCCGAACATGTTTCGCGGTCGCCAGCCCATCCATGTTGGGCATCTGAACATCCATCAGAATACAGTCGAAATCGGTAGTTTTTTCCAGCACCGACACCAGCTCGACGCCGTCATTGCAAATCTGAACCTGCACACCAAGTTTCGCGAGTATTTCTTTAAGGATAAATTGATTTACCGGGTTGTCTTCGGCAGCAAGCAGGCTTAATCCAGAAAGACGACTACAGGCTTCGCTTGCATCTACATTGGAGTCGGTATCACTGTCTTCATGTAAACCGAGCTTTTGCGCGAGATGCCTACGCATGATGGGTTTGGCAAGAAGCCCACCAACACTTATGTCGCGGGAGCGTAACTCCGACTTCAGATCATCGATATCGTAAGCCGACATCATAATAATTCTAGAAGCATCCACCCTATAGTCATTGATCAGCGACTGAACGGTATTAACGCCACCACCGTCCGGCATTCGCCAGTCGATAATATAATGATCAAACTGTTGACCGTCACCCAACAACGCATTGAGCTCAGTCTTCGCACTCACACTCGTAGTTTTCGCCCCCAGCTTTTCCAGCATGGCCTCGAGAATTTCCCTGGCAGCACGATTATCATCAAGCACCAGTATTTTTTTCTCCGCGTAAGTATCTTGCGGGCTCACGCTCGACTCGGTCTCTTCTGCCAAAGGCAGTGTTAGCGCAAACCCGAACTTACTGCCCTGCCCGAGCTCGCTCTCTACCTTGAGCTCACCACCCATAAGTTCAACCAGCCGCTTGGAAATGGACAACCCGAGCCCAGTACCGCCGTGTTTGCGTGTGATGGATGCATCTGCTTGAGAAAATGAGAGAAAAAGCTCCGACAGACGATCTTCAGCGATGCCTATACCCGTATCTTCGACCGAGAAATTCAGCGTAATAGCACTTTCACTTCTGTCGTTCACGCTAACGCGAGTGATAATTTCCCCTTCCTCTGTGAATTTGATGGCGTTACTGCAGAGATTGATCAGCACCTGAGAAAGCCGCAGGGCATCACCCATCAGCTGTTCGGGAATGGTTTCATCGTAATCAACAAGGTATTCCAGACCTTTGCTGGTGGCCTGAATACTGAGCACAGCAATGATTTCTTTAAGCACTTCTTCAATTGAAAATGCTGTGTTTTCTATTTCCAGCTTGCCCGCTTCTACTTTCGAGAAGTCGAGTATGTCGTTGATAATGCCGAGCAAAGAGTTCGCAGAGGTACCGAGTTTGGAAATGTAGTTCTTCTGCTTATCCGTCAAAGGGGTCTGGCTGAGCAGATGTGTCATGCCAATAATGGAATTCATTGGCGTGCGAATTTCGTGGCTCATATTCGCCAGAAAATCAGACTTTGCCTCACTGGCCGCCTTGGCCTCTTCCATCGCCTTCTGCAGTTCCTCAGTCCGCTCAGACACTTGCTG
>NZ_JBFJTH010000198.1:0-6047 GCF_041625495.1 Litorivivens sp. | reverse complement strand
GTAAGCGGCACAGTAAAACCAATGGCTCCCAGCTTGACAGTGCGGCCCGCAAATTTGACCTGTTTATAGCGCAGATGCAATTGGGTGTCGCCCACATGGCGGGTTACATCGAAGAGTGTACCTTTATCCTGCGAGTAGAATGTGCCGTTCATCACAGTAAAGGACGTGTTTAAGCTTTCGGCAAAATAGCTGTAAGAAGCGAGCCGCATAGTGCGCTGTATATCAGTATCCTGATCTTTAAAACGGCCATACAGCAGCCGTAGCCTGTGGTTGCCATTGCCGGGCTCCCATCGAGATTCCGATAATACGCCGCGCTGTTTGTCGAAGAAACGCCCGGCGGAGAGCATGGTGGTGGCCCCTTGCCACAGTGGTACTGTTTGGTTAAACACGACATCTTTGACGCCAGAGCGAATTTTGCTGCCAGCAAAAATGCCGCCGGTTTTAAAATCTTTGCTGTCGTCTACCGGCACATCGTAGTTGATATTCAGTACAGCACCGCGCCAAACCGGAATACGCACATCGGCGCGGGCGGCCAGTGAGTAGTCAAACACACCGTATTCTGTACCTAACGTAGATGACAACAAGGGTTTGACCATAACAGTCGGCTTGAAATACCGGAAATCACTCAGCTGTGCCCAGGTGCCAGCACCCCGCCGCACCACAGAACTTGGCGCGGTACGATAGGTCAGCATCGGGCTGCTCTGCTCGCCAGCCAGAAAGGCGCGATAATCCGACACCCTGCCCTGCGCGGAAAACAGCGGTACGCCATATTTTTGCATCTGCACGTGAAAGGTTGCGCTAGCAGGCAGGTGGGTGGCCGCCTCACCCATTGCCAGACCCAGCGCGTCTATCAGGTTCTGGTTGAACACGTGGTTTTCAAATACCACATAAACCGTGCCACGCTCCTGCCAGATATTAACTTCCTCAAAACCGTGCGATACCAGTGTGACTGCCAGCGCTGTAAAGGAGGCTTGATCCTGCTCGGAGACTAACAGGTTATCCAGATCTTCAACGATCACCTGAGGTTTGGGGTTTACCGGCTCTTCGATCAAGCGGTCGGCCAGCGGCGGCAGCCCTGAGAAACCGGTAGAGAGATCCATATTAACGGCGATGGAAAAGAAACTGTCGTCTGGCCTTTCACTTTCGTGGCCCAACTCGGCATAGGTAGCCGAGAAGTTCAGCCCACCACCAAACCAGTGGTCTGGCGTATTCAGGCGCAGGCCGTAGTTCACGTCATCTGCATCGTGCTCTGCCAAGAGGCCTAGCCAGGAGAATGGCTGGTATTCGATACCGCCGAATACGCCATCGAGACGAACGTTTTCATCAAAAGCTCTTGCTACGTTTGAATTAACACTTGCTTCACCAGCACCTAAAGTAATACGGAACGCATCGTAGGTGTAGCTGCCGACCAGATAACGGCCATCAAACTCGTTGACCGAACCGCCGAGATCCGATTCACCAAACGCAAAGCGAAAGCCCTCTATCGGCGACCACGGCGAGGCGATTTTGATATTAAACGAAAGATCAGACCCCCCCGAGCTATCGGCCGTTATATTACGGCCGACCATCTCGACACCCGCAAACGGGCTGGCACCAATAAAAACATCATTGCCCTCGCCAATTTTGTTTCTTGGCGTGAACCGCCCTTCTATTTGATTATCACGCGAAATAACCCCAACGCCAGGGCCAATGGTGGCGGCGTTGGGCACATTTATCAGACCGGTATAGCCCTGAAAATTCAGTTGATTGCGCGGGGAAGCAGCAAGCGCTGGCACGGATGCCACGGCGACGCTGAGCATCAGAATGGAAGGTGTTTTATTCACAGGTATCCGCAGGAACAAAAAAGGCGGCTGAGGGCAGCCGCCTGTTTACGCTAATTAATTACTAATTTAACCGCCAGTGCCTGTACCACCGGTGCCACCAGTAGCACCCGTGGGTTGCGGCTGCGGGTTAAGCCCGGGGCAATCCACAGTACGGGCTACCACAGTAAGCAACCCATTAGAGCTGTCTACTATCGTCTTCGGCGAGAATGGCGCACGCAAGCTTCTGTACTGACCTTGCTCGCGAATGTAAGTGAAATACTCATAGGTCAGGTTCGGATCAAGGTTGCCAATAGTGCCTTTACCATTTGCCTCTGTGCTTACGATCCCCATAAAGCCCCTACGGAAGACATAAGACTTGGTTGGGTAAGCTGTGCGCACGCTATTATCTTGCTGACACTGCTGCACAATTTCAAAGTTCAGAGTTACCAGCTCGGATGCCGCTGGGTTTGCTTTGTTCAAGTGCACGGTACCCGCATGCAGATCACAGAGGGTCATGTCATCAGCATTACCACGAATACCATCCGGGCCTGCACCAACATTCAATTTGCCGTTGTTCGCGGTAATGGTCGCGCCGCTGGCCGTAACAAACCGATCGATCATGGACGAGTTATCGTCGCCAATCAGCTCAATGGTCGTTTTAAAGGTCGGGTTATTTGCAAGGATCAGCTGGGTAGTGTTCGAATCATAAGTCGTTTTCAGGCGGCTCCAGCCACCACCGTTCTGGTAACCCGCAAACTTGAAGCGACGCTGATTGGGAACGCCCGAGGAATCGACAACACTAGCGGTCATTGTGCGGGGGTCGCTCCCCTGCACGCTACAGCGGTTACCACGGAAGTCCAAATTAAAGTAAGACAAGTGGTCTGTTTTGAACTGACCATTCAGGAGGCCATCGCCTGGCGTAGTATCTGTCAGCGTTACACTTGCAGGTTGTCCAGCGCCTGGCTCGCCCGCAGGAATCTTTTCACGCTCCCATTTACCGGTCAGCTCGTTATAAGTCCATACCGGCACTTTCTCGCCAACATCTACCACACCATTATTGTTGGTATCGAATGCAGGGTCAGGAGCAGCCGTACCTTCCGGCACAGTGATGTCGATGGTAATCGGCTTATCGAATTTTTTGACCAGATTGCCGGCATCATCACGGATCTCAATGGAGGTGAAACCAGCACTTGAGAATGAAATTGCCTGATCGGGAATGGTGTTGCCGCTCGCATCTACGTCGCTGATGGACGTATCCAGGCCACCGGGGAAGGTGTTGAGCGACGAATTAGTCGGCGGAGTGCTACCCCCGGTGTTTACGTCATTTTCAAAGTAAGCAACATTAACGGTCAGGTTGCCTGTTACTGGTGCGCCGCTCTCAGTTGTCAGCTTAGTGCCAGAAGGCACCGCCAGAGACGTTGTACCTTTTGCCTTGGACTTGGTAGTGTCTACCGGAGTTTTTGCTGCGATTGGAGCTGACACTGCACCAGACGCGTCTGAGGTGGCTGTTACCTTGGTGGTACTGATAGCTTTAGCGGGATCAGCAAGGTCGTTCTTGGTCATCTTGATAACAACAATTGTGTCGCCATCTTTGTCTATGTTGACCAGATTAGAGCTGCGGAAATAGCCATCCTTTGAACCCACGAAGATAACGTCGAGCGGGTCCGCCGAGAAGGTCGGGCTTCCATCGGCCAGACCCAAGGCTAAGATGCCGTTCTTAGCGGTGAACGAAGTAGCCGAAGTGGTACTACCCACCGGAGCCAAACGCAAGGCGTCCCCCGTCGCAGCGCCTGAGGTATCTCTCACCAGAACCGTGGTATCACCGGGGATTGGATCGTCGTCCACGTCAACCAGAACTACGTTAATGGAGCTCGTTATTGGCGCCAAGGCAGGCGGCGCAGTTGGCCCAGGCCGAGGGCTATCGTCGTCAAATGCCTTACTGCAACCACTTAAAAGAACGGCGCTGGCAACGGCTATCGCTGTGAGCGCCTTATGTATGTTCCCCATCTCTATATGCTCCCTTGGCTTCTAGGTTCCTGGGCGGGCTTGTGCAATTCAATCAACAAAAAGCGTTTTTATCGCGCTGTTTTGAACGGGAGATACGACGATCCATTTCTAACAGAGAGAACCCGCACTTTGTTGTTTGCTATAGCGGATACCAAATATTAAAGGCATTACCCCATAAAACAGCAGTGTAGCCGACAAATTAAAGCTTGTTCAACTGAATAATCAATTCTTTCAGTATATTTGACGACCAAGCTAACACCCTTTTTAGCGCTGACAACTATGATTCTGCCTTTTTAATGTGAATACACCATGACAGTATCAAGACTACGTTGAAAACGCTTTCACCACTCCATGAACCAGCAATAAATACGCCAGCTATCGCCCAATGGCGCTTTACTGGTCTCCCAGCACAAAATAGCACAGGTTTGCCAGCTCTGCGGGCACTAAGCCATTTATTTAACAGGAATAAATGGCGAAACCTGCTCCAGGATTCTCGCTCTAACTCGAAGCGCTGCGGCCTCTAACGCACCAATTACTGTCACAGTCTGGCCCATTATTGGGTCATCTAGCAGCTACGCGCACCGCATGGTGCAGTTCCAGGCTGGCGATTTGGCGATTTACGCTGGTGAAGTGGGCCAGCTCTCCGGTATCGCTCAGGGCAAGGGCGATGTAGCCCGCATGGAATTCGCCCAGCGCGCTGTCGTAACTCCGCCAGCGATCGCCAGTCCACACCTGCACCCAGGCATGGGGTGTAAATACGTGGCTGCGCCCTAAAAATCGCTGGTTGCTGTAGGCCATACCCAGTGCAACGCGGGCCGGAAAGCCGGCGGCTCTGGCAAGCGCCACCAGCAATAGCGCGTGCTCGGTACAATCACCCTTTCCTGTTTGCAGGGCCTCCAATGCCGTGCCAAAGCCAGCGTAATCGGGCTGTTGATCCATGGCCAGCCGCACAAAACGCGTTAGCACCGACATGGATTGCACCACGTCGATGCGCTTTTCAGGTGGCAGCACATCGTTGAGTGTTGCGCGGATCTCCGGAGCCTCCGCTGTTATCCAGTAGCTGCTCTGCCGCAGGCGAGTATGGTCTTCTGCTGTTGGCGGTTGCTCGCTGCCACAGCTTGCGCAGATATCCAGCTGCCATTCGCCAGATTCTTTCTTCTTTATAACCTGTTGTTCGCCGGTTTGCGGTGGGTTGAGCCCATTGCCGCTCAGCGTATAGCGAATATGGCCACGCAGCGCCGCCTCCGGCAGGCGAAAGGGAGAACGGACGATCTGGCGATAAACATGGGTTGCGGGTTGAAAGGCCGCTTCAGCGCATGCCTGACTGCAGGTTACGAGTTCGAGCAGTTCGCCGCCGGATTCGGCGGTTTCTTTCAAGGGCTGAAAGGCTTCGTTGGTGTAAAGGTGGGTGATATCGCCGTTATGCCGTTTGCGCTCAAGGTGCCAGGCCGAGTGCTCACCCGATCGTTTGCGGGCGCGCAGTTCGACCGGCTCAAAGGCCATTGTGGCAAAGCTGAAGCTGCTGTAATTCACGGTGCGGTAATCGTTTTGCAGCCGACTCAGGGCCTGGATAACACCATTGTTGAGAAGAAAGTTGTCCGGGGCTCTGAATTCGCGCGCTTCGCTATCACCGCCCTGCTCCCGAGTAACCTGCCAGCGGCCATCTTTGAGCACGCCCCGGTAGTGATAGTTGGCCGTGTTGGAAGCAACCTGTTTGCTGTAGGCAAGCGGCTTGCCGGTGAGCGTTTCACGGTAGATCTGAGTGGTAGTGCTGGTTCTAGGCTGCTCCCCCGGTTGCTGCAGCGTGATGAATAGCGTTTCGGTGGTTGTGATCGTAAAGCCGTTGATGCTTTGTTGGATATGGCGATGGCCGATTTTCTTGCCGCCAAGGGTGACGCTTTGCCAGATATCGGTGGCATGAAGCTGGTTGGCTGCAAGCAGGAGAACAATGGCGATTACGCGCATAAGCGACGATGAGACAGGGGATTGAATGTGGAGTGTAACGCGCGATTACGACGGTTTTGTGACAGCGGTTACAACTGCGAATTAGCTGTAACGGGTGGGAGCCTGCCCTGCAGGCGATGGGGTGGGGTTTTTCGTGGTGCCGGGGTTATTCGCCGGCGGGGCCGGCTCCCACAATTCGGGCCGCTGGTGGGAGCCTGCCTTGCAGGCGATGGGGGTGGGTTTTCGTGGTGCTGAGGGCTATTCGCCGGCGGGGACGGCTCCCACAATTCAGGC
>NZ_JBFJTH010000197.1:0-6068 GCF_041625495.1 Litorivivens sp. | reverse complement strand
CATGGCGCTATTCGGACAAAATTCGCAAACCAGGCCGGTCATCGAAGCCATCGCCGTTCGGCCGGCCACAATCGAGGACTCGGCCATTGTCGTACGGCTCGCTCGCGGACTAAGTATGACCGATGGCGGCCGCGCGTCCCGGCTCACCGAAGAATCCTACAGGCGCGACGGTTTTGGCGCAGACCCAGCATTCCGCGCACTGATCGCTGAAGTAGACGGCATGGTTGCCGGCTACGCGCTATATTTTTCCGGCTACGACACCGATCGGGCCACCCGCGGCGTCTACCTGGCCGATCTCTATGTGGAGGCAGAATTTCGGCGATATGGCGTCGGCCGCGCGCTGATGAAAGCGGCGGCCCAGGCGTGCCGCGATTTGGGCGGCGAATGGATGTTCTGGTCGGTCCTCAAACGCAACCGGGTGGCGCGAAAATTTTACAAGACCCTGGCGCCGGAGCTCAAAGACGTCATTCTATGCGCGGCGCTCGGCGACAGCTTCAATCGGCTTGCGCGCTAAGCGTCCAGATTGACTACCTTGAGCGCGTTGGACTGGATGAAATCGCGGCGCGGTTCCACCACGTCGCCCATCAGGGTTGAAAAGACTTCCTCGGCTTCCGCGCGGTGATCGATGCGGACCTGAAGCAATGACCTGGCATCGGGGTTGAGCGTGGTTTCCCACAACTGATCCGGGTTCATTTCACCCAAACCCTTGTAGCGCTGGATGTTGTATCCGCGTTCCGCCTGCTTCATCAACCAGGTTAGGGTTTCGCCAAAGGTTGTAACTGGCTGGGAGCGCTCGCCGCGTTTCACATACGCGCCATCTTCCAGTAGCCCCGACAGTTGCTCGCCAACAGATTTTATTTTTGCATACTCCGAAGAGCCGACAAACTCTCGCGTAATGAGATAGTCAGTACTCACTCCGTGAGCGATGACGGTGATTTTTGGATAAAAATCGTGGCGTTCTTTGTCTTCGTGGACACTGATCGTATAGCGGTTGTGTTTAGCTTCAACGGTCGTGGCCAAGCGATCCTGCAGATCCTGAGCCCATGCCTCTACAACTGCGCGATCCTGCATCCCTGCCTGGGTAAGGGTGGGTGCATCGAGCATTTGCCACAAGGCTATGTCGGGGTAAACACGGCTGAGGCGATCGATAACCTTTTCCACACTGCGGTAGTCGCGCACCAACTGTTCCAGTTGCTGGCCGCTAATGCCGGGCGCTTCTGGGTGAACGAATAGCGCAGCATCTTCAAGGGCGGAGTTCGTCAGGTAGTCGTTAAGCGCTTCATCGTCTTTCAGGTAGGTATGCGATTTACCGCGACCAATCTTATAAAGCGGCGGCTGGGCGATAAAAATATGCCCGTGTTCAATAAGCTGCGGCATCTGGCGGAAAAAGAAGGTTAACAGCAGGGTACGGATATGGGAGCCATCCACATCGGCGTCAGTCATGATAATAATACTGTGATAACGCAGCTTCTCTATCGAAAATTCTGACTTGCCGATACCACAACCCAGTGCGGTTACCATAGTGCCGACTTCTGCAGACGACAGCATTTTATCGAAACGCGCCTTTTCGACGTTTAGTATCTTACCTTTCAAAGGTAGTATTGCCTGGGTGCGGCGATCGCGACCCTGCTTGGCACTACCGCCCGCAGAATCACCCTCCACAAGGTAGAGTTCAGACAGGGCAGGGTCTTTCTCCTGACAATCTGCCAGCTTACCCGGAAGACCGGCAATATCCAGGGCGCCTTTACGGCGCGTCATTTCGCGAGCTTTACGTGCAGCCTCGCGTGCGCGTGCTGCATCCAGCATTTTCTGTACGACAATCTTGGCTTCGTTTGGATTTTCCATAAGGAAGTCGCCAAACTTATCGCTCATGGCCTGCTCGACCACGGTTTTAACCTCACTCGAGACCAGCTTGTCTTTGGTTTGCGAGGAAAATTTCGGGTCCGGCACTTTTACAGAGATGATCGCGGTGAGGCCTTCGCGTGCGTCATCGCCCGTAGTGCTCACCTTGGCCTTTTTGGCCAAGCCTTCTTGTTCGATATAGTTATTCAGATTTCGGGTAAGACCAGCCCGGAAACCCGCCAGGTGAGTACCCCCATCACGCTGCGGAATATTGTTGGTGTAGCAAAACAGGTTTTCCTGAAATCCATCATTCCACTGCAGGGCAACTTCCACCCCAACACCACCTTCACCTTCGGTCGTGAAGTGAAATACATTGTTTATTGGACTCTTATTCTGATTCAAAAACTCAACGAAGGCCCGCAGCCCACCTTCGTAGCAAAAGTTTTCTTTCTCTCCGCTGCGCTCATCGATCAAATCGATATTTACACCAGAATTCAGGAAGGCCAGTTCCCGCAAGCGTTTAGCCAGCAGATCAAAGTGAAACTCAATATTGGTAAATGTTTCCTCAGAAGGGTGGAAACGCAGCTCAGTACCGGAAGTATCCGCATCGCCAACGATGGCCAAAGGTGAGTCGGGTACACCATGGGTGTAACTCTGTTCATGCACTTTGCCGCCGCGACGAATAGTCAGCACAAGCTTTTTAGACAATGCGTTAACCACTGAAACGCCCACACCGTGGAGGCCGCCTGACACCTTGTAGGTGTTATCGTCGAACTTACCGCCAGCGTGCAGCACCGTCATGATAACTTCGGCCGCCGAAACACCTTCTTCGTGTATCTCCGTGGGGATGCCGCGACCATTGTCGCGTACCGTTATCGACTCATCGGGGTGGATAATAACCTCTATTTTAGAGCAGTAACCCGCGAGGGCCTCGTCGATAGAATTATCAACCACCTCAAATACCATATGGTGCAGGCCTGTGCCGTCATCAGTATCACCGATGTACATGCCAGGGCGTTTTCGAACCGCATCTAGACCTTTTAAAACCTTAATACTGGACGAATCGTACTGTTTACCTTCGCTCATGGCGTCCTCTTATTCTGCAACTAATGGAGCAGGGGTGGTCGATCTTTAGGCGTGGGGGATAACCTGACCGTGTTTCACGTGGAACCTTTTCGGTTGTTCTTCGAAACAGGATGCCAGATCGTCTTGTTCTATACTCGTGTAGAAAACCTGAAGCCCTAATTGGCTCAAAATCCGGCAGAGAGCCCGTCGCCTGGAATCGTCCAGTTCTGCGGGCAAATCGTCCACCAATACAACGCTATTTATACCATATTGGCGCAATAACTTCGCCTGGCCGACCCTGAAACTTGCAATAAGACTTTTAAGTTGACCCCGGGACAGCACCTCAAGCGCAGGCTTACCTGCCGCTCTAGCCCTTATATCCGCCCTGTGCGGGCCATCGCGTGTATAGCCTAGCTCCAGATCCCTATCGAGCGAGCTTTCTAGCCGCTCACGAAGGGAGGTCTCACGGTCCCAGCCAGGGTGATAGGAGAGGTTGATTTCTACCGGCTGAGACGATTGCTCGTTAATCGCTCCATAAACCTCCATGACCACCGGAACAAAGGCACTAAAAAGACTTTCACGCATGGTGTTTATCTCGTCACCAGCCGTTGCCACTTCTCGCGTCCAATAGACAAGCTCTTCGGACACTGAAGCATTCTGCTGACGAAGTAGGGCATTGCGATGCTGCAAGGCCTTGCCGTAGCGCTGCCAAATAGGCAGAAAACGTTGAGGTTCCACGTGAAACACCAACCAATCCATTAATTGGCGGCGTTTCTCTGGCGCGCCCTCCAAAAGGGAAAAGGTAGCACTATCGATAACCTGAATAGGCAGCAGTTGCGCGAGACTGCTAGCGGTTTTCACCGTCTGACCATCAACCCTGACAAAGGCCGACGCTTCTTGAAGCGCTCTACGCACACCTAGTTTAGTTTCTACGCCGGCGGCATCGATGACACTGCCGGAGACCGTAAAGGCTGTTTCGCCATGACTGATCAACGAGCGCCATTTATGAGTACGGAACGAGCGGGCAGCGCTTAAGGTGTATATCGCTTCAAGAATAGACGTTTTTCCCGAACCGTTCTCGCCGTAGAAAAGATTGGTATTCCCAAAACCTGTCAGCGACACGGTTTTAATATTCCGAAAAGCTTCTATATAGAGACGATCTAATAACATCGGGTGTGCTTGCTCAAACGAAAAAGGGCGCCGCTATTGACGCCCTTTTTCCTTACCGACACGTTATTGATGGGACAATCACAGCCGCATCGGCATAACGACATAGCGAGTTTCTTCACTGTCGATTTCTTCCAGCAGTGCGCTGCTATTGGGATCTGATAGCGACAGCTTTACGGTTTCGCCGCTTACAGCGCCCAAAACATCCATCAAGTAACTGACATTAAAGCCAATTTCGAGATCAGCCCCTTCGTAATCCACAGCCACCACTTCTTCGGCTTCTTCCTGTTCGGGGTTATTGGCCTGAATTTTAAGCTCGCCGCTGGTCAAACCCAGACGTACCCCGCGGTATTTTTCGTTCGACAAAATAGAAGTTCGACCAAACGCCTGGCGCAATGCTTCACGATCACCCAACACGGTTTTCGTACTACTGCGCGGTAACACGCGTTCATAGTCCGGGAATTTTCCATCAATCAGCTTTGACGTAAACGTAAAGCCCGGCGTTACCACACGAAGATGATTGGCGCTGATCATCACCTCGGCGTCGTGGTTTTCGTCACCCAACAAACGGGTGAGCTCGTTCACCCCTTTACGGGGAACAATCACTTGTAGTGGGTTAGGTGCATCCAATGCCGCCGTCAGGGTACACATCGCCAAGCGGTGACCGTCAGTGGCAACCGTACGCAATTGACCTTCACTAACTTCCCACAACATACCATTGAGATAATAACGCACGTCCTGCTGGGCCATTGCAAAGGCGGTTTTCTCAATAAGGCGCTTTATATCGCCTTGTTTCAGCGAAAAGCTTTGCCCATTATCACTCTGCTCTACACTAGGAAAATCCGCTGCCGGAAGAGTAGACAGGGTAAAGCGACTGCGGCCAGATTTAAGTATCAGGCGATTCTCATCCAGATTAAATTCGATGTCAGAACCATCCGGGAGCGACTTACAGATATCCACCAGCTTACGCGCCGGTACTGTAATCTCACCCTCTGACTGCGGTGGGGTGGTCAACTCAACCCGACCTATCAACTCTACCTCGAGATCCGTGCCGGTAAGCGAAAGTTCCTGTCCATCCAGCACTAACTGTACGTTTGCCAGAATGGCCAACGTCTGCCGACGTTCCACAACACCAGCTACCAGATTCAAGGGTTTGAGTAAGGCCTCGCGGGCGATGACAAATTTCATGGTCGGAGGGCGATCCTTGTTGGATTTATTGGTTCAATTATAGGCACTTATCATACGGTACTCGGCGCTAAAAGTGCTAGCTTGAGGTGTTTAAAAAGGACACCCGAGCGTCAGGTTGTGAGCGAACGCAGCAGATTTTGATAGTCTTCACGAATGTCTGCGCTGGTTTCACGCAATTCCTTTATTTTCTTGCAGGCATGCAGCACGGTTGTGTGGTCTCGACCACCAAAACTATCACCAATTTCTGGCAGACTCTGGTTGGTCAATTCCTTGGCCAATGCCATGGCCAACTGACGCGGCCGCGCCACGGAGCGACTGCGACGCTTGGAGGTAAGATCGGCTACTTTAATTTTGTAGTACTCGGCCACCGTGCGCTGAATATTATCAATACTGACCTGCTTATCCTGCAACGCGAGCAGATCTTTCAGAGACTCGCGAATCAGAGGTATATCAATCGAGCGCGCCATAAAGCGGGCACTAGCGATTACCCGCTTAAGAGCACCTTCGAGTTCTCGCACATTTGAACGCACCCTTTGCCCGATAAAAAAAGCTGCGTCCTGAGGCAGATCAACCTGCTCCTGCTCAGCCTTTTTCATCAAAATCGCGACCCGCGTTTCCAACTCTGGAGGCTCTACCGCCACCGTCAGCCCCCAGCCGAAACGGGATTTTAATCGCTCTTCCAAGCCATTGATTTCTTTAGGGTATCTATCACAGGTCAGTATCATTTGCTGACCGCCTTCAAGCAGTGCATTGAAGGTGTGGAAAAATTCTTCTTGGGAGCGATCTTTACCCGCGAAAAACTGAAT
>NZ_JBFJTH010000196.1:0-6139 GCF_041625495.1 Litorivivens sp. | reverse complement strand
TCTGGCGACCAAGGCGGGTAAGTTGGGGCATCTGTTCGATCATTGAGCGGGTTTCGGAAAATGAAAAGGGCGCCTGAGGCGCCCTTTTTTGTTGCCGGATGGATTGTCTCCGTGCGTCGGGCGCGCTCCCGCGTAAGCTGCGTGCGGGAGCGCAACCGATACTTAGGCCAGCAGGGGCGGCAATTCCGTCTGCAGGGTCATTTTCTGCTTGGTGCCTTCGCCGGTCAGGGCAAACCCCTGAAGCTTTCCGTTCTTGTCGAAGAACTTGGCCACCACATTGTTGCCCTCTTCCTCAATCTGCCAGTCGCCTTCCAGATCACGCGGCGGTGGGTTGACCACAACCGGGCAGGCCGGGGTTTTGATGGTAACAGGCATGGCAGGGTAGCTGACGTCTGTATTGGTGCCTGCCAGGGTTTTGGCCAGCGCACGAGCCTGGGCCATCAACGGTGCCACATAGACCAGCACGTGACCGTCCACTTCCACACAGTCGCCCATCGCGTACACATTTTTGGCGCTGGTCTCCAGCAGGCGGTTGGTGGTGATGCCGCGGTTCACAGCGATGCCGGCATCCGATGCCAACTGCGTGCGTGGGCGTACGCCCACGGCTGATACCACGAGGTCGCAGTCAATGGTGTCGCCAGTGCTCAGGGTGACAGTCAGGCCCTTGTCGCCTGCTTTGTTTACTTCGGTGACCAGCGGGCCGAAGTGAAATTTCGCACCTTTGTCTTCCAGTGCGCGCTGTACTGCGCGCCCGGCAGGCTCTGGCAGCAGGGTTGGCAGGCAATAGCCCATCGGGTCTACCGCTTCAACCGCAAAGCCACCATTGAGCAGGTCGTTGGTGAATTCGCAACCAATCAGACCGGCGCCGATCAGGCACACTTTCTTCACATCGTTTTTCTTGATGGCGGTGCGGAAATCGTCGTAGTCCAGCAGATCATTTACCGAGTATACGTACTCCAGTGCGTCGCCCTTGATCGGCGGCGTGATGGTGTCGGCGCCCAGCGCCAGAACCAACTTGCCGTAGTGAATCTGGGTTTCAGCATCGCCCAATTTGATGGTCTGGTTTTCGGTGTCGATCGCGGTGACGTGAGTCATGGTCCAGACACTGGCCTTGAGCTGCTTGCCCATAGTGCCTGCATCGGCCTGGGCCAGATCATTGGCAGTGGTGTCTTTGGTGTAGCCGGTCGATAGCATCGGCTTGGAGTAGGAGCGTCCGTCGTCAGCGGTGATCATGATGACCGGCGTGTCCTGATCCTGTTTGCGGAATTCGCGAACCAGGCCATAGCCCGCAAGGCCGGTACCCAGTACCACGAGTGGCGCGCGGGTTTCGTCGGTGGTTTCTTCTTCGTGGTGGGGGGCAGCTGCCGGTTCGCTGGTTTCGATCAGCTCAAAATCTTCCTTGCCTACGCCGCAATCGGGGCACAGCCAGTCATCGGGAATATCTTCCCATTTGGTGCCAGCGGCAATACCGGAATCCGGGTCGCCCGTTTCTTCGTCGTAGACCCAGCCACAGACAATACATTCCCACTTACTCATTTCTCTTCCTCGTCGTCAGTGTGTGGCGCTTGCAGTTTGTGAGGGAATCACGCATTCTGCCGCCACTTTTAAAGGGCGCCTCTTGTGTGGTCGGAACCGTTTGTGCACTTGTGCGAAACGGGCCGTGAGCGCCTGAAATCAGGGTTTTGCAGTATATAGGGAGCCGGGTATTGTACGCTGTTCACCACTACCGATACCAGCCTGACGAGCCGCAATGGCGGGACTATCGCTGCCTGCTCAGTGAGCAGCTGCCGCGTGAAATCCGGCCCTGGCTGCTGGACAGAGGCTCGTTAACCGCCCGTCTGGTGCGGGCTAGCGGCGGAGACTTCCGGGTGCAGGTGCTGGAACAGTCGTGGCAATGCCCGCGCGGCAGCGAGCGGCACCTACTCGATATGGGTGAGCGCAAACGGGCGATAATTCGCGAAGTTTTGCTGATCTGCCGGGGTGAGCCTTGGGTATTTGCGCGCAGTGTACTGCCAGCCGCCAGCCTTGAAGGGCGGCTGCGCCACCTGCGCAAACTGAAGGATTCGGCGCTGGGCGCCTTGCTCTTCAGTGACCCCAGTATGCAGCGGGCGCCCTACGAAGTGGCCACGATTGCGGGCGATGATTCGGCGTTGCCGCCGGCTGTCCGCACGGATACTACTCTCTGGGGGCGTCGCTCCTGTTTCTTCCTCGGTGGCTTGCCGTTGATGGTCAGCGAGATCTTTTTGCCTGCTTTCAGACCTTGACGCTTGAAACACGCCGTTGGCCTTTATATGGTGATCCGGTTTACTACGAGTTGATTCCATGCCGGTTGACCTGACACAACTTCAGCAACGCTTCCCTGCTTTTATCCGCCTGATGCGCTTTGATAAGCCGATCGGTACCTACCTGGTATTGTGGCCTACACTGTGGGCGCTGTGGTTGGCGGCCGAGGGAGTTCCGCCCCTGTCTACCTTGATAATCTTTGTGCTTGGTGTAGTGCTGATGCGCGCCGCAGGCTGTGTGATTAATGACTATGCAGACCGTCATATCGATGGTCATGTGGAGCGCACCAAAGCGCGACCATTGGCCACCGGCGAAGTAGCGGCGAAAGAAGCACTGTGGTTGTTTGTGGGTCTGTGTCTGGTCAGTTTTGTACTGGTGTTGTTCACCAATCAGCTGACAATCCTGCTGTCGGTAGCAGCGGTGGCGCTGGCAGCGACCTACCCCTTTATGAAGCGCCACACCCACTTTCCCCAAGTGGTGCTCGGTGCGGCCTTTGCCTGGAGTGTGCCCATGAGTTTCGCTGCGGTGCAGAATACCGTGCCGCTACAGGCCTGGCTGATTTACCTGGCCGTTGTGATCTGGACCATCGCCTACGACACTTTCTACGCGATGGTAGACAGGGACGATGACCTGAAAATTGGCGTCAAATCCACGGCGATCTATTTCGGTGAAGAAGACCGCTTGATCACCGGCATCCTGCAGGCCAGCGTGGTGTTTATTCTTGTGCTCATGGGCTCACGCTTCAGCCTCGGTTTTATCTACTTTGTGGGCGTTGCGGCAGCAGCAGGCTTATTTATTTACCAGCAGCGTTTGATTCGCTTTCGTCAACGTGAAAACTGTTTTCAGGCTTTCCTGAATAATCATTATGTAGGGATGGTGGTGTTCATCGGTATCGCCCTGCATTACTTGCTTCCCGGCTGATGTACTCCTGTCGGTTTATTTCCAGTCTAGCGGAGGTGTCTGCCGAGCAGTGGAATGCGCTGCTAGCCACTGACTATCCCTTTTTGCGTTACGAGTTCTTATGGGCAATGGAATCCAGCGGCGCAACAACGCGTAAAAGTGGCTGGGAGCCTTCGCACCTCGTCGTGGAGGACGCGGGTGAGCTGGTTGGGCACTTGCCGCTGTATCGCAAACACCACAGCTACGGCGAGTATGTTTTTGACTGGTCCTGGGCAGACGCCTGGCAGTGCAATGGCTTGAATTACTACCCCAAGTTGCTGTGTGCGATTCCTTACACTCCAGCCACTGGTCCGCGCCTGTCGCTACGCCAAGGTATTCCTGCGCAGCCGGTCTGCGAGTTTCTTCGCGAGCAGGCGGATATCTCGGTGTCGTCGGCCCATGTGCTGTTTACCAATCCAGATGAAGATGCACTGTGGGGTGATGCTGATTTTGTTCGTCGAGTTGCACCTCAGTACCACTGGTTTAACCGCGGTTACAGCGATTTTGAAGATTTTTTGGCAGCATTCAGTTCACGCAAGCGCAAGGCATTGCGTCGCGAACGGCGGCTGGTTGCCGAGCAGCAAGTGGTGTTGCGGCGCGTGCCGGGGCGACAGATCACGACCGACCTGTGGCGGCACTTTTACCACTGTTATCAGATGACCTATGCCAAGCGCAGCGGCCACGGTGGTTATCTGAATCAGGCGTTTTTTGAGCAGATTGGGCAGACCATGCCGGACAACCTGTTAATGGTGGTGGCTGAACAACACGGTGAGCCGATTGCCGCCGCGCTTAACTTTCACGACACCGCCACGCTCTATGGTCGGTACTGGGGGTGTCTTCGCGAGGTGGAGTTTCTGCATTTTGAGGCCTGCTACTATCAGGGTATTGAATACTGTATTGAGCAGGGGCTGCAGCGCTTTGACCCTGGGGCGCAGGGCGAACATAAAATTCAGCGTGGCTTTGACCCTGTGGAAACCCGTTCGCGACACTGGATTGTCGATCCGCGTTTTCGAGAGGCCATAGCGCGATTCCTTGATCAGGAAACACCGTCGATTCACGCCTATCTGCAAGATGCGCGACAGATGCTGCCTTTCAAGCGAGGTTAAATAGGTGGTAGGCGGCGGGTTGGTTGCTAGGAGAGGCAATGGACAGCGCCTTGGTGGCGCTGTCCAATCGCCGGCTTAGAAGTTAAAGCGGGCAGAGAAGGTCAGGGTGTCTACGTCGTCGATTGAGCCGTATTCCAGGCCCAGATCCACGGTTTCAGATGCGCCGTACAGGCCGCCAATGCTGAAGCCAGTCTCGTTGTCGTCGTCACCTCGAGCGTGGTCCACGGAGAAATTCAGCTCTGCGTTTTTGCTGATTTCAGCGCGAACACCGGCAGACAGCAACTCACCATCGTTATCAACGTCGATGCCGGCAAACTCGATTTCGCTTTCCACCAGAGAAACTTCAGCGACAAAATCGACCGTCTCGCTAACTGCGGTGCGGAAGCCTACGCCCAGGCTGTAAGAGTCCATGGAGATTTCGTCGGTGATGCCCATGATGATGTATTCGTCGTCGGTTTCCGCCTGGCTATAAGCACCCAGAATATAGACATTCTCGTGAACAGAAACGCTGCCTTTTACACCGAAGCCCATTGCGTCTTCGCCATCCAGATCAATCTTGGCAACGCCGACTTCAGCGTAGGTGTAGGAAAGGTCGGCCGCAAAGGCGGGCATGGCAACACCGGCAGCCAACATCGCTGCGATTAGATTTTTTTTCATTGTTTTTAGGTCTCCCCCTAAAATTAGTATTGTTATCGTGCTGAAAAGCACCGCGGCGGATACTAGCAAACAGAACGGTCTAACGAAAGATTGAAGTGGCGGTGTAGTAAATTCACCGGGGGCGTTTCGATGAATAATCTGAATGTCGCGAATCATAAACTACCGATTATGCCAAGAGATTAAACCGCCTAACTTGCCGGCACGCATGCCCTGTGCCACTGTCAGCAAAAAGGGGAGGTGATTATGACGTGGCTGACGCATCCGGCGAATGATTTCGCGCAGGTGTTTTCATTGCGCACTAACCTTTATAACGATTATCGACTCTTCGAAGCTGCGCTTGAGAAACAACTGGATCAGCGTCTGATGTGGGTGTGCAAAGCGCGATGTGCGCAGCTGCACCACTGCATAATGGATGGTGAGTTGAAGCGTACGTTAGGTGACGATCTTATCGCCGCGCTGCCCCAGTGGTATAACGATCCCCGTTTTTCGGCGCTTGAGAAATCCGCCCTGCAGCTGGCCGAATGTTTCTGTCTCGACCCACACAGTATCAGCGATGACATGGCGGCGGCTGTGGTCGCTCATCTGGGCGATGCCGGGCTGGTTGCGCTGCTGGAATTTCTTGCGCTGTGCGATGGCTTTGCCCGTTTTCGAGCGATTCTGAACATCGAGGAGGCTGCATGACCAAATCGCGTGTGAGCTTGCCCGCCAACGCCGGTGATGATCCCATCAGTGGCAGCGCACTGGCCCTGCAACCCGAGGCTCTGGCTGCCTTCAATCAGCTCTACGGCACCCTATGGAGTCGTGGTGTTCTGGATCATCCCAGTAAAGAGTTGGCGCGGCTGCGCAATGCCCGCAAAACCAATTGTGTATTCTGCAAGAACGTCAGGTTTTCGCAGGCCAAGGCTGAGGGTCTAAACGAAACGCAGGTCGAACAGATTCGCGATGGCTATGAGGACAGCGATCTTTCCTTACGGCAAAAGCTGATTCTGCGTTACACAGACAAGTTTCTGACCGCGCCCAACGAGATCGATGATGCGTTACAGAATGCGATGAAGGGCGAGTTTAGCGATGAGGAAATCGTCGAATTGACTGCAGGCCTGGCGCTGTTTATGGGCTTTTCCAAAATCGCGGTTTCACTCGGCGGCATGCCCGAC
>NZ_JBFJTH010000195.1:0-6271 GCF_041625495.1 Litorivivens sp. | reverse complement strand
GCGCGCGATCACGGCTTCAGGTCGCTGACCTATAGCATGCCTGTCGAGGAGTCCGGATCACCCCTGTCCGGTATCAATACAACGCTGGACACCCTGATCGAGCTGGCGCCTGATCGCATCAGCTATGACTGTTTTAGCGATAGCCATGTACAGCCACCTAATCTGCTGGTCTTTGATCATCATGTTCGATTAGGTACCAGTGAAAGACCGATGCTGAAAAACAAATTAATAGCCCGCTTGGATGACGCGGGCTATGAACATCTGGGTATGGAATGCTTTGTGCGCGCCGATGACGACCTAGCGGTGGCCCGCAATGAAGGCCGCTTGCAGCGTAATTTACAGGGTTACACCCTGAGCCTGGCCCCCGATTTGGTAGGCCTGGGGGTTTCCGCCATCAGCGGCCTACCCGACTGCTATGTGCAAAATACCAGCTCGGTTCATCACTATTATGGATGTCTTGAGCAGGATATCCTGCCCGTCGTAACAGGGCGTTACTTGAACACTAACGATTTGGTTCAACGCTTCGTTATTATGTCCCTTATCTGTAACTTGTCAGTCGATACAAATGCAGTCTACAAGGAGTTCGGCGTACCATTTTTTGAGTTATTTTCCGATAAATATCAAGCAGTTGAAAATCTAGAAGAGAATGGTTTGCTCACCAGACATGGCAGTACTCTTCAAGTTACGACCCAGGGTCAGCGACTATTGCGGAAAGTATGTATGGCGTTTGATGCATACCTCACCGATCATTAGATTAAGCCCCGCCAAGTCACTCAATGGCTATACTGGACGGTAAAAATCAATGGTTGCGCACAAGGCCATGACACATACAAGCAAGGACGCAGACAAAGACACACTTCGAGAGGGTTGTGCCAAAGACGGCTTTGAACACTGCCGAAACTGTCTGTTAGGTGCTATTTGCCTGCCCATTGCCCTAACTTCTAAAGATGTTGATCTCCTCGACAACATCATCGAGCGCAAACACCCACTCCAACGCGGAGAGCATCTGTACCGCGAAAAAGACCATTTTAGCGCGGTATACGCGGTTCGCAGTGGTGCCATCAAGACCTACCATATCACTGATGATGGACAGGAACAGGTCAATGGTTTCTTTTTCCCCGGTGAGATAATCGGCATGGACGGCATTGGTTGCGGACGATTCTGTAGCTCAGCTACAGCTCTGGAAACCACCAGTGTGTGCGAAATACCCTTTGAAAAGCTTGGTGAACTAAGTACACGGCTGCCCAGTCTACAACGTCATTTCTTCCAGCTGATGAGCCAGGAAATCACCGAAGATCAGAAGCTGATAACCCTCTTGAGTAAGAGTAGCTCCGAGCAACGCCTTGCCGCGCTGTTGCTTAGTGTCTCCGCTCGCAATGCACGCAGGAACCTCTCGGAGACGCGTTTTAGGCTACCAATGTCACGCACCGATATTGGCAACTATCTGGGGTTAAAGGTGGAAACGGTAAGCCGACTATTCACCCGATTTTCCCACAACGGCCTGCTAACCGTGGACAACAAGGAAGTGGCCCTGCTCGACTTAGACCGGCTACGCCATGTAGCCAGCGTCAATCGCTACAAAGCCTGACCCGCTCAAATCCAAAACCCGTTACGACCCGACCGCCAATCAGTTCTTCTCTTGATCTAGAACAAGCTACCGTCTCGGCTTTGTACTTACTATAACTTATCAACCACACCCAAACGGACGCTCGCCTGTGGTCGGCCTGTTTATCAGCGACTAACGGGCTAAGTAGCCAGGGGCGAAACAAAAGGCAGCATATAGTGAAGATCCTCGCTTTGAACGCTGGCAGCTCCAGCTTGAAATTCGCCTTGTTTGACATGGCCGTCGAAGATTGTCGCCTTGTCAAAGCAGAATTTGAGAATTTCAAAGACGGCCACTGTGTACTCCACTTTCGTCTCGGTGGAGAAAATAGTGATGAGCAAATACGATCGGAACCCCTGGCATCGATTGAAGAAGCGATCCAGTGCGTACCAACACTGTTGCAGGAATGGGGATATAGCCAAATTGATGCCATAGGACACAGGGTAATTCACGGCGGCGAGCGATTTACAAAAGCAACGCTAATCGATTCAGAAGTTCTGCAGTATATCCAATCTTGCACTCCACTGGCCCCACTACACAATCCTGCCAATTTGGCTGGCATCACCACCAGCAAAAAGATCTGGCCAAGCGCGCCCCAAATAGCGGTTTTCGATACAGCATTCCATCACAGCCTTCCGGTAGCCGCATATACCTACGCCATCCCTTCGGCTTGGAGAAAAGCTGGAGCGAGGCGTTACGGCTTCCATGGCATCTCACACCAATACGTGGCGATGCGAACCGCTCAAGCATGGCAGTCGCCGATTGAAAATCTGCGCATTATCAGCTGCCATCTGGGCAACGGATCGAGCCTGTGCGCCATTGAAAATGGAACATCCGTGGACACTTCGATGGGGATGTCTCCCTTAACCGGATTGGCCATGGGCACCCGTTCTGGGGACGTTGACCCCGGTCTATTCAGCTATCTATCCAGGCAATGCGGACTGGACATAAACACGATAGAACAGCAGCTCTACAGCGATAGCGGTTTAAAAGCGCTTGGCGGCAGTCCGGACTTGCGCAATCTTGAGCAATGGGCTGCTCAAGGTAATCTCGACGCGCAGCTTGCTATTGAGGTCTATGCTTATAGTGCACGCAAATACTTGGGGGCCTTTGCGGCAGTTCTAGGAGGAATAGACGCCGTGGTTTTTACCGGTGGTATCGGCGAGAACTCCGCCACTATGCGGCAACGCATCTGCGATCGGCTACAGGTTATCGGGCTCGAGATCGACGATGCAAGGAACCGGAAAGTACGGCTCAGGGCGTTTGAAGCGCCGGAAATCGCCAGCAGCCAATCTAGGGTCCGTATATTTGTTACAAAAACCTGTGAACAACTCATGATTGCCAAAGAAGTACTAACAGCAATCGAGGGTAGCTCCGCGCTACCACATGCTGTCTGCCAAACACGTCAAGGAAACCTCTATGAATAATGTCACAACGGCGCGTGCCTCGTACCATGGCACGGTGACGGAAGAAGAACTAAAGGCATTGGACGCCTATTGGCGCGCTTGTAATTTTCTGGCAGCCGGCATGATCTATCTACAGGACAACCCATTGCTAAGGCAACCGTTGCGCGTTGAGCATATTAAACGACGCTTGCTTGGACACTGGGGAGCCAGCCCGGGCCTGTCATTTATGTATGTTCATATGAATCGGTTGATCAGCAAGCTAGATCTAAACGCAATTTTCCTGGCCGGCCCCGGACATGGTGCACCTGGTGTAATTGCGCCCGTTTATCTAGAGGAAACGTACTCTGAGATCTACCCGGATATCAGTCAGGACAGCACAGGCCTGCAACGTCTTTTTAAGCAGTTCTCATTTCCCGGCGGCATTGGCAGCCACTGCACGCCAGAGTTGCCTGGGTCTATTCACGAAGGGGGAGAGTTGGGCTACAGCCTGTCTCATGCGACCGGTGCTGTATTTGATAACCCGGACTTGATTTGTGTGGCGGCAGTTGGCGACGGCGAAGCAGAAACTGGCCCATTGGCTACCTCCTGGCATTCAGGAAAATTCATCAACCCAATACGAGATGGCGCAGTTCTACCTATACTGCATTTAAACGGCTACAAGATTAACAATCCTACGCTGCTATCACGCATACCCCACGCAGAACTTGAGGCACTTTTCAAAGGTTACGGCTGGAAACCACATTTCGTTGAAGGTAACGAGCCGATGGCAATGCATCGCAGCATGGCCGAAACAATGGAAACCTGTATCAACGAAATCCGTGCGCTGCAAAGCACCGCACGCCAAGCGGGAAACGCATGCCGCCAAGTGTGGCCAATGATTGTGCTGCGCTCCCCCAAAGGATGGACCGGCCCCAAAACCGTCGATGGTAACAAGATCGAAGGTTTTTGGCGTGCACATCAAGTACCGCTAAAAACGGTGCACCAAAACCCCGAGCATCTGCAACTTCTGGAGGAGTGGTTACGCAGCTACCGCCCGGAAGAATTGTTCGATGAAAACGGCAGTCTGATCCCAGCATTGCGGGCACTGGCGCCACGAGGGCTGCGACGCATGAGCGCCAACCCACATACCAACGGTGGCCTGCTGAAACGTAACCTGCGCATGCCAGACTTTCGCGACTACGCGGCAACCGTGGCTAAGCCCGCAACTTCGGCGGCAATGAATACCCGCCCACTCGGCGCCATGCTGCGCGACATTATGCAGATGAACAACCGTAATTTCCGCGTATTCGGTCCTGACGAAAACACTTCCAATAAACTCGACGCTATTTACGAGGTCAGCAAGAAGCTCTGGCTAGCAGAGTACTTGCCCGAGGATGCCAATGGAGGTGAATTGAGCCCCGATGGCCGGGTTCTGGAAATGCTGTCCGAGCACACGTTAGAAGGATGGTTAGAAGGCTATGTATTAACCGGTCGGCACGGCTTTTTCGCAACGTATGAAGCGTTTGTACACGTTATAGACTCGATGTTTAATCAACATGCAAAATGGTTGGCGATTGCTGAAAAACTATCTTGGCGAGCCCCTATAGCGTCACTAAACTTACTGATTACCTCAACTGTGTGGCGCCAGGACCACAATGGATTCACCCATCAGGATCCAGGTTTTCTCGATCTTGTTGTCAACAAAAGCCCAGCGGTTACGCGTATTTATCTACCACCGGATGTAAACTGTCTGCTATCGACAGCCGATCACTGCCTGCGAAGCCACAACGACATCAATGTCATTGTCTGCGACAAGCAAGCACACATTCAATATCTGGATATCGACAGCGCGATTGCACACTGCACCAAAGGCCTGGGTATCTGGACATGGGCCAGCAACGACGCCGGGGAAGAACCCGATGTAGTGATGGTGGGCTGTGGTGACATCCCAACGAAAGAGGCACTCGCTGCCACGGCACTGCTGCGCGAAACCTTTCCTACGCTGAAAATTCGCTTTATCAATGTCGTCGATTTGTTTCGCTTAACACCGAACAGTGAACACCCGCACGGGCTTTCCGATAGTGATTTCGACAGCCTATTCACTGCAGACAAGCCCATCATCTTCAATTTTCACGGCTATCCGTGGCTAATCCACCGGCTTGCATACCGGCGCAATAATCACCGCAACCTGCATGTCAGGGGTTATGTTGAACAGGGCAATATCAACACCCCTCTGGAACTGGCCATAGAAAACCGTATAGACAGGTTTAGTCTCGCTATCGAGGTTATCAACCGAGTACCAGGGCTGAATGTCGCAGGTGCGCATGCCAAGCAAGCCTTTCTGGATCAGCAGATTTCATGCCGCCAATACGCGCACACCCACGGCACCGACATGCCTCAAATCGACGACTGGGTCTGGCCCTTTTAACGACACCGCAGCGGCGCGAAGGCAGCGCATTGCGCTGTATTCAGCACCCTCACAAGACAATCGTTTTCTGTGGAAAAGCAGAAAACCAGCGGATGAAACGGAGGTTGTTATGGCTCAATTGACATTCTACGGTGCCGTAGCCGGCGTAACCGGCTCCATGTACCTGCTTGAAACCGATAATGCTTGCCTGCTGCTGGACTGCGGGCTCTTTCAGGGCCGCCGCGAGGAGGAGGACGCCAACCGAAAGCCGCTGCCGTTCGACGCTTCCCGGATCGATGCCGTCGTGTTATCCCATGCGCATTTGGACCACTCCGGTCGACTGCCGCTACTGATGGCGCAAGGGTTCGAAGGAGCGATCTACATGACTCGCCCTTCCTGTGATTTAATCGACGTGCTTTTGAAAGACGCAGCGTCGTTACAGGAACGCGATGTGGAGTGGGAAAATAAACGTCGACGCCGCGCAGGAAAAGAGACGATAGAGCCACTCTATCGGCTCGATGATGTGGAAGAAGTTCTAGATCATTGCCAGGGCATTCCCTATCACCACCGCACGCACATCGTCGACGGTGTCGATGTAAATTTTGTTGATGCCGGGCATATACTAGGCTCGGCGATAGTCGAATTATTTATCAATGAGCGAGGCGTTGAGAAGAAGCTGGTTTTCTCAGGCGACCTAGGCAACTCTCAGGCCGCCTTGCTGCGCGACCCGGACACGGTTGATACCGCGGATGTACTGCTACTGGAATCCACCTACGGCAACCGCGACCATCGCTCAATGGAAACCACGCTGCAAGAGTTTGAAGACGTCATCGAAACGGCATCTCGCAATGGAGGGAACATTCTCATCCCCTCTTT
>NZ_JBFJTH010000194.1:0-6428 GCF_041625495.1 Litorivivens sp. | reverse complement strand
CCCTGCGCCGCAGAGCACAGCGCCACAGAACACGGCACCGGCGAGGACGAGCATAGAGCTACCGGTATTCCCCAGCCCTGGCTCGTCTGTGTCTGCTAGTTCGGCGCGCACATCAACTTACGGAGTACCCGCCACACCAACGGCTGCACACGCTCTTACCCCGCCAGCCCTCAGCCCGCAAACGGCGTTGCCGCAAAATCTGCAAGCCACCACGTATCAACAGGCTGCGCACAACCGTCGCGGCGAATTGGCGCAAGCCGCAAACTATCAGGAATCCGCGCCGTCGTTATTGCGCGTTGTCGAAGCTGGATTGGCGAGGCTTGAAAGCCAGCAACTCGTCGCAGCCCAAGGCAGGGAAAACCAACAGTTAATGTGGTTGCTCGAGTTACCCGTGCGCAATGGTCAGGAAATCGACGTCTGGCAGTTTTACTTACGGCGCGAAGAGCGATCGACCAGACAAGCCAGTGAACAAAATGAAGTTCACTGGCGGGTATCGCTCAACGTTGCCTTGGGTGCCCTCGGCGAATTGGCAGTAGAAGTAGACTACGCGGCCAGTGAAACGCAACTGGTGTTCTACAGTAAAAACCCCGATATCCTCGCTCTTATACAGCAACGTCAGGACGACCTTGTTACACGGTTGAACACTCTCGGCGTCGAGCAAACCCGTGTGGAGGCGCATTTTGGGGAGTTGCCGGAAGCATCACGCCCACCACAATACCAGCCAGCACTGGATGCACGCGCATGACTCAGGAAGATGACAAGAGCCTCGAGTCTCAACAGGCTGCCGCCCTGTCTTACGACGGCTACGGTTCACCGCGTGTGGTCGCCAAAGGAGAAGCCGAACTGGCGCAGGAGATTCTTCGTATTGCCCATGAAAATGGTGTGCCGATACGCAAGGACCAGGCACTTACCGCTCTGCTGTCACAGGTGGATATCGGAACGGAAATCCCTCCCCTACTCTATGTGGCGGTGGCAGAAGCGCTGGCCTTTGCCTACAGCCTTCAGGACGAACTGCGCTGGGTGGACGAAAAACCGGGGTCGTAACGAGTATTATTTAGCCAGTATCGAGTTTACGAGACTATCGAACAAAAAACTCACGTTACGAACCCTGTTTTAGGCTGGGGCGTTTTGGCTATAGAGGCTAGCGATGAGCTTGGCTTCGCTGGGGCTAACCCCGGCGCGCGATGCCAGATCCGAATCATCTTGTCCGCGAATGGCGATGGCAATGGCATCGTCTACGCGCTGTTTGCGTTGGTGGGTGTTTTCGGCCAGACGTTGTTGCCGATTGTTGAGACGATCCACGTAGGCTTCAAGTGTCCCGAGTCGTTCGCGCAATAGGCTCATTTCTTCCTGTTGCGCCGATACCAGACGCGACATGGCGCGCAACTTCACGGTATCTTCCAGCGCCGTCAGACGATTACAGTCTCGGCGTTGCTTGTAAAAGTAGAGGCAAAATGCGGTGACCAGAAGACCGCCAACTATGGCAAACAGGCTGCTCGGCGGCATACTGCCCAAGGTTGAAATCGCACTTTCCAACGGTTCATAGTTCACGGTAATGTCCTCCTGCGGTCAGGGCTGGGTCCAGTCAGTCATGCGGCTTTTAAGTCGCATGATGGCCTGACCGTGTATTTGGCAGACTCTGGATTCGGATACATCTAGCACCAGGCCAATTTCTTTGAGATTTAATCCGGTGTCGTAATACAGTGACAAGACCAGCTTTTCTTTGTCGGGCAAACTGCTGATTTGCTGCGCCAGCGCGTTTTGAAAGTCGTCGGCGAGGACTTCATTGATCATGGCGTCGCGGTCGCCGGTCTCGCCCAGAAACTCACCATCGTCATCACTCACCTGCTCTAGACTGCATAGCTGAATCGAACTGGCGTCCTGTACCAGTTGGTGATATTCATCGAGCCTAATATTCAACTCGGCGGCCACATCGGCACTGGCGGCCTCGCGTCCGGTGCGGTTTTCAACGCGTCGTATTGCATCGGTAAGCTGTCGTAATTGCTTGGAAAGCGAACGGGGTACCCAGCCGGTACTGCGCAGATGATCGATCATCGCGCCCCGAATACGCAGTCCGGCATAAGTTTCAAAACTGGCCCCACCATCGCTGCGAAAAGAGCTGGCAGCTTCCAGTATCCCAATCATGCCCGCCTGAATCAGATCATCCACGTCGACACTGTCGGGCAGTTTGAGAACAAGGTGATAAGCAATGCGCTTCACCAGGTCTGAATGCTTCAGCACAAGGGCGTCGCGATCGCCATGCTGTACTGCGGTATAGGTTGCGTATCCTGCTACCATCATATGGAGATGTCCGTCAGCCACTCATACGATCAACAAAAAATTCAACGTGCCCACCGGGTTGCGCTGGCGTGGGCCAGGCAGTCACCGTGTCTGCGAAGCGCTTAAAGCCCTTTGCTGCAGGTGATGACGGGAAAGCCTGCGAGACGCATTGCTGTTTTCCCACTGCTTTTGAGACACAGGCATCATCGGGAATATAGCCCGCGTAATTCAGCTGAATATTCAGAAAACGGCTTGCTGTTTCGGCCAGACGGTTAAATCCTGCGCGGGCCTGGGTTTCGCTGTTAACGCGGTTACGTAGCACCTGAAACCGGGTGATTCCGGCGTCTTTATTCAGAACTTTTATTAACGCGTAGGCATCCGCCATCGACGTGGGTTCGTCCGAGCAAACTACCGTGACATGATGGCTGGCGCGGCTGAAAGTGACGACGCTGTCAGAAATACCGGCAGCGGTGTCCACAATCATTACATCAAAGTCCTGATCGAGTTCACTCAATGCCATGACAATACCGGCGTGTTGTGTATTTGCCATGTCAGCCATAGACTTTTTACCTGACGCCGCAGGGATGACAGTAAAACCACCCGGAGCTTCCAGCAAAATATCTTTGAGACTGCAGTTGCCATCGATAACATCGGAAAGGTTCCGCTTGGGCTTCAGGTTCAGCAATATGTCTACGTTTGCCAGCCCCAAGTCGGCGTCGAGCAAGAGAACTTTCTTTCCGGCTCTCGCCAATTGCCAGGCTAGATTCACTGATACGTTGGTTTTGCCGACGCCACCTTTGCCACTGGCAACCGCAACAACTTTCACTGTACTCACGCTACAACTCCTGTTCGGTCGTACACTTCGCGATCATCCGAGGGCTTGCGGCGATTAAAATCACGGCCCAGTCGCCAAGCATGGCTGATCAGTGCCTTTGCCTCAGCACATTGAATATCTTCAGGTACCCGTGGGCCATCGCTGTACCATACCGCCGGCAAACGGCTTTGGATGAGCACCGAAAGCAAGGCACCTAGTCTAACGGCCTGATCTAGGTTGGTCGCGACTACGCCGTTGAGCGGCATCTGCCGAAATCGTTCAACAATTTCCCGCTGTACATGATGTTCCCGATCGGCTGGCAGTGTCAGAAATACGTCGATGTCTGGTAATACCGCAAACAGATCGTGTAATTGCGCCAGACCGCGGTCGTCCCGAATCCCCACACCGGCGGTATCAATCAGCAGATATTTCTTGTGGTTGAGCATTTTGATCAGTTCAGCAGCTTCGGTTGCGGTCGACGCGGCATGCACTGGAACCTGGAATATATTGCCGTAGATTCGCAGTTGTTCTTCTGCGGCGATGCGATGGGTATCGGTAGTGATCAACGCGATGTCATTGCGATAGCCGCGACGGACAAAATCTGCGGCAATTTTTGCGATCGTCGTGGTTTTGCCTGCGCCGGGCGGGCCAACGAGCGCTGTGACACCTTCACCAGGTGTCGGTAGCGTGCGAATGGCCTTGCGTAACAGGCTGTGCATCAGCTCCTGCTGCAGTTCACCCGACTCATTTTCAGGAAGACGTTTGATCAGCGCAGACGCGATTTGTGGTTCGATATCGAGCGTTTTCAGAAATTCAATGGCCTGGCGCCCTGACGGATTTTTGGCAGACTCTGATATCCACTGGGTACCCCGCGCGGTCTGCTCAAGTCCGGTGCGCGTTTTCGCCAGTTCACCTTGCAGACGCCGACGTGCATCGTCACTGTTTTGTTGGTGCGTAGGTACAACTAACCGTGGCTGTGCAGGGGCGGTTGCAACGGCTTCCACGCCGACCACTAGCTCAACGCCGTCGTTAACGCGACGGCAAGACAGCAGCGTCACGTCGTTGCCTAGCGACTCTTTGACCTTGCGCATGGCCTGGGTGCTGTCTGCGCCTATAAATGTGTGCACTTTCATTGTATTTACTCAGCCTGTTCAGCGGTTAATGCACTCTGGTGACTAACAGTTGAAACCAGTCGCACCTGTTTGCTGTCGGGAACTTCGTTGTAGGAGAGCACATGCAGGTTGGGCAGGGTTCTCCTGATAAAGCGCGACAGCCATTGTCTCAGTGGTGGGGCGACCAGTATTACTGATGGCTGACCCGAGGCTTCTTGGGTATTGGCAAAGCCCGCCAGGTCTTCCTGTAGTCGTTGGGCCAAGCCCGGCTCAAGACCACCACCACTTCCACGTAGAGCATCCTGCAATATGTGTTCCAGATCAGCATCCAAAGCGGCGACTGGAAGTTCGTCCGATAAGCCATTGATTTCCTGAACAATCATTCGCCCAAGCGCAATGCGAACACCTTCCAAAAGTTCGTCAGGTTCCTTGGTTTTTGGCGCTTGCTCCGCCAAAGATTCGGCAATCAGGCGAATGCTGCGAATGGAAACCCCCTCTTTGAGCAGGTTCTGCAGCACGCGCACAACCACACTCAATGGCAGTTGTTTGGGTACAAGGTTCTCGACCAATTTCGGGTCGGTATTGGCCAGTCGCTCCAGTAGTTGCTGCACTTCTTCGTGGCCGAGTAACTCGTGTGCATGGTTCTTCACCACCTGGCTCAGGTGAGTGGCCATGACGGTACTCGGGTCAACCACGGTATAGCCCATGGTTTGGGCTTGATCGCGTTGCGAGGATTCAATCCAGATTGCATCCATACCAAAGGCAGGATCTTTAGTCGGCGTACCCCGCAGTGTTCCCTGAGCGCCTCCGGGATTAATGGCCAGCTCCATGCCGGGCTGTACTTCGCCTGCGGCGATGGTGTCTCCCAGCAGCGTGATGCGGTAGGCCGTAGGATTTAGTTCCAGGTTATCTTTGATGTGAACTTGCTGAATCAGGAAGCCGAGCTCCTTGGAGAGTTTCTTTCGCACACCAGTTATGCGGTTGATCAGCTCACCGCCCTGCTGCCGATCGACCAGTGGGATCAGGCGATACCCGACCTCAAGTCCCACCACATCAAGATTCGTCACGTCGTCCCAGTTCAATTCGGGTATCGGTGCTTTGCTACCTTTTTCAATAGCAGCGTCGGCGTCTTCTTCAACCAGCTCCGGTTCGCTGCGACGTTGCTTTTCCATCATGCGCGCGAGCGCAAAACAGACTGCCGCCAACATAAGAAACACGAAATTCGGCATGCCTGGAATAACACCCAGAATGGTCAGCACCGCGCCCGCCATCACTAACACATGGGTGTTGGCGAGCATTTGGCCGCGCAGCTGCTGCCCCATATTCTGGGATCGGGATATGCGGGTCACGATGATGGCAACGGCTGTGGACAACAACAGCGCCGGTATTTGCGCTACCAGACCATCACCAATGGTCAGCAGTACATAATTTTCTGTGGCCTGGGAAAGACTTAGGTCATGTTGAAACACACCGATACTCAGCCCACCAATCACATTGATGAACAGGATGACAATACCCGCAACGGCATCGCCACGAACAAACTTGCTAGCACCGTCCATGGCACCGTAAAAGTCAGATTCCGTGCGGATTTCTTCGCGTCGCTCGCGGGCCTCGTCGGCGGTAAGCAGGCCCGCGTTCAAATCCGAGTCGATCGCCATCTGTTTGCCGGGCATGGCGTCAAGGGTAAATCGCGCGGTCACTTCCGATACCCGGCCTGCGCCTTTTGTAACCACCACAAAGTTGATGATGACCAGGATGATGAACACCACGATACCAACAGCGTAGTTGCCGCCGATAACAAAGTCGCCGAAAGATTCGATAACGCGTCCAGCTGCACCGGGGCCAGTGTGGCCTTCCAGTAGCACCACGCGCGTGGATGCTACGTTCAGCGCCAGTCGCAGTAGCGTACCGAGCAGTAACACCGTGGGAAAAATACTAAAATCGATGGGTCGGTCAACGTAGATTACCGCCAGCAATATCACCAGCGAGAGTGTGATATTGAAGGTGAAAAACAGATCCAGCGCAAAGGGTGGCAGCGGCAGAACCAGCATGCCGAACAAGGCCATCAGCATCAGCAGCACGCCCAAACCGCGCTCCATAAAACCTTCGAGCCAAACCGGAATTTTGTTGCTCAGGGTAGCCATAGTCGCTGTCCTTTAATCGGCGCGCGGGTGTAACCCACGCAAAAATTCGTCGTCGACTGCCGGTTCCGGCTGCACGGG
>NZ_JBFJTH010000193.1:0-6460 GCF_041625495.1 Litorivivens sp. | reverse complement strand
GGTCGTGATGACCGAAAAAGATGCGGTAAAATGTCAGTCTTTCGCCCGCGACAATTTCTGGATGCTGCCTGTGACCGCAGCGTTGCCTGCGGAGTTCTTTGTTGGCCTTGATAAACAGTTGAAAACTTTAACAGAGGAAGCTCGTTGATGAGTTTTAGCGTCATCATTCCCGCCCGTTTTGCTTCCACTCGCCTGCCGGGCAAACCACTGCTGGATATTGGAGGTAAGTCAATGATCCAGCACGTTTGGGAGAGAGCGAGCATGAGCGGTGCTAGTCGAGTCATTGTGGCAACCGACGATGAGCGGGTATTCAGCGCCTGTCAGGAGTTCGGTGCCCAGGTGTGCATGACCAGTGAAGCGCATCAATCGGGTACGGACCGGCTACAGGAAGTTGCCAGTGTGATGGCAATGGCTGACGACGAGATTGTGGTCAATGTGCAGGGCGACGAACCATTGATTCCGCCTGCAGTGATCGATCAGGTGGCCGCCAATTTAGCGGCTCATCCTCAGGCCAGAATGGCAACACTGGCAGAGCCTATCGAAACGCTGGCCGCCCTACAAAATCCCAACGTGGTAAAAATAGCCAGAGCGGTAGATGGTTTCGCCCTGTATTTTAGCCGTGCCTGCGTGCCGTGGGCGCGGGACGAATTTGCAGCCGCACCAGACAATTTGCCCGCCGATATTCCGTTTTGGCGTCATATTGGCATTTATGCGTACCGGGTAAGTTTGCTTAACGATTTCGTCAATTGGCCCATGGGGCAGCTGGAAGCGGCTGAAAAACTGGAGCAGCTGCGGGCCATGGAAAATGGTGTGCGTATTCATGTCGATGCTGCCAGTGCCGCCATTCCCGGTGGTGTCGACACCCAGGCCGATCTTGATGCTGTGCGTGAGGTTGTTGGGAATACGCAGGCTGGGGGTGGTCAGTGACCCGGGTACTGTTTGTTTGTCTGGGTAATATCTGCCGTTCCCCAACGGCTCATGCTGTCTTTGAGCACATGGTGCAACAGCGTGGATTATCGTCGCAAATAATGGTGGATTCAGCCGGCACGGGAGATTGGCATATTGGTCATTCGCCGGACAAGCGGGCAACGGCCACGGCCAAAACCCGTGGCATCGATATGACTCATTTGCGCGCCCGGCAGTTTACCCGAGATGATTTTGCCCGCTTCGACTATGTGCTGGCGATGGACAATAGCAACCTGAAGGATATGCTGGCGTTGGAGCCGGCAGGGCATACCGCGACGGTCAGGCTTTTCCTGGAATTTGCGACACGCTTTACTGAACGTGAAGTTCCTGATCCCTATTACGGCGGTGACGAGGGCTTTGAATACGTGTTTGACCTGGTAGAGGATGCCTCTCTGGGGCTTATCCGGCATATCCAAGAGACGTCTTCTTGAAACTTCAGCAGGCCGTTTCACTGCAGCCCTTTAATACACTTGCGGTGCCAGCGCGAGCCCGCTACCTAGTGGCGGTTGATTCGTTGGGCGCCCTTCAGGAAGCCGTCGATTATTCCCGCCAGCAGGGTCTGGAACGCATGGTCTTGGGTGGTGGCAGTAATATCGTGCTGGCTAGCGATTTCCCCGGGTTAGTCATTCAACTGAATCTACGGGGCTCGGAGATTTTGGAAGAACGCGCTGACGCGGTAACGGTTCAGGTGGCTGCGGGCGAAAATTGGGATGATTTTGTTCGATTCAGTTTGGATCAGGGTTGGTATGGCCTGGAAAACCTGAGCGCCATTCCCGGCAATGTGGGCGCGGCGCCCATCCAGAATATCGGCGCCTATGGGGTGGAACTCAGCTCGGTGCTAAAAGCAGTGGTCGGCTACGATATTGAAGCGGGGACGATGCGGCGACTGGAGCGTGAGGCTTGTGAACTCGCCTATCGAGACAGTATCTTCAAACATACGCTCAAGGATCGCTTTGTGATAACGGCGGTTGAGTTGCGGCTTTCGAAAATAGCGCAGCCGGAAACCAGTTATCCTGCCCTGATGGCCGAGCTGGCCGATGAAACGCCAACACCGGAGGCTGTTGCGCAGGCGGTACGTCGCGTGCGCGCCAGAAAACTGCCGGCGCCGGATACGCTGCCCAATGCCGGCAGTTTTTTCAAAAACCCGATTGTTGATCAGGCCTGCTATGAGCGGCTGCGCAATGCGCATCCTGCGATGCCGGCCTGGCCAGTCGCGTCAGGAGTTAAGCTCGCGGCAGGTTGGTTATTGGAGCAGGCGGGTTGGAAAGGCTATAGGGGCGAGGGCGATCTCTCCGGTTTGGGTACCTATCACGAGCAGGCGCTGGTGCTGATTAATCCGGGGCGAGTTGCAGGCCAACAGGTGTTAGCTCTGGCTCGGGCCATAACAGAATCGGTAAGCGAACGTTTCGGCGTAGAGCTGGACATCGAGCCCAGAGTCTACGGTTAGTCCGATGTCAGATCTGTTTGCCGAAGAATCCGCCATGCAATGGATAGCATTGGGGCAGAGCAGGCTTGGTATACAGAGGACCTTTTTGAGTGACCACCAGTCTTGGTACGAACAGCTGGTGCGAGAGGTGACTTGGGAACAGCCGGAAGTCAATCTCTACGGAAAACGGCACAAAGTGCCACGATTGACGGCTTTTCAGGGCGATGAAGGGGTAAGTTACCGGTATTCGGGCCTGCGCCATGAGGCCAGCGGTTGGAGCCCAACGTTACACTTGATGAAAAATCGTATCGACAGTCTGCTTGGGACACGATTTAATACCGTGTTACTCAATTGGTATCGAAATGGACTTGATACCATGGGCTTTCATGCTGATGACGAGCGCGAACTGGGTGAAAACCCGGTAATAGCGTCAGTCAGTCTGGGTAGTGATCGCCGTTTCGTGATAAAGCGGCGCGATAATAACAAGATTAAACGAGAAATAGTGTTAAGCGGGGGATCGCTGCTGGTAATGGCGGACCGTTTTCAGCGTGAATGGCTGCACGGTATTCCAGCGGACAAACGGCTGACAAGTGGCCGTATCAACCTGACCTTTCGCCAGGTTCTGGTTTAACGTCCCCCGACGGCTGCACCGGTTATACGCGGGCTGGTAGCGGCGACAACTACAAACACAGGGACAGTGGCAAGCGCCGGCAGGGATGAAACGGCGATGCAGGAGTATCGAGCATGGTCAGTATCCTGTTGGCTGACGATCACGAATTGGTTCGTTTTGGT
This sequence comes from Litorivivens sp., assembly GCF_041625495.1. Lineage (GTDB taxonomy): Bacteria > Pseudomonadota > Gammaproteobacteria > Pseudomonadales > Spongiibacteraceae > Litorivivens. The sequence continues at coordinate 3,276 of NZ_JBFJTH010000193.1, read as the reverse complement.
GTCGAAAAGATGCTGGAAGCCGAGCAAAGCTACCAGATTGTCGCCACCGCAAGAACGGGTGAGGAGGCAATTGAAGGGGCGAAGCAATACCGTCCGGATATTGTGCTTATGGATCACCAGATGCCGGGCTTGGGCGGTCTTGGCGCCACCCGTCGCATTGTGCAGACCTGTCCTAGTACCAAGGTTATTGGCCTAAGTGTGTATTCTGACGAACCTTACCCGTCCCAGTTTTTGAAAGCCGGTGCCAGTGGTTATGTCACCAAGGGTTCCAGCTTTGACGATATAGTCAAAGCGATTAAGACCGTACTGCGGGGAGGGTGCTATATCAGTCCGGAAGCCGCGGGCAACATGGCGCTGCATAGCCTGGGTGAAAAGTCGTCACCGTTTGATTCCCTGTCGCGGCGGGAACTGGAAATTTCACTGATGCTGGTGAATTGTGAAAAAGTGGCCAGCATTTCGCGGGTGCTCAATATCAGTACAAAAACGGTGAATACCTACCGTTATCGTATTTTTGAGAAGCTTAACGTGAACAGCGATGTAGAGTTGGCGTGGTTGGCATTGCGGCACGGTGTGGTAGAGTTGCCCACGACATCCTGACCTGCCACGGCACATGAGCAGTACCTCCTTCGACCACGAAAATTTTCTGAAAAATGTTACTCGCAAAGCCGGCGTCTATGTGATGCAGGATGCCGAGCGGGACATTCTCTATATTGGCAAGGCTAAAAACCTGCGTAGCCGGCTGGCGAGTTATTTTAGGGCTTCAGGGCTGGCGGCCAAGACCATGGCGCTGGTGCAGCGCATTGCGCATATTGATGTGACAGTAACAGCGACCGAAGGTGAGGCGCTGCTGCTGGAGCAGAACCTCATCAAGCAGTACAAGCCGCCGTATAACATCCTGTTGCGGGACGATAAATCCTATCCTCATATTTATGTGTCTACCCAGCATGACTATCCGCGAATCAGCGTTCATCGCGGCGCCAAAGCTGCGGACGGGCGCTATTTCGGGCCCTATCCCAGTGCCTCGGCGGTGCGCGAAAGCCTGAATTTGTTACAGAAAGTGTTCCGGGTGAGGCAGTGTGAAGACAGCTACTTTGCCAACCGCAGTCGCCCCTGTTTGCAGTACCAGATAAACCGTTGTACCGGACCGTGTGTCAATAAAATCAGCAAGGATGCGTACGGCGAAGACGTCCGTCATACCATGATGTTTCTGGAAGGCAAAAATGCCTCGGTGATCGAAGAGCTGGCGGATCAAATGGAAGCTGCGGCCGAGCAGCTTGAGTTTGAGCAAGCGGCCCAGTATCGCGACCAGATATCGCAGTTGCAGAAGGTGCAGGCAAGTCAGTGGATCGAGGGTGAAGCTGGCGATATGGATATTGTTGCCGCCGTTATTCGCGCCGGGCAGGCCTGTGTGCAGCTGCTTTACGTTAGGGCCGGCCGCATTCTCGGGAGTCGCAGTTATTACCCTAAGCTGCAGTTGGAAGAAACCGAGGGTGAAGTGCTCGAAGCGTTTATTGCACAGTATTATCTGGCCAGTAATCGCGACATGCCCCGGGAGCTGGTAGTAAACCGGCCTCTGCCAGATGCTGCATTGCTGGCCAGCGCCCTTACTGAAGCTAAGGGGCAGAAACTCAACATCTCGCTGAACGTACGCGCCGCACGGGCCAAGTGGCTCAGCCTCGCGGAAACCGCCGCAGAACAGAATCTGGGCACCCGGTTGGCGACCCAGGCCAATACCACAGCGCGCTACGAGGCTCTGCAGGCCGCCTTATCGTTGGAAGAGATGCCTCAGCGCCTCGAGTGCTTTGATATCAGCCACAGCCAGGGCGAATCCACTGTGGCCTCCTGTGTGGTTTTTGACGGCAGCGGGCCGTTAAAGTCTGACTATCGGCAGTTCAATATCGATGGCATAACCGCAGGGGATGATTACGCGGCCATGGCGCAGGCGCTCACGCGGCGCTACAAGCGGGTAGCGGCGGGGGAGTTCCCGGTGCCCGATATCTTGCTTATCGATGGTGGTAAAGGGCAGCTCGGGGCGGCAAAAAATGTTCTGGAAGAAATGAATCTGCCGGATATGTTGTTGCTCGGTGTGGCCAAAGGTAGTGACCGCAAGGCGGGCTTGGAGGTGCTGATACGTGGCGATACCGGTGAGGAGCTGAGGTTGCCTGGCAATAGCCCGGCGCTCCACCTGATACAGCATATCCGAGATGAGTCCCATCGCTTTGCCATTACCGCACATAAAAACCGTCGCGACAAAAAGCGACGGCAGTCCACGCTAGATAGCATTCCGGGTGTTGGCGCCAAGCGTCGCAAGGAGCTGCTGCGCCAGTTTGGGGGCTTGCAGGGCATACGCTCAGCCAGTATTGAGGATTTACAGCGGGTGCCAGGTATCAGTGCCAAAATCGCCCAAACCATCTATGACAGCCTGCGAAGCGAGTAACACGAGTACTTCAGTAGCTTCTCGGGCTAAAGCTCCCTAAAATGGGGGGACTACGCAGTCGGATCATTCATGAATATTCCCAATCTTTTAACGCTGTTCCGGATTTTCCTCATCCCGGTATTTGTTGTGCTGTTTTATCTGCCGCTGGAGAACCGAGCGTTTTACACGGCGCTGGTTTTTTCCATCGCCGGCATTACTGACTGGGCGGACGGGTATTTTGCGCGCAAGCTGGGCCAGTTTACGCCGCTGGGGGCATTCCTCGACCCGGTGGCGGATAAACTGATGGTGGCGATAGCACTGGCGTTGCTGATTGAAGCCTACGATGCTTGGTGGTTCACGCTGCCAGCGGTAGTGATCATTGGCCGCGAAATCGTGATTTCTGCGCTGAGAGAGTGGATGGCGGAGCTGGGTAAGCGCACCAGCGTCGCCGTGTCGTATATCGGCAAGTTGAAAACCACGGCGCAGATTATTGCGATCATCGGGCTATTGCTGTTTCAGGACAGTCGGGACGGTGTGTTGTATACGATCAATATGATTGCGCTCTATGTGGCGGCCCTGCTCACTCTGTGGTCAATGATTGTATATCTGCGTGCCGCATGGCCTGATCTTCGCCCGGAAAATCCGTAACGTTCCTTTATTTTCAACCAATTGCGGTTCATCGCTTGACTCACAGCCCCCAGTGAATAGAATAACCGCCTTCGCTGATCAGGGCGCCAAGCGTGGCTCTGTAGGCTGGCCGAAAGGCCAAAGCATGCGGGAATAGCTCAGTTGGTAGAGCGCAACCTTGCCAAGGTTGAGGTCGCCGGTTCGAGCCCGGTCGTCCGCTCCCGGAGGGCGGC
>NZ_JBFJTH010000192.1:0-6461 GCF_041625495.1 Litorivivens sp. | reverse complement strand
TGCCTCAGCCTGATCATAGAGCGCCCGGTTCTGACCCACCTCGTTGCCGTAGGCAGTCAGTTTCGGCTGGCACTCGGCATACACTTCGCGCAATTCCGGGCTGTTCATCACGCCGTTTAGGTGGCTGATAACCGACCAGAATTTGTCGATGCGATCATCAATCTCTTCCAGCCCAGCGAGCAATTGCGTCAAATCGCCTGTCTCGAGCTCGGCAATTTGAGCTCTCGCTCCATTTAATAGCTCGTCGAGTTGAGCAGGAACTTTGTCCAGTTCAAGCGCCGAAAAATTTGGCAGTTCACACAGCGACATACAGACCTCGTCGTGATGATGGAAAAGCCCATTGTAACGCGAGCGAGGTTGAATTCCTTTATCATGCACCGATTACTGCGCTTTAGAGGACGAGTTATGACCTACTACGCTGAGAACCACATCCGCGCCTTCGAAGGCCACACCCCCAAGCTCGCCAAGGGCGTCTTTATCGACCCCAGCGCGGTGGTGATCGGCGACGTTTCCCTTGGTGAAGACAGCTCAGTCTGGCCCAACACCACCATTCGCGGCGATATGCATCGTATCCGCATCGGGGCGCGCACCAGCATTCAGGACAACTCCATTTTGCATATCACCCACGCCGGGCCCTTCAATCCCGACGGCTACCCACTGACGATCGGTGATGATGTGACCGTGGCCCACAGTGTCACCCTGCACGGCTGCGCAATTGGCAGCCGCGTATTGATCGGCATGGGGTGTATTGTGATGGACGGGGCGGTAATCGAAGACGAGGTTGTGCTTGGTGCGAACAGTCTCGTGCCACCGGGCAAAAAACTCGAGTCAGGCAAACTGTATGTGGGCAGCCCCGCCAAACCCGTGCGTGATTTGACCGATAAAGAACGCGAATACTTTAGCTACAGTGCGAACAATTATGCCAAGTTGAAAGATCGGCATATCGTGGAGTTGTCCCGGTAACAAGCTTAAGTCCTGTTAGGTACAGCAGCCGCCAAGCTGAATCGGTGGGCACTTCACCGTGCCGTAGGAACAGAATACGCAGCAGTCTCCTGCCTGCGGTCGCAATACCTTATGGCAGGCAGGACATTCGTAGAAAAACTGACAGGAATCTACTGGCATTGCTTCACGCTGCGATTGACCACAATCCGGGCAGGTGATCTGCGTCTCTAACACTAGCTTTGGCATACGCCACCTCCAACCGGGCGCCAAAGCTCCAGTCCTGATGCCACCAGCATCAGCCCCAGCGCCGCGTAAAAAAGTGGCGTACTCCAAGCGAAAGACCACAGCGGGTAGAGCACCAGAAGCACAATGACAGGACCACTAACGCTAAGTAAACCACGCCAGAACACGCCGTGCAGGAACCATTGAATAACACCCAAGAGTAGGGCGATTGCGGCGAACAGCGGCAGCAGAAAATTGATGAAAAGCCCTTCGTAGCGGCTCAGTGCCCCCACACCTAGCGCAGCCCCGAGTGCACCCAAGGCCGGGAAGCACCCAGCACAACCAAGCGCCGAGGTAAAAACACCTGCACGCGGAATCAGATCAAGAAAAACCCGTTTTTGCATATCACACCTCCCGATCCGGAAGCATGAACCCTGCAGTCGCTACAGAGTCAATGGCCTAATCAGGCAGTGTAGACCAGCAGGCCGAGGTAGCTGAAGTAGAGCAGGGTGAGCAAGCCGCCTTCCCAGCGCTCGATGCGCCGGCTGCCCTTAAAACTGTAGGCGATGATAAAGAGCATCACCGACAGGCCTATCATGATGGGGTAGTCACGGCTCAGTACTGCCGGGTCGATTTTGCCGGGGGCGATAACACCCGGCAGGGCCATCACGCCCAAAAGATTAAACAGGTTAGAACCCAGCACGTTACCCAACGCGATATCGTGCTCGTTTTTACGCACCGCCGCCACCGAGGCGGCCAGTTCTGGCAGGCTGGTGCCGATGGCAACAATCGTAAGACCAATCACCAGCTCACTCACACCCAACGCCTGGGCGATGTCCACCGCCGCCCAGACCATCACGCGCGCTGAAACCAGCAACACCGCAAACCCCAGCGCCAACCAGAACAAGGCCTTGCCCAAGGTCATTTCTTTTTCGAGGGATTCTTCGAACTCACCTGCCAGCGGGTCGTCGATACCGTGTTTGGCTTCCCACAGTTGGCGCAGGATCACCAACGCAAAACCACCCAGCAGTATCGAACCATCCAATACATTCAGCTCGCCATCGCGCAGCAATATCCAGCCAACCAACATCACCAGGATAAGCAGCGGGATTTCCCGGAACAGGATTTTGGAACGCACCTGCAGCGGCGCAACCAGCGCGGTAATACCGAGAATCAGGCCAATATTGGTGATGTTGGAACCCAGCGCGTTGCCCACCGACAAACTGGCCTGACCCTGAAATGCCGCGATGGCCGACACCAGCATCTCCGGTGCAGACGTACCAATACCGACCACCAGAATACCGATAACCAGCGTCGACACACCCAGGATACGCGCAGTTGCGGATGCGCCCAGTACAAACTTGTCCGCACTCCACACCAGCGCAACGAGCCCAACGATCAGTCCGATAACCTGTAACAGCAAAACAATGTTCCTTTAGGTCGGGGAAGTTAGTCCGTGGATTTATTCAGTGATGCGCGAATCTGTTCAATGACCGGGCCAGTATTGGGTCGTATGCCTCGCCAGATACAAAATGATTCAGCCGCCTGCTCCACCAGCATGCCCAGGCCATCAGAAACCGCCCAGGCGGCGTCACCGGCAGCCCAGCGCATAAAGGGCGTTGGGTCGGCCGAATACATCATGTCATAACAGCAGGCTGTTTCACTGAGAAGCTCAGCCGGCAGCGGTGGCAGCTCGCCCGCCATGCTGGCACTGGTGCCATTAATTACCAGATCAAACTGACTGCCGGCCAAACCTTCATAGCGGCAGCCGCGCACTTCGCCCAGCTCACTGAATTCACGCGCCAGATCCTGCGCTTTTTTGACGGTGCGGTTGGCAATGACAATATGCGAGGGGCTGCGTGCCAACAGCGGGCTGAGAATTCCCCGCACCGCGCCGCCAGCACCAAGTATCAGCACCCGGCGGTCGGTAACATCCCATGCCAGGTTCTCCAACATATCGCGCACAATGCCAGCGCCGTCGGTATTGTCACCGTAGATTGTGCCGTCATCCTGTTTCGCGAGGGTGTTGACGGCACCTGCCCGACGGGCGCGGTCGCTGAGCGTATCGGCGAACCGAAATGCATCAACTTTGCAGGGCACTGTGATGTTTAGCCCCTTGCCACCATTATCGAAGAAGCGGTGCGCACTTTCAGCGAACTTTCCCTCTTCAACCAGGTGGGTGCGGTAGATCATATCTTGCTTGCTTTGGGCCGCAAAAGCCGCATGAATTTCCGGCGATTTACTGTGGCGAATGGGATTGCCAAAAACAGCATATTGGTCAGACTGGGACATAAAAAGGCCTTTTCCCGGCTGCACTTACAGCCATTTCCGTGGCTTCAGGTAATGGTCGTAAAGGTCAGCTTCTGGGCTGCCCTTTTCGGGCTGCCAATTATACTCCCAGCGCGCCAGAGGTGGCAGGGACATAAGAATGGATTCGGTACGGCCACCACTTTGCAGTCCGAAATGGGTACCCCGATCAAAAACGAGATTAAACTCGACATAGCGACCCCGGCGATAAAGCTGGAAATTGCGCTCCCGCTCACCCCAAGCCATCGCCTTGCGGCGCTCAACAATCGGCACGTACGCCTTTAAATAGGCGTCACCGACACTGCGCATCAGTGAAAAGCAGCGCTCAAAACCACCTTCATCGAGATCATCAAAGAACAGACCGCCCACACCGCGGGTTTCATCGCGGTGTTTCAGGTAAAAGTATTCGTCACACCAAGCCTTGAAAGTCGGATACACCTCGTCGCCAAAAGGCGCGCAGGCGTCGTGCGCACACTGGTGCCAGTGCACACAGTCTTCTTCAACAGGGTAGTAGGGCGTGAGGTCAAAGCCGCCGCCAAACCACCAGACCGGCGCCTCACCGGGTTTCTCAGCGACAAAGAAACGGACATTTGCATGACTAGTGGGCACATAGGGATTCTCTGGATGAATCACCAGCGACACGCCCATCGCCTGATAGGAACGACCCGCCAGCTCTGGCCGGCGCGCGGTGGCTGACGCCGGCATATTATCGCCGGTGACATGAGAGAAGTTGACCCCGCCTTTTTCTATGACCGTACCGTCGGTCATAATCCGACTGCGACCGCGCTCCCAGACATCTTCAACAAAAGTGCCTGTTCCGTCGACAACTTCCAGCTCACGGCAAATACGCTCCTGCAGGTCGAGCAGGTAATCTTTGACGGCCTGAATTTCCACGGTTACTCCCGGAACGCTTCGCCCGTAAGGGCATCGAGTATGCGACTTGGACGACTCGCGCCGTCGGTCTCTCCGACCAGATAATAGTCGAGACGTTCCCCGAAATATTGACGAGCCTTAAGTGCAGTGCGCGCCGGGTTGGCGCCCGAAGGATTGGCCGAGGTACTGATCAGCGGACCGCCCACAGTGCGGCTCAATTCGCTCGTGAGCGAGTGCTTGCTGACCCGAATGGCCACAGAGTCATGACTGCCGCGCACCCAAGCCGGCGCCCAACCCTCGGGGTCAGGTACAACAAAGGTAATGGCTGCAGGCCATGCATCAAGCATGCGCTGTCGAACACTGGCAGGCAGAGGATCGAGCAGAGGAGCAAAACAGCTAGCGCTGTGGCCAACCAGAATCAAACCCTTGGCCGGATGGCGCTGCTTGAGATCAAGCAAACGCGCGGTTGCCCCAGGAAACTGCGGCAGGCAGGCCAAACCCCACACCGCCTCAGTGGGGTGTGTGATCAGACCGCCCGCCAAAAGAATGTCTGCGGCGCGCCGGATGCGGAACGCCGAAACGAAGGGCATGATTAGCCGTTCAGACGCTTTTGCAGTTCGGCGTCTTTAGCAATAACCGCATCGGCGTTGGCTTGGCGCTCATCGCGTACAGCCTTGGCCAGCTTCTCGTCCGAGGTCGCCATGATCTGAGCAGCCAGATAAGCAGCGTTCTTGGCGCCGGCTTTGCCGATAGCCAGGGTACCCACGGGAATGCCGCCGGGCATCTGTACAGTAGACAGCAGGGCGTCCAGGCCGTCCAGAGACGCATTTATCGGCACACCCAAAACCGGCTTCACAGTAGCTGCCGCAACGGCACCCGCAAGGTGAGCCGCCATGCCAGCGGCACAGATAAAGGCCGCACAACCGCGGGCGTCTGCATCAGTCACGTAGGCGTGAGTCGCAGCAGGCGTGCGGTGGGCAGAAGTGATTTTCACCTCAAAGGGGATATCAAACTTCTTCAGTACGTCAAAAGACGCTTCCATGGTTGGCAGATCGGAATCTGAACCCATCAGAATAGCAACAAAGGGCTTGCTCATTTCAAAGCCTCCGGTTGGGCCGGCACAGGCCGGTATTTGGAAAAGCGCGGAAAATACCGGAGCCGGCGCCGCAATGCAAGCCCTAGACGAAATCAGCGACGGCGCATTACATGAGCCTAAGTAAGATAGCGGCACCCATACCCGCCATTACGGCATTCTCCGTAAAGCTGACAAAACCCAGCGGCACATCGTAATTGCCGCCCACGCAAGCACAGTTGAGATCCTGCTTATCAACGTAAACGGCTTTGAGGATTGACGTGCCGCCAATCACCCCGACCACCAACGCCACCCAGGCCATCGGCGTTAATGCCATGCTACCCAACAGCGCCAGACCCACCGCCAGCTCGAGAAAAGGGTAGGTCCAGCCATAGGTGGGCACTCTGGGCGCCAGCAGATCGTATTGCATGAAGCCATCCACAAAACTGCGAAGATCCATTAACTTGAGACAGGCCAGCAGGCACAGCGAAAACCCCATAAACCCCATCAGCCCTGCGCCACTTGCGAGCGCCATCAGCAGGGCGGTGGCAAATACCGCGACCACCGGTAAATAGGCTTGCAGCTGGCCTTCATCGCTGCCGCCCTCTAACCCAGAGTTCAAGCGTTGGGCCAGCTCGGTGTAACCCCCTATTCGACGACCGTCCAGATAGACCTGAGGGGTTGTCGACACACCTTCCTGACGTTTGAATGCCTCCTCTTCCTCGCGACTGGCAAAGGTATGATCCATAAAGTTGATGTGTTGGCTGGCCAGCAGATCAGCGGCCTTTTTGCCCCAAGGACAGGTGGCGGCGCGGTATACATGCGCCCGCCTGACAAGTGTATCCACAAGCTCCTCCTCAAGGTTGTGAAATTGCTTGTCCAAGGACACAGAAGTCGACGCTGAGACGCAAGGGCATTGCGCAATCCGCACAGGATTCGATTATCGGCAGCGCACCCAGCATGCTCCCTGCTGCTCCACCCATCCCTCGAGCTCCAGCGTCAACAGTTCGGGCAGCAACTCATCAACCGCCAGCCGGCACTGCTC
>NZ_JBFJTH010000191.1:0-6529 GCF_041625495.1 Litorivivens sp. | reverse complement strand
TTTCCATCTTCGGCAGCTCCTCAAGAAAAGCCACCATCGCCCAGATGCGCTCATCGCTGTGGGTTTCTCCCCAGGCGGGCATGCCCGAGGCTTTGATCCCGTTCTTGATAATCCAGAACTGGCGTTTAAGCGCGTCGTCCCGGTTATGCCCACCCACCGGGTGAGCATGGTCGTGGGTCTCGGGTGAGCGGGTCAGACCCGGCGGGCGGGGGTAGAGCCCCAAGGTCATATCGGTTTGTGGCAAACCGGGCTTCAGGTGGCAACCCACGCACATCTCGTTGTAGTCGGCACCGCCTGCCAGGAGCATGTCCGGATCAGAAAGATCCGGCACGCTGATGTCAGAGGCTGCACGTGCAATCGAGCGTTCGCGCAGAGTTTCCAACGCCCAGTAGGTAATTTTCATATGCGGCTCGTTGGCCGCAACTGAATACACACCGGAATAGATAAACCCGAGCGCCCCGGCTGCGGCCAGCAGCAGGAGAATCAGCAACATTTTGATCGTCTTCATCGCAACGCTCCTTTAGGATCAATCCACTCAGAAACACGCGAGTCAGTGATGGCCCTGGTCATGTTCACCCTCCCCGTCTTTGCTGCCTTCATCCTGCGCCTGACAACGCTTGAGCATGGCCTGGATAACCGGGCTGGATTTATCAAGCTCCTTGTCGGGCCGCGCCAAAAATTTCTCGCAGCGCACCTTTTGCGCGGCCTGCCGATTTTTTGCATCGTCGCGAACCTTCTCTGGGCTGTGTGCCAGGGCTGTGCCGGTCATCATAATGGCCACGAGGGCCGGAATTAATGATTTGAATACCATGTTTTCGTTCTCCTCAATACCAGGCCCGTATGCCAACGACCAACTGGGTGTCTTCAATGTCTTCCCCTTCAGCGCTGGCGAAATCGGCGGTATTGCCATACTTTTTAATCCAGTTAACCCCGATATAGGGCGCGAATTCCCGGCGAATTTCATAGCGCAGGCGCAGGCCGATTTCAGCGTCGGCCAGACCGGAGCCGACGCCGGTGTCACGATCGTTGTGGCCGTAAGCGTTCAGTTCAATTTCCGGGGTAAGAATCAGCCGCTGGGTAACCAGCAGTTCATACTCGGCTTCCAGGCGCAAACCGGTGCGCCCGGCGCCACCCACAAACAATGACGCATCCACTTCAAAGTAATATGGCGCCAGCCCCTGCAGGGCGATCACACCCCAGTCGCGGTCGGGCTCGGGTTTGAAGTCACGGCGGGCGCCCATCTGGATATTCCAGAAGCCAGATATCGCCCGGCTGTAAAGCGCCTGTAACTCAAGTTCTTCACTCTCGTCGTCAACGCGCTCACCTTCGAATTTGAGCCAGAGTTTGTTCAGGTCGTAACCGGCCCAGAACTGGCCTTCAACTACCTGTGGATCCGGGCCTTCTGTGTCACGCACTTCGAGCTGATCCAGCTTGCCCATGGTCAGGAAAGGATCATCTTTTCCGCCAGCGTGGGCGATGCCGCTCGCCAGCAAAGTGAAGGACAGCGTTAAGGGTGCTACCAGCGATGTCGAAAAAATTTTCATGATGAGCGCCCTCCTTTCTCTACCCGCACTTCGCGCATCATGCCCGGCATGTGATAGAGCAGATGGCAGTGGTAAGCCCAGCGACCGATCGCATCGGCGGTAACCAGATAACTGATGGTCGACCCCGGCTGCACAATAATGGTGTGCTTGCGCGGAATGTAGCCGGGCTCTTCGGTTTCCAGCTCGCTCCACATGCCGTGCAGGTGAATGGGGTGCGTCATCATGGTGTCGTTCACCAGCGTGATGCGAACCCGTTCACCGTAACTCAGACGAATGGGGTCGGCGTCGGCAAACTTGATACCGTCCATCGACCACATGTAACGCGACATGTTGCCAGTGAGGTGTATCTGGATTTCCCGGCTCGGATCGCGCTTGTCCAGCGTGGGGTAGAGATTGCGGATGTCTGCATAGGTCAGCACTTTACGTCCGTAGCGCTGGGCGTGATCGCGCAAGCCCAGACCGGGATCATTCAGGCCGTTTTGTGGCGCGTCTGCCAGCATATCGGTATGCGCTCCGTACTCGCTTTTCTCGTGCTGTATGGCGGCCCGGCTGCCAAACCCTGCGGGGGCCGGTTTATCGGCCATGTGTTTGGCCTGCATGCCGTGTTGACTGTGATCCATACCGCCCATGTTGTGCTGGCTATGATCCATACCCGACATTTCACCTTGGTCGCGCTTCATCCCACCCATATCGTGCTGACTGTGATCCATAGTCGACATACCACCTTGGCCATGATTCATCCCGCCCATGTTATGGGCCATCCCCATATCGTTGTGGCTAAGTACAGGTACGTAGTCCATATCGGGAACGTCTGCTGTCCAAGCTGGGTTTGGCGTCAGGGTGCCACGGGCATATCCGGTGCGGTCATTGGTTTGAGCAAAGATGGTATAGGCCGTGTCATCGCTGGGCTCGACAACCACGTCGTAGGTTTCGGCAACGCCGATGCGAAATTCATCCACACTGACTGGCTCGATATTCTGCCCGTCGCTCGCAACGACGGTCATTTTCAGCCCCGGAATACGAATATCAAAAATGGTCATGGCCGCGGCATTGATAAAGCGCAACCGCACTTTCTCACCGCGTTTGAACAAACCCGTCCAGCCGCTATCCGGCGTTGCACCGTTCATCAGGTAGGTATAGGTATAACCGGTGACATCGGCGATGTCGGTCTGGTTCATGCGCATCATGTTCCACATCTTGCGCTCGTTCCAGGTTTTGGCGACCCCCTTTTCCTTGATGTCTCGCCACAAATCGCCTGCGGTGCGCTCTTGAAAATTGTAGTAGTGACTCATTTTTTTCAGCTTGGCATAGACGTCGTGAGGGTTCTCGTCTGTCCAATCGGATAACAGCACCACATAGTCGCGGTCGCACTGCACAGGATCCGGATCTTTCGGATCAATCACAATGGCGCCGTAAACGCCCGTTTGCTCCTGAAAACCGGAATGGGAGTGATACCAGTAGGTGCCGCTCTGATTCACATCGAACTGGTATTTATAGGTTTCACCCGGCTGGATGCCATCGAAACTCAGCCCCGGCACGCCATCCATGTCGGTCGGCAGGATAATGCCGTGCCAGTGGATGGAACTGTCGTGGGCGAGATGGTTGGTCACATTCAAGGTGACCCGCTCGCCCTCCTTCCAGCGCAGCACAGGTGCGGGCACACTGCCGTTTACCGAGGTGGCTGTGCGCTCGGCGCCGGTAAAATTAACCGGCTGATAGCCGATCGACAGATCAAACTGATTGCCCTTGAGTAAGGTTGGTCGCGGGTTGGCCAGCGCCCGACCGCTGCGAAAACCGACGCCGGCCAGCGCAGTGCCAGCGGCCACGCCGGTGACAAACCGACGACGTGATAATGAATTAAACACGGTAATTTCCTTTTTCTGAAACGATGAAAACGTAAAAGCACGCAAACGACGGGCGCACTAACCCCGTGTCAGGCCGGGATCGGGGGTTTCAGAAAGGAAAAACTGGGTGGCAAAGGGGGGTTCCGATGGTAGTTTTCGGTCATCGGCGAACGGGGAGGGAAATTATTGGTGACGGCCCTTGTGAGAATCGTCGTGCCGCAACCTCCAACACAGCAGTCGCACTCAAACCTGCAGCATTCTGCGGAATCAGTTCCTGCCTGACTGTGTGCATTGTGGCGTGAATGTATCGTCACAGCATCACTGGTTTCGTCCGCGTGACAGCCTGTCGCGCCGTCCGTGGTGAAATCCGTGTAAGAGCCATTTGACAGGGGAGAGACAAGGTCACTACTGGAAATGGCAGCCAAGACCGTCCCACCCAGCTGTAGCAAGGTGAGCATGATCATCAGGCTCGCAATCCAGTGTCGTTTCATGCGTTTAAACAATACCCGCACTCAGAGATAGAAATAATGTAAACCCTGAAGTAGGGTCAAGGTCAACCCTCGACCTTACTATTTACACGTTAGTGACAGGCCTTCCCGTGTCGCCGCAATCGCCAGTAGTTATACGGCCAGGGAGTCAGGAAACCAGCCAGCAAGCTTGGGCCTATTGACCACCAAGTCAGGGCCGCCTTTCCCACCAGCAGGTAGTCGGTTAAGTTCATGGCAAACTCCATCGCCACCATACTAACCAAACTCATACCAATGGCAGTCTTAAATGCCAGCTTGAAAACCATCTGACGGCTGAGAATGAACGTTTCCAGTGCAATACTGGTCAGCAGACCGTTCATCATCGCTAATGCCATTACCAGCATCGCATTGGTTTCCGGCGCCAACACCTGAAAGGCGAATATAGTTCCGAAATCACCAATCGCACAGCCAAGCAGACACCAAGCGGTATTCTTTGCTGACTGCCGCCAAACAGGGCCACTAGTCCAGTCGAAATCCAGCTGAGAGACCTTGTTCGCTGGAGTGTGACACTGACTTTGAGGCTCAGTTTGCGTTTGAGGTTGCTCTTTAACACAACATGCGTGTTCCATACGAAGCTCCTTGAGTACAGGTTCTGCACTCAATCTCGTGCATTAAAGACAGTTAAGACCCTGTAGTAGGATACAGGGTCAATACCTTTACACTCTGTGATGTCCTACTGGATACACCAGTGAATACAATGCTGGAAAAACCAGCATTACCACAACCAATGAGGTCACCGTGCCGCCAACCATAGGCGCAGCAATCCGCTTCATCACGTCAGCACCAGTGCCATCACTCATCATCACAGGAATCAGCGATAGCAACAGCGTTAGACTGGTCATCAGCATTGGTCGTATGCGCTGTGCCGCCGCGTGGGCGATATCGTTAATCTCTCGATTGCCCCTAGCCTTGTCGAGATAGTGCAGCATCAACAGACCCAGCTCTGCCGCTAGACCGGCCATGGCGATGATACCTACCCACACGGCAACGCTGAGTTTGTAGTCGAGCGTAAACAGCAGCCAGAAGGCTCCTGTCAGACCGAAGGGCACCGCGCTCAGAACAAACAACGCATCTTTTACACTGCGCCGGTGCAGATAGAGTAGTAGCAACACTATGCCCAAGGTTGCCGGCACCATCCATTGCAGGCGCGCTTTTGCTCGCTCGAAGTACTTGTACTGACCCGCCCATTCCAGTGCATAGCCTGCCGGTAGTTGCACTTCCTCGGCGACAACCTGCTTGGCTACGCTCACGTAGTCTGCCACGCCGATTTCAGGTTTTACGTCCACAAACACCAAGCCGAGCAGCTGGCCATTTTCATTGCGAATCATCGGTGCGCCCGTACGAAAATGTAGTTTAGAGACTTCGCTAATGGGTACCTGTTGACCACTTGGCGTAGTGACCAATAAGCGCTCCAAGGCATTTAGGTCTTGGCGGTAATCTCTGGCGTAACGAAGATTGACGGCGTAACGCTCACGCCCCTCAACAGTTTCTGTTAGTGGTATTCCACCGGCCGCAATACTCAACGTATCCTGAATGTCTTTTACTGTGAGGCCGTAGCGTGCTGCCGCCAAACGATCAATATCAAAATCCAGAAAATAGCCCCCGGTCAGGCGTTCGGCAAAGGCACTGCGCGTGTACTTGGCGGTACGCGCATCGTTCTGCAGGGCCTGTTCAATCGCGGTAGCCTGCGCCTCGATCGTGGCCAGGTCATCGCCAAACACCTTGATTCCCAGTGAGCTGCGGATGCCTGTTGCGAGCATTTCCGTTCGGGTCTGAATCGGCATCCACCAGATATTCGGCATGCCCGGATAGCGCAGCTTTTCATCCATTTCAGCAATGAGGTCATCCCAACTGAGTCCTGCACGCCACTCGCTTTCAGGCTTCAGCGTGATCACCGTTTCCACCATAGAGAGCGGCGCAGGATCAGTGGCGCTGTCAGAGCGGCCAACCTTGCCGAACACCCGCTCCACTTCCGGGAATTCGGATAAAGCCTTATCCATACTCTGTAAGACTCGCCCCGCCTCGCTGATTGACATGCCCGGCAGTGCAGTGGGCATGTATAGAATGCTGCCCTCATTCAGCGGCGGCATAAATTCATTACCGAGTTGTTTGATTAACGGCGCGGTACCAACTAATGCGAGCAAGGCGATGCCAAGGGTTGCCCTTCGATAGCGAACCGCCGCGGAAATCACGGGTGTAATACTGCGCCGCAATGCGCGCTCCAGTGGGTTTTCACCTATTGGGGAAAAACCGCGCATGACGAGAATCACAAGAGCAGGAATCAGGGTCACCGACAACAGAGCCGCAAAGGCCATGCTATAGGTTTTGGTATAAGCCAGTGGTTGAAAAAGTCGGCCTTCTGTCGCTTGTAAACTGAATACCGGCAAGAAGGATACGGTAATGATTAATAGCGAAAAAAAGATGCTGGGGCCTACGTCCTGTAGGGCGGCAATCATCACTTCCTTTTTGTCCTTGGTTGTAGCGCTCTCACGTAGCCGTCGATGCACGTTGTCCATCATGACGACTGCAGCATCTACCATCGCGCCAATGGCGACGGCGATTCCTCCCAGCGACATAATGTTGGCGGTCAATCCCTGCCCTGCCATAGGGATAA
>NZ_JBFJTH010000190.1:0-6530 GCF_041625495.1 Litorivivens sp. | reverse complement strand
GAAGCGCTGCGTACATCCAGCCGCAGAGTGAAACCTGCTTGCGACCAGCGCGCGACCAGCCGCCCAACATCCTCGCTATCGACGCGATGCTCTAGCTCGACCGTCCCGCCGTCGAAGCACACCTTGAATAGTTCCGATTCGATGGCCCCGGAGCCCTCGCGAACAGCTTCGAAGCAATCCGCTCGCCGCCAATCCTTAAGCTCGGCCTGGCTCACGTTCTGCGCGATCGCCCGGTAGGTGCTCACTTGATCGATGGTCCCGGCGCTGGCATCGACCGTCCCCTGCATCGGATCCGGCTCGCCGCCCCCCGTACAGGCCGTCGTCATCACGACAGCCGCTGCCAGCAGAAGTGTTTGTGCTTTCATGTGTGCGCTTCTTTGTTCGCAATTTGCAAGCAATTAAAAGCGCTGCAGGCGTTTCGCGCAACCGCTGGGGTTTGGCGCCGCCAACGGCGGGGAGGTTGTTGCCGCCAATGGCGGCTGCACATCTGGGGTGGTTGAGCATAGCATGCGGGGTATAGTTAGGAGATCAAATTGCCTATGACATTACTCAAGGGTTTCCCAAGGAGTAATAAACCCCCGCCAACATGTCAACACTGTCGTTTCCTAAAATGTGCGAATAAACTCCGCGGATACAATTCGTGGTGGGTGCAGAAAACCCATATGCGAGCCGTTAAAAACCGGCATATCCGCTGCAAATTGGCGCACTTTGCGGTCTTCCAGGTTTTTTACGTGTACGAGAAACTTCCATGCATTTCCCGGATCCACCACTCCTATGTGTAGATTAATCAGATGGTATTGATCCTGACTATCCAGTGGATCCTGATCTAGATCAAATAAGATGTCTGATCGCCAGCTCCAATCGACACCCAAAAAAGCGGCAATTCGATTATTGAGCAACGGGTAAGCGATCGAACCGCCGAGGTTGGCGCTGTATTTGGATGACCGTGGCAGCATCTCTCCACTGAGGTCGCAGGTTTCGTGTTCCGACGTCGCCGGGCAAGGTCCGTCGGGAAACCTATTAAATCTGGCGTCGCTGACTCCGATATTGGTATAGAGGGATGTTCCCAATCTAGGCTGGTAGAGAAGATCAAACTCTAGCCCCTGCGTGGTGGCTTCTGCGGCATTGCTTACCAGAAAGCCATTGCCGATAAACGCTTGAATCTGCATATCATCATATTCGGTGCGATAGATCGCTGTATTAGCTGTTAGTGCCCCCTGCAGCGCGGTGAGTTTGTAGCCTACTTCATAAGATTGCGCATACTCCTGATCGAACGAGGCCTCATCGGCCTCTCGCGCTAGCGGATTAAAACCGCCCGCTTTGAAGCCTTGCGCAAGTGTGACATACACCATGTCGTCGTCACCCACGGCATATTTTCCAGCTATTTTTGGTGCAATATTGGATTCATCGCGCCGGTCATCGAGTGTGTATTCAGTTACCCCAAAAGCTGATTGCAGCAAAATGCCTGTCGATTCGTAATCCTGATCGAGATATACCGTCTTGGTCTCCTGCGAAGCTCTGAGCCCAACGACCAGGCTAAGCCGTTCATTCAAATGCCATGTGACTTGTGAGAATAGTGCTTTAGTTATTGTGCTTAAATGATATTGCTGAATTAGTGCGTCCGTTGTCGTTGCATTTAGAAAAGCATCGATACCGGCAAATTCAGATCCGGTGAAAGAATTCTCGACACCCAGCAGCGGCCCCAATACGGACGCCAGCGGCCCTTCCGGTAACATGCGCAGGTCCCCAGCCTGTTTATTGTCTGACCAGAAACCAAAGAAGCCGATAAGGTACTCGAGTGTGCCTGGCCCTGAATCTAATCGTGCTTCCAGCATATTTTGGCGATATGTAAATTGGCGCAACCATTCCGCAATTGGGGCTGATGCTGTGTCGGCATCCAAAAAGAGATCTGAGCGACTCTCGGCATGACTACCGAGTAAAGACAGTTGAAAGTCTGCGATATCCCAGCGAATATCGAGATTAGTCACGTAGGTTGCTACATCGTTCCTGTTATCGCTGTTGGCGTGGCTTTGATAGTCGAATTCTGCTTCCAGTGACTTATCAAAGGCCCCGTGTATCGCCTGTGCATCATCCTCAAGAATGAAAGGTTCCCAGCCCTGACCGGAGTCAGCAGCATGTCCCTCATAGTAGGTTAACGTTGCGGAAAGCTGATTGGAAACTTCCCACAGCATGCGCGTTCGGAGTCCGCTTTTATCGACGCGCTTTTCGTCTTCGTGACGCAGTGTATTGTACACGTAGCCATCGCGCTCTAAGGTGGTACCCGCCAGACGTAAAGCAACCCGGTCTTCCAGCAATGGTAAATTCAACATTGCGGTTAGCTGCCGAGTACTAAGCTCGCCGCCGCGATAACCTACCGAGGCCCCAAAAGTATTTACAGGAGAGGCCGAGGTAACATTGATGGCGCCTGCAATCGTGTTTTTTCCAAATAATGTGCCTTGTGGGCCTTTCAATACCTCTACTCGATCCAAGTCAAGAAAGGCGTCCTGCAGGAAATCAGTTTTGGCATAGTAGACCCCATCGATATAGAAACCCACGGACTGTTCCATTCCATCGTTGATTGGGGCGTTGACGCCGCGCACGCCGACCTGGACATAGCCCGCCGTCATATTGATGTCAGTGTTTGGGGTAACCTGCGAAACGTCCTCGAAAGAATGAATGGCAGCGTTGCTGATCCGCTCTCCACCCAAGACAGACACCGACAGTGGTACGTCTTGGACAGATTCACTTCGCTTTTGTGCAGTGACTATTATCTCGTCGATGCGCTCATTGCTATTGGGTTGCTTTGCCGAAGCAGCCGCTGCAGCAATTAAGCAAAGCACAGTTAAAGTAGTAGACTCTTTTATCACGAACGCTCTTGACCTGCTCCCCGCTAGCCGCACCTACCTGAACTTAGTTAAGTCCAAATATCTCTGGTGGCACACTGTCAACCCACACGCCCTGCCAGCGGCGCGTCAACCCGCACCGAAAATGGCAGAGTAATTTCATAAATTACACCGCCAGTGCCAAAACCAGCCGGCAAACCGTTGCGTAGCGCACGCTGGTTAGCCACATAGAGTCGTCTGCCGTCTGGCGAAAATGCAGGGCCAGTAACTTCCGTCACATTGGGGTCCCCGGGCAGGCGTAATAAAGGAATGGTGGTGCGATCCGGCAACAGCACCATGGCCCGCATATCGCCGCCGTCTTCAACCACAATCATCTCGCCATCGAGCGTCATGGCAATATTGTCCACCCCCGCCATGGGGGGTTCATCTGGGTCGACCGGTGAGCCGACGGGACCGTCCTCCGGGTTATAGATACTTTCTATCGTGCCGCCTACGGTATCGATCGCCCAGATGTTGTCGTCGCTTTTGGTAGAGAAGAAAACAAATCCGGAAAGAAACCAGCAACCCTCGTTACCCGCAAAAACCGTTGTTTCGCTCTGATAAACGTCACTTTGCGGACGTCCATCGTCGATCGCATCAATCCAGCGAATCGGCACAGGGCCTTTGCGTGCGGCATCAATGCCATCATCGACAACCAATACTTGAAGAACCCCCTGCTGCCAATCTGGTCGATCACCCGCTGGCCATGAGGTTTCGGTCGGAAAAATCGTACGATAAAAGCGCTCGTCACCCGCCATATCCTCGGTGTGATAGATTGCTCGCCCTTCGGGATCCAGCGCGGCCATCTCGTGCGCCTTACGGCCAAAACGATCCAGCCTCAAGGGCGTGCCACCGTCGCGCAGCGGGCTACACTCAAACATGTAGCCATCCATTATTTCTTCGCCATTGATCCACGTACCCCAGGGTGTAACCCCACCAGAGCAGTTTGTGGTTGTATCACGTTGTACCGGATACGCATCCACCAGATTTCCAGCAGCATCAAAGCGTAGTGCACTCACGCCTCCGCGCAAGAGCCCCAGCGCCTCCACATGCTCGCGGGAGGTGCCTGGCAAGCCAGCCGCGCCACCGGTGGTACTGTCACGCACTTCACTGTTGGATACATAGATCCAACCACCGTCATCAGTGCGAAATACCGCGCCGCCGTCGGGGTCGGAATGCCACAAAAAACCAGGGTTGTCTGGGATGGGAGGCTCATTGAAAACAGCGATCACCCGCGAACTGAACCCGGCCGGAAGCTGCACCCCATTGTCATCTGCGGCCTGCAAAGGGCCAATACTGGCAAAGGGGCTGCGCCGTGGGGCGGCACTACCCCCACTGCTGCCGGAGCTGCTACTGGAACTGCTATTACAGCCAGCCAACCAGCTGGCGGTGGCCACACTGCCCGCGGAAAACAGCAAAGTGCGCAAGAAGGTACGACGCGAAAGGCCGGAGCGCTCTACATTTTTCAACAGTCGATTCATGATTTAAAACCTGCGTAACGGTGCATAAAGAGTAACAGCGCGCTGTCGCTACTTCGTGACGCACCTCAATTTTTGTTATTGGGCGAAAACTGTAAGGGATGTTCTCATTGGTCAGCGGCGATGTCGACCGCCCCACTACGGTCAGCCCCGGTGTGAAAAAAGGTCAGCAGCCGGAAAAGCCGCGTCATGTGGGGTTCTTACACGAAGCCAGCTGAAACCGCCTAAATACCGGCGCATCCGCGTATTTACCTCGCCTTGCTCTATTTGTTGTTCAACTATAATCCCTATAGGCAACGAACCCGCGGCAATAACACATTTGTCTGCATGGTGCGCCATAGAGCTCGCAACAGCATCGGCCAACGCACGTTGTCTACACTTTAATCTCCATTGAGAGGCAGGCGATGAGCAGGCTGCTATCGCGTGCGGGCACTGAATTGCGGTGGTTCGGCGATCACGGCTTAGCGCCGCCCTATTTGCTCCCTAGGGATAAATAGGAAAGAGCTACCCGATTGGCCAGGAGGAGTTATGTTTGTGTGCGCGCTAGCGATCAACCCAAGCGTAGGAGTCGCAGTAAGGCGATACAGACTGCTCTGTGTCTGGGTACTGTGCAGCACCCTCTCAAATATCGCTGTATCTAAGGAGAATGCGGCGCCAGCAGAGGCTTACGCAACGGGAGACCCGCAGGTGTGTTTAAGCTGTCATGGGCCGAATGGTCCAAGCCCGGCACATAGCATCCTGACCACACCCCACGGCCGAGCAGCCTCAGGGAACGCACCCAACGAACAGCTCTGCCAGAGCTGTCACGGTCCCAGTCAAGAACACCTTGCCCGCTACAGTAATGGTAAACCGGCACCGACAGCTATTGGCTTCAACAACCGAACGCCCGTTGCGCTTCAAAATGCGCAATGCCTAGCCTGTCACCGGAAAGACAATAATACGCATTGGCAAGGTAGCGCACACGAACGCGCCGGCGTTGCCTGCAGCAGTTGCCATTCGCTCCACAATCCCCAGGGTAAAAGCCTGTTAACTTCACCAACCGAGACGGAACTCTGCCTCGGGTGCCACCGCGAAACCCGAGCACAGATCCACAAGACAAGCGCACACCCCATCGCGGAAGGACAGATGGGATGCAAGGAGTGTCACAACCCGCATGGTAGTAGCACCGATGCCTTGTTGCTCGAAAATTCTGTCAATGACACGTGTTATCGGTGTCATGGAGAAAAACGTGGGCCGTTCCTATGGGAGCATGCGCCGGTGCGCGAAAGTTGCGCTAATTGCCATACCCCCCATGGGTCTGTCCACCAGGCAATGCTGCGTTCGCGAGGCCCGTTTCTCTGCCAGCAGTGTCATTTAGCTCCGTACCACCCAAGCACCAACTACAGTGGCGCTGGCACTCCACCAAGTGGTGCGAGCCACTCCATGTTGGCTAGAAACTGTATGAATTGCCATACGCAAGTACATGGTTCTAACCATCCTTCCGGGATCAGGCTAACGCGCTAAAGGAGACTGGGATGATTACGCGCCCACGAATCAAGACCCTTTACTCCATTGCGATCTGTGCATCGTCGGCACTGGCCATAGCAGATGACTCCAACAGCAATGTGACGGGTTACGTTTACGTCGGCAGTGGCTATATCACCGACAGTCAGTTCAAATTCGGCGAATACAATGCTTTGGAAGAGCAGGGCGCCTATCAAGTACTCGACTTCCGTCTGACCTCGCCCTCGGTAAAGCAGACTCAATGGTCTGTGACTGGTGAGAATATCGGGCTGTCCGTGCCGCGGCTTGAAGCCACTTTATCGCATGCGGGAAATTACGGGGTGTATGCCGAATATAGCGAATTTACACACAATCGAAGCAACACTGGGCACACCGTCTTTACCAGTACAGACACCAGTTCGCTGGAATTACCTTCGGACTGGGTCGCTGCGAATACTACCGCCGGCATGAGTGGACTGTCTGGACCTTTGCTAAGTGTTAAGGAGACGCTAGAACGCAAGCGCCTGACGCTAGCCTATGACTGGCTCTCAGCCCCGGATAACTGGTCATTTGATATTGCCTACATGCATGAGACGAAGGAAGGCAATCGCGTTCGTTACGGTGTCATCGGGAACACAGGCGGAAACCCTCGGGCGGCCGCCCTCCCCACCCCCGTCGATTTCGTCTT
>NZ_JBFJTH010000189.1:0-6591 GCF_041625495.1 Litorivivens sp. | reverse complement strand
CGCGAATAACGAAAACACTGGCGAAGACGCCGCTGATGAATTGAATACCCAGCTCGACGGCACAACGGATACGTCGGCCATTAACTTGCTCACTCCACTGCCGAAAGCCATGATCTCCAAAGCTGGCGGCAATGAGCTTCCGTTGCAGCGGCAAAATCTTTCCGCTGCGGCTCCGCTAACAAATGCACCTAGCCGTGGCGTAGTGACAGAGGCGGTCGACAGTGAAGCCGGAGTGGGTTCAGCGAGCGAACACTCCCGAGATACGCTCGCGGCTGCCACGAAGAATCAGGCGTTCCGTACAGGACCAATACGCTCGGGGGACGTCACGGAAGCCGCACTGAACACACCGGCATCATCTGATAACAAAGCTCACGTAGCTGCCAGTGAGGTGTCGCGACGTCATACACAAACAATGGAGTTCACCAATACGCCGCTGGCACAGGCGAGCAGAGCGCTGGCTGAAACACCAGCGGTGCACGTCGAGCTGCCAACATCGCCAATCCAGCGTTTTGATCTGCGGCGCGAGCGCACCGAGGCGCTAACCTCGGTATCTGCAACAAGCTCGGACGCATTACCTCTCAATGGAATACTTCCGCAACCCTCGGCAACGCCGCTAACGGCTACGACCTCGGTACAACCCGGTGCACCGGTTTTGCACTCAGGGGAACCTCTGGTTGATAGTCTGGGCGAGAAAATCATCTGGCTGAGCCGACAGGATAACCAGCAGGCGACTTTGCAACTCAAACCCCTAGAGTTGGGCGCAGTGGAAATTCGCGTATCCATCTCCAATGCAGCTGCACAGATTGAGATTCACGCTCAGCAGAGCGACACAGGCGACCTGATAGAATCCATGCTGCCCAAATTACAACAGTCGCTAGAGCAACAGGGGCTGAAACTTGACGATGTTAAAATGAGCTCGTCACCGCTATTTGCAGATAACAACTCTGCCAAATCTGCGCAGCAGGAACACTCCCAGCGTAAGCTAGGGGCGAGTATGGCAGATGATGCCGAGGAGATGGCTGAAGAAGCTGAAGTCGTTGTTGTAAGCCGTGGCGACGCTTCTATCGACGCCTACGCCTAACCGCCAAAAAACTGTCACCCGTCAAACCGTTCGATATTAATTCTTAAAAAACAATGAGTTAAATGCTGGCACAAGCTTTGCTTTAGTTCGAGTATTGTCCGATTTTTGGCAGGAAACCCCTGCCTGGCAGGAGGTTAATCGAGCATGAAGAATATTGTTATCATCGCCGCTGCGCAGACAGTGCTTATTCTGGCGTCGGTCGCTGGTACCTGGTTTATGTTTCTCAGCACCATGCCAGCAACAGGCACCGATTCTGTAACAGAAGAGAGCGCCGTTGCTCCGAAATCAAAAAAGCCCCCTCTATATCTATCCATAGATCCGTCGCTGGTCGTTAACCTGCAAGGCAGTGGCAAGATGCGTTTTCTGCAAGTACAGCTGGAAGTGATGACCCGTGATGAGAGTGTTGCGGAGCTTCTGGAAACTCACAACACACGTATTCGCAATGACCTGATTTTCCAGCTGGGCTCTCTGACCGTTGACGATCTGCGCCAACCCGACGGCAAATCTACCATCCAGACCAACGCCAAAATGGCGATCAACAAAGTGTTGAACGAAGAAGCCGCGAAAATGGATGCAATAGAAGCGGTGTATTTCACCAAGTTTGTGATCCAGTAGCCGAGCAGGGAGACAGCGAGATGGCAGGTGTATTGGACCAGGAAGAAATCGATGCCCTCATGGGAGGGCTTGAGACGGGTGAACTCGACACACAAACCAGTACCGACATCGGCTTCGGTACACGTTATAACTTTAACCGACACCACTACGCCTTGCAGCGCTTGATGGAACCCTTGCGTGAAGTTCAAGAGGCCTACGCTGAAGCGATTCGCGACAAGACGGGGCAGTTAGCCTCGAATAGCTGTGAAGTTAAAGTCGACGAAATGATTGTTACTGATCTCGCCGAGCTCGCACCACGCCTAGCAACACCCTGTAGCCTGACCGTACTGAATGCGGCGCCCATTGCCATGCCTATGCTACTGGCGATTGAATCCGATCTGGTGTTTGACATCGTCAACCGCTATTTCGGCGGTGGTAGCAGCCTGCGCAAGTCGCGAACCACCGAAAAATTTTCCGCCACCGAAGTTCAACTTAGCCAGCTATTTGTGGAAGACCTTATCGCAGAGTTGGCGCCGGCCTGGCACAACTTTCTGGATATTGCGCCAACGGTCATCGGGCGGGAATCTGATCCAAAACACGTTGATGTTCTTGACGACAATGAAACGCTGATAGCCACCCGTTTTGCGGTGACCTTTGATTCCAGCGAAGGTGGCATCTGGCTGTTGGTGCCGTGGAAAGGTCTAGAGCCTATTCGCGAGCAATTGAAAATTACGGCCAATCAGCAGGCCCTGCCATCGGACCCCAACTGGAGCGCTAATTTCGTCGACGGTCTGGAAGACGCCAAAGTAGAGCTGGTTGCCGTGGTCGCCGAGCAGAAGATCAAACTGAAAAATGCCCTGCAACTGAAGACCGGCGACGTAATCGCCATTAACGACCCGAAAAATATTGAGCTCAAAATTGGCGGTATCCGACTGATGCGGGCGCAATTTGGGGTGCACGACGGACAACTGGCCGCGCAGATTCTTGAGACTCTGCGCAGTCCCATGCAACGAATCAAGTAGTGAGGATGGCTCCATGAGCGACAACACACCTACAGAAGCAGCCGCGATGGAAGAGCTCACCGCATCACCGGCAGCCGGAGGCGGCGAAATCAACCTGGACATGCTGCTGGACGTAAACGTAGCGCTGTCGATTGAACTGGGCAGGGCGGAGTTAAGCATACGCGAACTGCTGCAATTGAATCAGGGTTCCGTTGTGGATCTTAACCGAATGGCTGGCGAACCGCTGGATGTCCTGGTTAACGGTACGCTTGTGGCGCGTGGCGAGATTGTCGTGGTGAAAGAAAAATTTGGCGTCAAGCTTACCGAAGTGGTCAGCCCGGAAGAACGTGTACGACGCCTGAACTGATGGCCCGAAACTATCGTTTGTTAGACGAGAATCTGCTGATGCCAGCTAATGCCATATCCTTTCCGACAACACACAAAGCGCGACTAATAGCCGCCAGCCTTGCGCTGCACTGCAGTACAGTGCTTGCGGAAGCCGCTGACTCCAGCGTCTTGGTCGCCGAGTCTGTCGAGAAAGTGCCGCTGGAACCCCTGTCTTATGGCAATGCGTTCAGTGTGATTTTCAGCCTCTTGGTGGTATTGGCGGTACTTTTCGCCTGCGCGTGGGTACTGCGTCGCGGCCGTGGCGTAATCGGTGTATCAACTCAGAAAATAGCTGTGACCTCTCAGCTATCGTTGGGTGTAAAAGAAAAGATTTTGCTACTCAGAGTTGGTGATGAAAATATTCTGGTGGGCTATGCGGGCAACAACCTGCGCACGCTTCACAGCTGGCAAGGTGACGCTCCCCCGGATATTGAGAATGCTCAAGTCGGTACCGGTTTTGCCGACTACCTGAGCCAGCTAACGACGGGCAGGGGAGGCAAGCGATGATGCGCTCGTTGTTGATGCTGGCTTTACTTGTGCCGTTACCCGTTTTCGCACAGCAGGCTGGATTGCCCGCGATCACCGTGGAAACCGGCGCTGGCGGCGCGTCTGAATATACTTTGTCTATCCAGCTACTGGCGTTGATGACTGTGCTGACGCTACTGCCCGCGATGCTGCTGGGTATGACCGCGTTTACACGCATCATCATTGTCCTGGCGATTCTGCGTCAGGCTCTGGGCACCGGGTCCGCTCCCTCAAATCAGGTGCTACTCAGTATCGCGCTGTTTCTTACGCTGTTTATCATGTTTCCGGTACTACAAACTGTGAACACACAGGCCTTGACCCCTTATCTCGCGGGGGACATGCCCTTTACCGAGGCCATTTCTGTAGGGTTTTCGCCGTTCCGTGATTTTATGCTTGCCCAAACACGTGAGGCAGATATCGCGATGTTCGCGGGTATCGCCGGAATTAACAGCCTGGAGTCACCTGAGGACGTGCCGTTTTTTGTCTTGATGGCGTCGTTCCTGACCAGTGAGTTGAAAACGGCGTTTCAAATCGGGTTTCTGCTTTTTATTCCCTTTGTTGTGATTGATCTGGTCGTGGCCAGCATTCTGATGTCGCTTGGCATGATGATGCTTTCGCCCATGCTGGTATCACTGCCATTTAAAATCATGCTGTTTGTACTGGTTGATGGCTGGGTGCTGTTGATGGGCTCATTAGCGGCAAGTTTTACTACCTGAGGTAACCATGACACCGTAAACCGTTGTTGATTTGGGTCGGCAGGCCATGACTATTTCGGTACTGCTTGCAGCACCGCTACTGCTATCGGCACTGGCCGCCGGCATTCTGATCGGCATGTTCCAGGCTGCCACGCAAATTCAGGATATGACGCTGAGTTTTATCCCCAAGCTTGTCGTTTTTGTTATCGCATTGGGTATTGCGGGGCCCTGGATGTTGCGTCTGGCAATGGATTTTACGCTGCGCATCTTCGAATCCATACCCGCCATGGTTGGCTAATCATGATCCTTGATGAAGCCCAGATCGGCGCCTGGATTGCATCAGTCTGGTTGCCGTTTCTTCGCATTACCGGCGCAATGATGGCGGCGCCGCTGTTTGGCTCATCTTACGTGCCGGTACGCGTGCGTGTCGGCTTGGCATTGATGACCGCGCTGGTTGTTGCGCCGGTACTGCCCACACCCCAGCCGATCAACGCGCTGGGCTTTGAAGCGGTGCTACTGGCCGCAAACGAAATTCTGATCGGCATCTGTTTGGGGTTTCTGATTCAGCTGGTTTTTGAAGCCATTGTTTTCGCCGGACAAACAATTTCCATGGGCATGGGGTTAGGCTTTGCCATGATGGTTGATCCCCAGCGCGGCAATTCAGTACCCATACTCAGCCAGTATTTCCTGCTAATTACCCTGCTGATTTTTCTGGCTATGGGCGGTCACCTTGAGTTTTTAAAGCTAGTAGCTAACAGCTTTCATATCTGGCCAGCCGGTCTCACGGCCTTCGGCCCCGAGACCATCGGGATTATCATTCAATGGAGCGCAGAGATATTCAGTGGCGCCATCCGTATCGCGCTGCCTGCAGTGATTGCACTACTGGTCGTGCAGATAGGTGTCGGTGTTATCAGCCGTGCCGCTCCCACGCTTAACTTGTTCGCGGTCGGCTTTCCCATTGCGATTCTGGTGGGGTATGTGGTTCTGCAGCAATTGATGCCATTGTTTGTGCCGGCACTTGAAACCCTCATCGAACCTGCTTTCGAAACTGCGAATGCCTTGCTGGCGGGAGGTCAGCGTGGCTGAAGACAGCGGTCAGGAACGTACAGAAGAACCCACCCAGAAAAAGCGCAACGATGCCAAAAGTAAAGGGCAGGTTCCCCGCTCGAAGGAATTGTCCACCACCCTGGTAACGTTGGCAGGAGCCTGCATGATGGCCTTTGCCAGCCAGGGCCTGGGGGAGGGTACACTTAGGTTGTTCTCGCAATCCTTTAGTGAAGATTACCTGACGATCTCTGATCCCGCGCAACTTCCGGGCCTGTTTTTTAACATGCTGGTAGAGGCGCTTATGCTTTGCATTCCGCTGATGGCTGTGGTTTTTGTGGCTTCGGCAGTGGCCAATGTAGCCCTCGGCGGCTGGACCTTTTCGCTTGCGTTTAAACCTGAACGCATTGACCCGGTGAAAGGGCTTGGCCGGCTTTTTTCACTGAAGAGCTTGGTTGAGCTGTTCAAATCTATCGGCAAGCTCCTGCTGGTGGGTGCCGCCGCCGTCTTGGGCGTGATGATGATGCAAGATCAAATCATAGGTCTGATCATGCAGGCCCCCGATAAGGCCATTCGCGATGCACTGGGCATTCTCGGCTGGTTTTTTCTGATTACCAGTTTGCCGCTCATTATCATTGCCTGTATCGACGTGCCATTTCAGAAGTGGAATCACCAGAAAGAACTGCGGATGACCAAGCAGGAAGTTCGCGATGAGATGAAGGAAACCGACGGCCGCCCAGAAGTAAAAAGCAAGCTGCGGGAAATGCAGCAGGCCGCTGCGCGACGACGAATGATGGCCGATGTGCCCACCGCCGATGTGGTTATAACCAACCCCACACACTACTCGGTTGCCCTGAAATATGACGAGGTACGCGGCGGTGCCCCGATCGTACTGGCCAAAGGTGCTGACCTGATAGCGGCCAAGATACGGGAGGTCGCGGGTGAAAACGATGTGCCTATTGTGGAATCGCCGCGCCTGGCGCGGGCGGTATATGCAACTACAGATATTGGTCGTGAAATCCCAGGCGGTCTTTATCTCGCGGTGGCCCAGATTCTGGCTTATGTATACCAATTACGCGACTACCAGGCGATCGGCGGCGAATACCCCGTGCAGCCGGAACCGGCAGTTGACGACGAATTTTTGCGTGGGTTACACCCGCGCGCCGAATAAAGGACAGCGACTATGGCTACCCTGAGCAACAAAATGCCGGTTTGGCTCGAAGGTTTTATGGAGCGCGGTTTGGGCGTGCTGCTGATGCTGATG
>NZ_JBFJTH010000188.1:0-6599 GCF_041625495.1 Litorivivens sp. | reverse complement strand
GATACAACATCCAGCGCTACAAGGGTTTGGGTGAAATGAACCCGGATCAGTTGTGGGAGACCACCATGGATCCCCAGAGTCGCCGCATGCTGCGAGTTACGATTGAAGATGCGATAGCTGCCGATCAGATATTCACAACGCTCATGGGCGACGTGGTTGAACCCCGTCGTGAATTTATCGAGACTAACGCCCTCAACGTTGCCAACCTGGACGTCTAAAAAAACCGGGGTCGTATCGTATAAAAAATATACGATACGACCCCGGTTTATGGGTTATGCGGCCAGATCAGCTGCTTCGTCGGTAGTGGCCAGCAAGTACTCGAAGGCTGTCAGTGCTGCTTTGGCGCCCTCCCCCAGCGCTACGACGATTTGCTTGTAGGGAACGGTTGTCACGTCACCGCAGGCAAATATGCCGGCTTCGTTTGTTTCGCCACGCGCATTGACGATCACTTCGCCACGCTCGCTCAATTCCACGACTCCCTGAAGAAAACCACTGTTGGGCAACAGGCCTATCTGAACAAACACGCCGGCCAAAGGTAGTGTTTTCCGCTCGTCGGTGCTTCTGTTGACATACACCAGCCCACTCACCTTCCCTTCGTCGGCGACTATTTCGTGGGTTGCCACATTGGTCAGCAGGTGGATATTACTGCGCTTGCGAGCCTGTTCTATCAGTACCTGATCCGCTTTTAACTGCGGCATAAATTCAAACACGGTAACGGATCTAACAATGCCGGAAAGGTCGAGAGCGGCTTCTATTCCTGAATTACCGCCGCCAACTACCGCGACGTCTTTTCCTTTGAAGAAGGGTCCGTCACAGTGAGGGCAATAGGCGACCCCGCTGCCGACATTTTCCTTTTCCCCTGG
Source organism: Litorivivens sp. (assembly GCF_041625495.1). Lineage (GTDB taxonomy): Bacteria > Pseudomonadota > Gammaproteobacteria > Pseudomonadales > Spongiibacteraceae > Litorivivens. The sequence continues at coordinate 5,736 of NZ_JBFJTH010000188.1, read as the reverse complement.
CACGCCGAGTTCGCGCCACTTGGCGCCAGTGGCTATTATCAGCGTGCGGCTATTGATGATTTCACCAGAGCTGAGTGTCAGGCGTTTTATATCTCCCTTTGTGATGTGAGAGACTTGCTGGTGCTCTCGCAAGGTGACCGCGTAGTCTTGAAGGTGAGCACGCAAATTCCCACTGAGTTCCGGGCCTGTGGTTTTAGGGACTGAGATGAGGTTTTCAATTCCTTGGGTATCTTTTACCTGCCCGCCTAGTCGATCTGCAACAAGTGTAACCGCCAACCCCTTGCGTGCCGCGTAAATCGCTGCTGCCACACCGGCGGGGCCAGCGCCGATAACGGTAACGTCCTGAGTGGGTAGCTGCTCAGGTGGCGTGGTGCTGAGGCTGGGAAATCGTCGTTGCAGCTTACTGAGCAGTTGTGCAGTGTCTACCTTGCCGTTAGCGAATGGTTCGCCATTAAGATAAACCGCGGGCACGCCCTGTATTGCGCGTGCTTCGACGGTTTTCTGAAACAGCGCGCCATCAATCATTTCTGTTTCAATCTTGTTATTCAACAAGGCGAACTGATTTAATGCCTGCACTACATCTGGGCAATTGTGGCAGCTTAAGCTGATAAAAACCTCAAAATGCAGGGGCTCATCGATTGCCTGAACCAGTCGTTGCATTGCGCCATCAAGTTTAAGTGTGTGTCCACCTGCCTGCAGTATCGCGAGAATCAGCGAGTTAAATTCGTGACCGCCCGGTATTCCTGAAAATCGAATACCAGTGTCGCCTTGTTCGTTTTCAATGGAGAATGATATTGGACTGCGCAAATTACTATCACGCTCCACAAAATTTATAAGATCTGACACATTACTTATGTCGCGAAGAAAGGCGTAAAGTTCTGCTCGTTGTTCATGAACACCGGTCTGCAGAACCAGTGTTACTTGTTGTGTCAGGTTTTCCGTGTAGCCCTTAACTGCGGCTAGAATATCTTGGCTTAACATGGTCTGTGTTCCTGTGCCGGTGTTTTTTAAAGGCCCTCACTCTCGAGAAGAGTGAGGGCGGCTTGTGACTAGATTTTGCCAACGAGATCGAGGCTTGGCTTCAAGGTGTCCTGCCCCGCTTCCCAGGCTGCCGGGCAAACTTCGCCATCGTTGTCGCGAACATATTGCGCGGCTTTCACCTTGCGCAGCATATCTTTTGCAGAGCGACCAATACCCAGATCGTGGATTTCTGCAACCTTAATGACGCCGTCTGGATCTGCTAAAAAGGTTCCGCGCAGCGCGACACCTTCTTCCTCTATCATTACGTCAAAACCACGCGCTATTTTTCCTGTGGGATCGCCCAGCATTGGGTAGCGGATTTTGCCGATGGCATCACTGGTGTCGTGCCATGCTTTGTGCACAAAGTGCGTATCGGTCGAAACAGAAAATACTTCCACCCCCAGCGATTGCAGTTCGTCGTAGTGTTTGGCCATATCTTCCAACTCGGTCGGGCAAACAAAGGTGAAGTCTGCCGGGTAGAATAGAAAAATAGCCCATTTGCCTTTTACGTCGTCTGCAGTGATGGTCTTGAATTCGCCGTTGTGAAACGCTTCTGCTTTAAAGTCAGGAATGGTTTGGTTGATTTTAGCCATGAGTGTTTTCCTCTCGGTTAATGCGTTGAGCCGTGGTGACATCGCCACCGTTGGAAACCACAATAGCGCTCGTGATGATTCAGATAAATTGAATTAACTTGAATCATATGTTCTATTATTTGGGATATTGAGGCGCTAAAACACCCTCTGCACGGGCTGACGAATACATACTGACTGAATAGGAAACCCGATGATTTCTCTGAAACAGCTGAACTACGCGATCGCCGTGGACAAGCAGCGCCACTTTAAGCGGGCTGCTGAGGAATGCGCGGTATCTCAGTCGGCCTTAAGTACCGCGATTGCTGAGCTCGAAAGTCAGCTGGGCCTGCAAATATTTGAGCGCAACAATAAGCAAGTACTGGTAACAGTGCAGGGAATGCGGGTGCTGGCCAAAGCTCGGGAGGTGGTTGCGGGCGTTAAGGATCTCTATCGACTGTCGGAACAGGAACAAGCGCCGTTGAGTCTGCCCTTGAGCCTCGGTGTTATCCCGACGATTGGCCCATATCTGTTACCGCAAGCGTTGCCCTGGGTTAGAGAGCAGCACCCGAACAGCCAAATAACCATCATTGAGGAACAGTCTGCTGTATTGGTTGATAAGGTGCGTAACGGCGAGCTGGACACTGCGATTCTCGCACTACCCTACCCAATCGAAGGCCTGCACGCTTTTGAGTTCTGGGCGGAAGATTTCTATCTGGTGACCCACAAGGCGGATGCCCTGGCTGGTAAAACGCGAGTTGCTGGGAAGCAACTGCGCGACACCCGCCTTTTATTGCTCAAAGACGGACACTGCCTGAAAGACCATGCCTTGTCGGCTTGTCGATTACCCGCCAGTGAGACTGATCAGGCGCTGGCGGGAACCAGCCTCCATACACTGATCCAGATGGCAGCCGGCCGGCTGGGTAGCACTCTGGTTCCAGAGATGGCTCTCGACGCGTTGTTGGGTAGCAACCGTGAGCTGGTGGCGATCCCACTGCAAGATCCGGGGCCACACCGACGGCTGGCGTTTATCACCCGGCTCAACTATGCGGGCGTACCAAATGTTGAGTATCTAAAGGGGCTATTTCGCGAGGCCTTGCTAAAAAAAGATTCAAGCAATGACCTAAAAAACCGATCATAAAAATAAATAAATTCAAATTTATGGCACATGAGTAAAGTGAGAAGCTTGAGCCGTTGTATCTATGTATTGCAGGAGCAATCCAAATGACAAGGCTTATCAAACGACTTCTGATCCCCCCAGCGAGCGACCAATGGGTGTGTAATTACAGCAACGACTACTACGGTGATCAGCTGTGTAAAACTGTCAGGCACTAACCTATTGCTGCGGCGTCGCTCGTCTCTAACAGACAGCCGTGGGGCTATAGCAACCCGGCGCTGAGACCATGCAAATAAGGCGAAAGCACTTTACAATGTTGGCACGGAGAACACTGATGGACATAACACGTGCTGAGCTTTCTTCCCCATTGGCTGCGCGGCAGCCTGAGTTTGCTGTTAATCATTCTGTCGACGGCCTTTTGGTTTGTGCCGTTGATTTTGCTGGCTTTTGTTAAATTGCTGGTGCCGATACAGGCGCTGAGAACTCTGTGCACCAAATTATTGATCGAGATAGCGACCATCTGGGTTGGCTTTAACAGCGCCCTGTTGCAGGTGATGAACGATATTACCTGGGATGTCGAAGGGCTCGATAAGTTACGCCGTGATGACTGGTACCTGGTAACCTGCAATCACCAGTCCTGGGCCGATATTCTGGTGGTGCAGAAGGTTCTCCATCGCAAAACCCCAATGCTTAAATTCTTTCTTAAACAACAGCTTATATGGGTTCCTGTGATCGGGGTGGCTTGGTGGGCACTCGATTTTCCCTTTATGAAGCGCTACACCTCGGAGCAGATCCGAAAGAAGCCCCAATTGCGCGGCAAAGATCTGGAAACTACACGCCGCGCCTGCGAAAAATTCAAGCATACGCCGGTGGCGGTCTTCAATTTCATGGAGGGTACCCGCTTTACACCGGAAAAACATGAGGCACAGCAATCACCCTACCGCTACCTCCTCAAACCCAAGGCTGGTGGTACAGGCTTCGTGCTGGGTGCGATGGGCGATCAGTTGCATACCATGCTTAATCTGACCATCCATTACCCCGACGGCAACCTCGGTTTCTGGGCTCTGCTCTGTGGACGCTTGCAGCGCGTGGTTGTTCGCGGAGAAGCCGTCTCTATACCGGCTGAGCTGCTCAATCGTAATTACCAGGAAGACGAGGCCTTTCGGCTGCATATTCAGCAATGGGTTGGCGAGCTATGGTCGGCCAAAGATGAGCAGCTTGCTAAATTGCACGGGTCGGATATCGCAGATAGCTCGGCTGTGAACGAAGAGCTTACCGAGAACATGAACTAAAATTGAATGCCGAATTCCGACGTTCCGTCTATGTCACTATTGCGCTGCCTACTTTCGCTTAAAATACGGTGAAAATCCTGTTCTGGTAGCGAGAAAGCGTTCTGCAATGCGCCGTTCACGAGGAAGGTCAGAAGTTGAAACAGACTGTAGTCCATTATTTCGGTTACCCGCTCTGGTGGCAGCTTGCCCGCTTTTATTCCAGCACATAAATCGCGTTCAATTTCGCCAATAGCCTGCGCTGCAGCGCCTATAATAAACATTGAGAGTTCTGCGCAGCGGCGTTCGCCGACCAGATATTCCAGCTGTAGGCGTGCGTTTTCCATGATCGATCGGAAACCAAGATCCAGGTCCCGTGTTCGGTCGGTCAACGTCTTGACCATGTCGGGGTTGGTAACATCCAGGCGTTGTAACATTCGCCCATAGTAGCTTTCAGGCAATTGGGTGCGAATGATTTCAAAGATTGGAAAGAGTATCAGCAACAGCTGATAGTGAAAGGCATCGCCTCGGGGCGTTTCCGAGAGCACCGCGACCACCCCGCTGCGGTGATGCATGATCTGAGGTATGCGATATTCAATTGTCGCTTGAATCAGCCCGGCCTTGTTCTTGAAATGATAATTGACCGCTGCGGCATTTCCGACATTGGCGTCGCTGACAACCGAGTTTAACCTGAGGCCACTGGTCCCCACCTGAGAAATTAGTTTTTCGGTCGAGACGATAAGCCGCTCGATCGTTCTTTGGCCCACTGACAAATACCTTTTATTTCCTATGCATCAATAGGTTATAAGCAATTAGCTGCAGGTTGAAGCGATATGTGCGAGATCGACTAAGATTGAAATAAGTCCATTACTTTGACCACCGCGTTTTGAACTATGATGAATTGTTGTGCTACTGATTTACGAGGAGCCCAATGAGTGAGAACGTCGAAAAGGAACCGGTCGCCGTTGAAAATGCTCGCATTTCTGCGCTGACCCGCACGGGTTTACTCGACTCCGCAGCAGAGCCGGCCTACGATGCCCTGGTGGAGTTGGTCGCGGGCCTGTTCGACGTACCGATGGCGCTTATCAGCCTGGTCGATGAAGAGCGGCAGTGGTTTAAGGCGAAAGTGGGTGTTGGCGTAACAGAAACCCCACGTGAGATAGCGTTTTGTGACCATGCGATTCGCGCCGGGGGTGTCTTTACCGTCCCAGATGCGGCCTTGGATCCCCGGTTCTCAAATAACCCCTTAGTAACCGGAGAGCCTAATATCCGGTTTTATTCTGGGGCGGTGCTGTATTCTGATGATGGGTTTGCGCTTGGCACCCTGTGTATTCTCGACGACAAACCTCGGCCGCCGCTTGAAGAGTCCACCCGGGAGCGACTCGTCCTCTGTGCCCGATTGGTCGAAGCACTGATTCGTGGGCGAACCAAATTAGATGTGATTTCGGGGTTACTGTCGCAGGATATTGCGAAGTCTTATGAGACAGTAAACATCACATTAACCCGGTCTTCGCGATTAATGAACCGGCGCGAATTTGATCATGCCATTAAGGACGTTTTTTCCACCGACAGTGCGGCGCACGGTGTGTTTATTTTTCGCCTTGATTGCCACACCCTGCTCGATGTGGGCTTTGCCATCCCAGAGCAGGTTCAGGAACGTTACGTGGCTAACGTTTTAAAAACCTTCGGCAACTCTGCACTGGCGGTTGGACGCCTGGAATACAATACATTTGCGGTGCTCTACGCTACCGATAATCAAGCT
>NZ_JBFJTH010000187.1:0-6609 GCF_041625495.1 Litorivivens sp. | reverse complement strand
GCCGTTAATGCTGATTCCGGGATCGCACCAGTACTTTGCGCCCTGTGTTGACCCGACTCCAGAAGAGAACTGGAAAGACTCGCTGAAAAAGCAGCGACTGGGTGTACCGGAAAGATCGGTGTTGCGCTGGCTGGCCAATCGCGGTGGTATTGAAGCACCGAAAGGGCCGCCCGGTTCGCTGTTGCTGTTTGAGTGCAACACGCTGCATGCCTCCAATATGAACATGTCGCCCTGGAGCCGCTCGAATCTGTTTTTTGTTTACAACAGTATTGAGAACCAGATGCAGGAACCGTTCGGTGGTCAGAAGCCGCGTCCGGATTTCTTGGCCCATCGCACCGATGTAGAGCCGCTAACCATGCGCGATGTCGCTTTTGAGCCGGTGGTGGTGCCTGCGCATAAGCACGCTGAAACGACTGCTCAAGCGCGACAGGATGCCTTGGAGTGAAAGGAGTGGAGTATGTGAGCCGGGCTGCATGGCAACCCGGTAGTGCGAGTTACTAGCCGATATTTCCGGTCACGCGAACGCGACGGCTTTCTTTCGGCTGCCCGGCGGTTCGCGCCGCCTCACGCTTCTTGATACCGTCATCGATCATGTTTTTCACCGCAATGATCAACCCGGTAACGATAAATGCACCCGGCGGCAAAATGGCGACTAGAAACTGATTGTAGTCCTCGAAGAAAACAATCTTCCAACTTTTGGCGCCTTCACCAAATAAGAGCTCCATATTGGCGAACAGTGCTCCGGTACCTACCAGTTCTCGCACTGCTCCTAGCACGATAAGTATGGCGCCAAAGCCCAGCCCCATCATCAGCCCGTCGTACATGGCTGGCCCCAGGCTGTTTTTACTGGCGAAGGCATCGGCGCGGCCCAGAATGAGACAGTTGGTTGTGATCAGCGGGAGGAAGATACCCAAAATCTGAAACAGCTCGTAGGTATAAGCCTGCATCAGCAGTTCGGTACAGGTAACTGCTGCTGCAATGATCATGACAAAAGCTGGCAGGCGCACGGCGTCAGAGACAAAGCCACGAATCAGCGATACGGAGGTGCTCGATGCCACCAGTACAAATAGCGTGGCCAGAGCCATGCCCATAGCATTGACGACGGTGCCGGTGACCGCCAGCAGCGGACATAGGCCCAGCAGTTGGACAATAGCCGGGTTGTTTTTCCAGAGACCGTTTAAGGACAGCTCGCGATAGTTTGCATCACTCATTGCTGCTGTTCTCCTGTTCCGCCGCCATGATCAGGCGCTTGCGGTTATCTTCAAAGTATTGCAGTGCCTTGTGTACCGCGCTGGTGACTGCGCGCGGCGTTATTGTGGCGCCGGTAAACTGGTCAAATACGCCGCCGTCTTTTTTGACGCGCCATTGAGCCGGTTCAGGGTCGGCCAGACTCTTGCCGAGAAATCCGTCGACCCAATCGCTTTTCTTGCGCTCAACCGCATCGCCAAGCCCGGGAGTTTCGCGGTGAGACAGCACCCGAACACCCGCGATACTGCCATTGCGATTGACCCCTACAATTAGATCGATATCGCCGGTGTAACCTTCCCGCGAGGTGGCAGGAATGATGGCGCCGATGAATTTTCCGTTGCGGGTGGCCAGGTAGATGGCCTTGGATTCTCTTAGCCCGAGCAGACTTTCATCGTCGGTGACGAGCGTGGTATCGAGCATCGAATTGTCATGGCGCTCGGCGGGGATTATCTGCAACAGGGCCTTTTCTTCGGCGGCGCGGATATTCGCCTTGATCAAATCGCGGCTCCCCAGATACGTGCCGGCGATGATGGCAGCGGTGATGGCCGCAAAAATGCCGAGCAGAATACTGTTCCGGCTAACAGACTGGCTTAGCATTAGTCAGCCTCCTTTTGCAGCGTTTTTTTCTTGTGGCCGTAGGTTCGCGGCTGAGTGTAATGGTCCAGTAGGGGCGCGGCGAAGTTCATCAGCAGTACCGAGAACGCCACGGCATCTGGGTAGTTGCCCCACACACGTATCAGGTAAACCAATACGCCAATACAAGCCCCGTAAATGATACGTCCCCGGTTGGATACCGCCGACGTTACCGGGTCGGTGACGATAAAAAACGCGCCGAGCATGGTGGCGCCACTGAACAGGTGGAACATGGGCGAACCGCCGGAGGCGGAACTGCCACCGTCGTAGAACAGCGCTGATAACACAACCAGGGCGATCAGCATGCTGATGGGTGCATGCCAAGTAAAAACGCGTTTGTAGAGCAGGAACAGGCCTCCGAGGAGAAAGCCCACATTGGCCCATTCCCAGCCCACGCCAGCCAGCGTACCGAACTGCGCACTGGAGGCCCACAAGTCTTCCACCAGCAGCGAATCATTCTGTTTTAATACGTCAAGTGGGGTCGCCATAGTGACAGCGTCCACGGCACCGACGCTGAAGGTGCGCACCAGTGCCTCAATGGGGCCCAGTAGATTTCCGTCGAACGTGCCGGCCGGCGCCACCCAGGTAGTGAGCTGTACCGGGAAGGAAATCAACACCACCACATAGCCAATCATCGCCGGGTTAAAAGGGTTGTAGCCCATGCCGCCGTAGAGGTGTTTGGCAAACACGATGGCAAACAGAATGCCGACAGCGATCACCCACCACGGCGAGGCCGGTGGCAGGGCAATACCGAGCAGCACGGCGGTTACCAGTGCGCTGCCGTCATTCAGGTAGAAACCGATGGGGCGTTTTCGCAGCTTCAGGATGGCCGCTTCCATACCGACGGCGAGAATCGAGGCCCACAGGATATTGGTCAGGGTGCCGAAGCCGAAGAAGTAAGTGAGCGCAAACACGCCGGGGACGGTCGCTGCCAGCACCAGCCGCATAACGGTGGCGGTGCTCATGGGACCGTGGGCGTGGGGGGAGCTGACAGTTAATAGGGCCATGCTGAAGGCTCTTTGCAAAGGGTGTGTTCTGCATCTGTGGGGGCTCGCTCCCACAGGGAATGTGCGAAGGAATTGATCATGGCTTAAGGTTCAACTCCTGCTTCTTGGCGCGCCTGCGCCAGTTTGTCTTCGAGTTTGGCCAGGGTGTCGCGCAGCACATCCATGGTATCGGCGCCGCTTTCTTCTGCTTCTGCCAGTTTCTGTCGGGTTTTTTCAACCCGCGCTTCCAGTGATTCCAGGGCTTTTTTGGCCTTGTCTTCCGGGCTGAGTTTGGCGGCGGCTTCGCGGGCGGCCATCGCTTTTTCGATAGCCAGCTGGGCCGGGTCGTTGGTAGAGGCCGCTGCAGCAACGGGCGCTTCGCTCTCGGATAGCTGTGCCAGCTCGCCTCGCGCCGCTTCCAGCTTGTCGCGCAGTTTCGCGGTGGATTGTTCCAGTACCGGAGCGGTATCCGAGCCGCTGTCTCTGGCTTCCGCCAGTTTCTGTTCGGACTTGTGCAGCCGTTTTTCCAGCGAGGCAACCTGGTCCTGCGCTTTTTCCAGGGGGGATTTGTCATCGGCTTTGGCGCGGGCGGCTTGGGCTCGCGCGATGGCGGCTGCAGCGGGGTCGTCGGAATTTTCTTGCTCGAACTGCTGTAGTTCGTCTTTCGCCGCCGAGAGCTTTTCCGTCATACGCTGATGGGCAGTCTGCAGCGCGCCGAGATTAGGCGCTTCGGCAGCTTCGGCTTCTTTGAGCTTGCCGGCAGCACTCTCAAGGCGTTTTTCTGCAGTTTCCACCGCCTTCTTCAAGCGCGCCAGTTTTTCGTCTTTTGTTTCTGCAGGCGCTGCACCGCTGCGTTTGGCCATGGCTTTTTCGATGGCGGCCTGGGCGGGATCGACTGCCGACGTTGCCGCTTTTTCCTGTGCGGCTTTGACCGGATCTTTGCCTGCGGCCGCCTTTTTCTTGGCGGCTTCCTGGCGGGCCTTGCGACGAGCCTCTTTCTCGGCCTCCTCGCGCTCTATGCGCAGCTGGCGGGCTTCAAATCGCGCTTTGGCGTGCTCGGATTTCACCTTTTCCTGCTGCTGCTTGCGAATTTCTGCCTTGGAGGCGCGGTAGTACTGCACCAGCGGTATGTTGCTGGGGCAGGCATAGGAGCAGGCGCCGCATTCAATGCAGTCGAAGAGGTTGTGGTCTTCAAGTTTTTCGTATTCCTTGCCGCGCGCGAACCAGTACATCTGCTGGGGCAACAGTGACACTGGGCAGGCTTCTGCGCACATGCCGCAGCGAATACAGGCCTGGGCCGGTGGCGGTGGCGGTAGTTCCTTTTTGGTCGGCGCCAGCAGGCAGTTGGTGGTTTTTACCACCGGTACCGACGTATCGCGGAGGGTGAAGCCCATCATGGGTCCGCCCATTACCAGACGAATGCAGTTGTCGTGCTGGAACCCGCCGAGTTTTAGAAGGTGTTCTACTGGTGTGCCGAGCAGTACTTCAAAATTGCCCGGTGCAGTGCAAGCATCGCCGGTGACGGTGGTAATACGGGAAATCAGCGGTTCGCCGTAGTGCACAGCCCGGTGAATGGCCACGGTGGTGCCAATGTTCTGGCAGACGATACCCACGTCAGCCGGCAGGCCGCCCGAGGGTACTTCGCGGCCGGTGAGGATCTGGATCAGCTGTTTTTCACCACCGGAAGGGTACTTGGTGGGAAACACGACAACCTCAATATTGCTGCCTTGGGCCGCCGCGCGCAGGGCAGCGATGCCTTCGGGCTTGTTGTCTTCCACGCCGATCAGGGTCTGCTCGGTGGGCTGTATCAGGTGCTGCAGTATCTTTACGCCAGCAATGATCTGATCGGCGCGCTCGCGCATCAGAATGTCATCGGCGGTGATATAGGGTTCGCATTCAGTGCCGTTGATGATCAGTGTGTCGATAACGGCGTCATCGCGGGTGCTGAGTTTTACTGCCGAGGGGAAGCCAGCGCCGCCCATACCGGCGATGCCTGCATTGCGAATCACGTTGATCAGAGCGGGCTTGTCGAGGGTGGTGTAGTCCGCTATGCCCTGATGGTCAATCCATTCGTCTTTGCCATCGGTCTCAATAACGACGCAGGGGGCCAGCAGGCCTGAGGGGTGCGGGATTTCCCGATGTTCAATGGCTGCCACCGTGCCCGAGCTACCGGCGTGAACCGGAACGCTGACAAAGCCCGCAGCTTCGGCAATCATCTGGCCTTTCAAAACCCGCTGGCCCACTTCCACGATGGGCGCGGCTGGCGCGCCGATATGCTGTGACAGGGGGTGAACCAGCACGGGAGGAATGCCCGCCTGGATAATGCCGCGGCTCAGGGATTGTGCCTTGTTTTCCGGTGGATGAACGCCGCCGTGTATGTCCCAGATCTTTCTCATGCGGCCTGATCCTTGTTGTCGCTGTCACTGGCCGGACGATCGCTCGCGATCAAGTCTTCGGTAATGACCTCTTCGGCGGGCTTGGGCAGTTCCCAGCTCCAGTTCTGCAAGGTGGTGGGCAGTGGAATCATATCGATGCAATCTACCGGGCAGGGCTCCACACACAGGTCGCAGCCGGTACATTCGCTCGCAACAACCGTGTGCATATGTTTGGCGGCGCCAACAATGGCGTCTACCGGGCAGGCCTGAATACACTTGGTACAGCCGATACACTCTTCTTCTCGAATGTAGGCGACCGAGGGCACGCTGGCTTCTTCGGCGTCCAGCGGCAGGGCTTCTACATCGAGCAGGTCAGCCAAGGCGTTGATGGTCGCCTCGCCACCGGGAGGACATTTGTTGATGGCATCGCCGTCGGCAATTGCCTCGGCGTAGGGGCGACAGCCAGGATAGCCGCATTGGCCGCATTGGGTCTGCGGCAGCAGCGCTTCGACCTGATCGGCGATCGGGTCGCCTTCGGTTTTAAATTTGACGGCGGCAAAGCCGAGCAGGGAGCCAAAGGCTATGCCGAGCACCGCCAGCGAGGCCAGTGCAGCGATAAAGGGGTGTTGGGCGAGTAGTTCGTACATATCGACTCTCCTACACCAGGCCTGCAAAGCCCATAAAGGCCAGCGACATTAGGCCCGCCGTTACCATACCGATAGCGGGGCCTTTAAAGGGTTGTGGAACATCGGCTACGGCCAGCCGTTCGCGCATGGCGGCAAACAGTACCAGTACCAGTGAGAAGCCGGCGGCGGCGCCAAAGCCGTAAAGCGCAGATTCCACGAAGTTGTGTTCTTTGTTGATATTGAGCAGTGCCACTCCGAGCACGGCGCAGTTGGTGGTAATCAGCGGCAGGAACACGCCCAGAACCTTGTATAACAGCGGGCTGGTTTTACGTACCACCATCTCGGTAAATTGCACGACAACCGCGATCACCAGAATAAAGGAGATGGTGCGCAGGTATTCCAGACCCAGCGGCACCAGCAGCCATTCGTAGGTGAGCCAGCTACAGATGGAGGCGAGGGTGAGCACAAAGGTGGTTGCGCTGGACATGCCGATGGCAGTTTCCAGTTTGTTGGAAACACCCATGAAGGGGCACAGTCCCAAGAACTGCACCAGTACAAAGTTATTGACCAGAATCGCACTGATCAACAGAACAGAATAGTCCGCCAACATCGTGGGCCTCGACGATGAAATTCGTAAGTTTTGCGCGCGGCGGGCAAATGCCCGGTAACAAAAAGTGAGCTGAGCTCAAAAAACAGGCGGTTAGTCTATTTTATTTCGAACAAGCGTTCAATTTAAAAGTC
>NZ_JBFJTH010000186.1:0-6696 GCF_041625495.1 Litorivivens sp. | reverse complement strand
GTGCATGAGCAAACCCGAAAGTCAGGCTACTAACTTTGTTCGCGATATCATCAAGGCCGATATCGAGGCTGGCAAGATCAAGCCCGAAGCGGTGGTTACCCGTTTTCCGCCGGAGCCAAATGGGTATCTCCATATTGGCCATGCCAAATCCATCTGTGTGAATTTCGGTCTGGCCGAACAGTTCGGCGGCAAATGCAATCTGCGGTTCGACGATACCAATCCCGCCAAGGAAGAGCAGGAATACGTCGATGCAATAAAGGAGGATGTCCGCTGGTTGGGCTTTACTTGGGCCGGTGACGTACGTTTTGCCTCAGACTATTTCGATCAGTTTTACGCTTGGGCGCAACACCTGATTCGCGAAGGGCGTGCTTATGTCTGCGATCTCAGTGCCGAGCAAGCCAGTGAATACCGCGGTTGGGCAACCAAACCGGGCAAGCCCAGCCCATATCGCGAACGCAGTGCAGAGGAAAATCTCGACCTGCTGGAGCGGATGAAAAACGGCGAGTTTGATGAGGGTAGCAAGGTGTTGCGGGCCAAGATTGATATGGCTTCGCCCAATATGAATCTTCGCGACCCCGTTCTCTACCGAATTCGCAAGCAGTCTCACCATCATACCGGCGATAAATGGTGCATTTATCCGAGCTATGATTTTGCCCACGGTCAGGAAGATGCTATTGAGGGCGTGACCCACTCTATCTGTACGCTAGAGTTTGCCGATCACCGTCCGTTGTACGACTGGTTCCTGGAGAACCTGCCAGTGCCTTCGCGCCCGCATCAGTACGAGTTTGGTCGGTTGAATCTGGACTACACTGTCACTAGCAAGCGAAAGCTCAAGCGTCTTGTTGATGAAGGCCATGTGGATGGCTGGGATGATCCGCGCATGCCCACCATTCATGGTATGCGTCGCCGTGGCTTTAGCGCTCGAGCCATCCGCAATTTCTGTGACGCTTTACCGGTGGCCAAATCGGATGGTGTGGTGAGTATTGCACAGTTCGAATCGGCGGTGCGGGACGACCTTGATAAACACGCGCCGCGTGCGATGGCGGTGTTGAATCCGTTGAAACTGGTGATTGAAAACTTTGCTGAAGGGGCTATAGAAAATCTGTCTGCACCGCGCCACCCGAAAGAAGATATGGGCGAGCGTCGTTTGCCCTTTACTCGTGAAATCGTCATCGATGCCGCGGATTTCACTGAAGATACATCGCTGTCGCGCAAAAAGTTCAAGCGTCTGGTGTTGGGTGAATTTGTACGATTGCGCGGTGCCTATGTCATTAAAGCCTGCCGGGTAGAGCATGACGCCAACGGCCAGCCAGCTACGGTGTTTTGCGAGCTGGTTGAAAACACGGTGGGAGAAGATCCGCCCGAAGGTATCAAGCCGCGTGGGGTTATTCACTGGGTTTCCATGAGTGAAGGGCGCAAGGCGACCATTCGCAAGTATGACCGACTGTTTCTGGATGCGGCGCCGGATAAAGGTGAGGCTGATTTTCTGACCCACATTAATCCAGAGTCCAAAGCTGTGCTGGAAAACTGCTGGATAGAACCTGAGCTGGCCGAGGCGCTACCCGAAAGCTGTTTTCAGTTTGAGCGCGAAGGTTATTTCGTGGCGGATCGTTTTGACCACACGTCTGAGCATCCGGTGTTCAATATGACCATTGGTCTGCGTGATACGTGGTCCGCAAAGCAATAGATGAGATAGGCGTAAGCATGTCCTTAACTTTATATAACACCCGTACCCGCGCCAAAGAAGCCTTTGTGCCACTCAATCCGGACAGGGTGACGATGTATGTCTGTGGGCCGACGGTCTACAACTACATACATATCGGCAATGCGCGCCCTGCGGTTGTGTTTGATACGTTGTATCGGGTGTTGAAAACGCTCTACCCGGAAGTGGTTTACGCGCGCAATATCACCGATATCGACGATAAAATCATGCAGGCGGCTAAAGATAATGGCGAGTCCATAGCAGCTGTATCCGAGCGCTATACTCAGGCCTACCTCGAAGACATGGTTTCATTGAATACCCTGTCGCCAGATATGACGCCCAAAGCCACGGAGAATGTGGATGCGATGCAGGCCATGATTGGCGAGCTTATTGAGCGCGGTCATGCCTACGAGGCTGAGGGGCATGTGCTGTTTGCTGTGCAGTCGATGGCAGGTTACGGCAAGCTTTCCAACCGCTCACTCGACGATATGTTGGATGGGGCTCGGGTTGAAGTGGCGCCCTATAAAAAATATGCGGGTGATTTTGTATTGTGGAAACCATCCACCGCTAGCGAGCCGGGTTGGGACAGCCCTTGGGGTTATGGTCGTCCTGGGTGGCACCTGGAATGCTCCGCAATGATCAAAGCGCACTTGGGGGACCAGATTGATATCCACGGCGGTGGTCGCGATCTGATCTTTCCTCACCACGAGAACGAGCGCGCGCAAAGCTGCTGCAGTCAGGACGGCGAGGAGTTTGTGCGTTATTGGGTGCACAACGGCTACCTCAATATTGATGGCGAGAAAATGTCCAAGTCTCTGGGCAATTTCCGGACTGTGCGCGACTTGCTGGGGCAATATCGTGGAGAAGTGCTGCGCTTTGCTTTGCTCTCTGCGCAGTATCGTTCAGAACTCGATTTCTCACGGGAGTTGCTCGCGCAGGCCAAAGCCAGTCTTGATTCGCTCTACACTGCCCTGAAAGATACCGCCGACGTAGAGCCGGTATATGGTGCGGTAGAGGAACAGCCGGCTTACAAGGCCTTGCTGGATGATCTCAATACACCTATCGCCATTGCTGAATTACATCAGTTGGCAAAAGCCTTGAATAAAGCAGAGCCAGCGGCCAAGCCGGCGCTCAAAGGGGCGCTGGTCCATTGCGCTTCACTTATGGGCTTATGCCAGGAATCACCGCAAGCGTGGTTCAAAGAAAGCGTTGGAGCAGTATCCATATCGGCGGAAGAAATAGAAGCATTAATCGCCGAGCGACAGCAAGCAAAGCTCGATAAGGCGTATGCTCGCGCTGATGAGATTCGTGAGGAGCTCAAAGCTAAAGGCGTATTGCTGGAGGATAGCCGCGACGGGACCAGTTGGCGCCGCGAGTAGCGATTCTGCCTATGGGACAGGTCAGTCGATCTGACTGATCACCCGATTCCGGCCTAGCCGTTTGGCTTCGTAGAGGTTATTGTCGGCGAGCTCTATCGCTTTTTCTATGCGGTCATACCGTATGGCTTCGGCGACGCCGAAGCTTGCGGTTACCCCTTCGTTTAGTTCACGGAACTCGCAGTGTTCGAGTTTCTTGCGAAGCTTCTCGGCGATTTGGTGGCCGCTCTCCCGATCCGCCTGCTGCGCCAATATTAGAAACTCTTCGCCGCCGATGCGGCTCACTACGTCGTCAGCACGAATGTTCTCGGCCAGCAATCGGGCCACACGTGTCAGTACGGTATCGCCGGCCTTGTGTCCCTCCGTGTCATTGATGCGCTTAAAATGATCCACATCGCATAGAATGACCGCCATTGGGAATTTTCGCATTTCGTTGCGGTGACAATCTGGTAGGTAGAAGGCATCCAGAAAGCGCCGGTTGGTCAGCCCTGTCAGTGGATCCGTCACCGCTTCAATCAGTTTGTCTGTATGTTGTGAGCTCAAGTCCTGATGGCTGCGGTGTCTGAAAAACTCGCTTATTGTGCATAGGGTAATTAGCGTGAGTATCGAGGTGAGTGCACGGGCGATCTCAGTTTGCTCATAATTTGCTGGAATGGCATGTTGATTGCTCAACATGACGGCTATAAGGGTCGCAAGTGTTAAAGAAGCAGCGGCGCCGAGAAAAGGGCCGAGAAAGATAAATTGAATGACGAAAAGTGGGAAAACCCAGTATAGGCCGGTGTTTGACTGACCGCCAGTATACGTTAGAGCGAGAATCAGGCCGCAGATGACGGCGCTGCCTATATAGGCCCCTAGCTTTACCTTGCCGGAGCAGTAAACGTAAAGAAATACACTCCAAACACCAAATGCTGTGGAAAACAGCGAGTATTTTAAGAGCTGGCTGTCACCGTTAAGTTGGCGCCAGGCAAAGATCATAAGAATAAGGCCGCCAACGGCTGTCGAGAAATTAAAGACGTAGCCTAGCCGACGGTTTTCAATCTCCTTTCCGGCGGAGTTGGAGTGCGACAGTGCGGGCTTGTGTACGCTCATTGAGTTCTGCACTTTATTTTAATTCTTGTGGCGGCGCTGCGACCAGCTAGGCAGGGCGCATTTCCCGTTTGGCTTGTTGCACGGATTGAACGTCAAGACCTCTCGATGCTTTGCAAGCAAAACTGGCTTGTAGCATACCGGATATTGGCCGGAATTTCGCGCCGGCGTTTGCCTGCGATCAGGGGCTAGCTTGCTAGGGTTTGGATACAGCATGGCTCGACAGCCTACTGCGTTGTAAGGACGGTTTGTCGTGATAGGCAGTGGCATTCTACTGCTATGCGATGATTGGCTGGAAAATGTTGGTAGGTGTTATAGCAAGCTGTTTGCGCGACGCCAATAGTGGTTTGCCGCAAGCCATGCCAGTAGCAGGCCGCATCCATTGGCGAGTGCGTCGAGAAGAGAGAGTTCGCGCTGCCCGGACATCCCCTGAAGGACCTCGATGCCCAGACCATAAAGGAACAGAAGCCCAAAGAAAGCTGGGCGCCGACCGAACGACATGGCTAGCACGCCGAGCACAAAATAGGCTCCTAAGTGGGCAACTTTGTCATTGTAGGAAACTGACGGCAGGTCGCTGCCGGGAACCAGTGACGCTATTGTCAGTGCGATGAGGTAACAGGCGAACAGCAATTGGCCCAAGCGCTGGCGCGGCATCAAGATTTTCCCAGCGTCTTTAGGCGCTGGTTGCATTCAGTTAACAGCACTTTCATCGTTCGCCTGTCTTCGCGACTGCCGAAATCGACCGCCTCCACATTCACCTGTACTTGTGCTCCTGGCAGCGGAATTACAAAGCGATCCCATGTGGGCAATCGCAGACCAGCACATTGGCAGCGCAGCAGGTACAACGGTACGCGATTTTTTCGGGCTAGCATAATAGCCCCGGGTTTCATTTCGTGGCGGGGGCCACGAGAGCCATCAACGGTGAATATGACAGACTTACCGCGTTGCAGGGCATCGTTGAGTTCGTAAAATGCTTCTTTACCGCCTTTGGTTGCGGAGCCATACACCATTTCAAACCCTGCGCGGCGGGCGATTACCTGCGCGACCGCATAGCCATTGTGGTTCAGCGAGGCAATCGAAGCGATGGGCTGCCCTGTAAGCAGGGCAACGGTGGCGACCATTTCATCGTGGTATATCGCAATCACGCTGGGTTCGGGCGGACAGAAGGGCTTGCTGAACCTCAGGGTTGGTACGCTGACAAAGCAGGTTTCAAAAAACGCTTGCAGAATCTTGCGCGCTACCTTTTGCGGTGTTGTTAGTGGGCGTTTTCTCTTGGCCATTAGGGTTGTTGGGAAATTGCCTTTTCGCCGGATTCAACGCTCTGCATGATCAGGGTGTTGATGGTCATCGGGCCAACGCCGCCAGGAACCGGTGTGTAGGCTGCAACGCGATCCGTCAGTGGCGCCAGCTCGATATCGCCTACGCCGCCGGGATGGTAACCAGCGTCAACGACGACTGCGCCGTCTTTGATCCACTCAGCTTTGATGAACTCGGGTTTGCCGACGGCGCCCACCACGATGTCGGCCTGCTTGATATGGTCTGCTAGGTTGCGTGTGCGCGAATGACAGGTCGTGACCGTCGCGTTGGCTTCCAGCAGCATTGCGGCCATGGGTTTGCCCAAAATGGCACTTCGCCCAACGACCACTGCATGCTTGCCTTCTATATCGATCTGGTAGTGATCGAGAATGCGCATGATGCCCTTGGGGGTGGCGCAGCCGTAAGCGTCTTCGCCCATGGCCATACGTCCGTAGCCCAGGCAGGTAACCCCATCAACATCCTTGCTCAGTTTTATTGCGTCAAAGCAGGCGCGTTCGTCGATCTGCTCCGGGACCGGATGTTGCAGCAGAATGCCGTGCACGTCCGGGTTGTTGTTGAGCTCGTCGATTTTGGCGAGCAGTTGTTCAGTGGTAGTGGAAGAGGGCAGTTCGACGGCCAGTGATTCCATGCCCACCCGGCGACAGGCATTGCCCTTCATCTTTACATAGGTGGCAGAGGCAGGGTCGTCGCCAACAAGAATGGTTGCAAGAATCGGGATTTTACCGCCGGACTGATCTTTAAGACGAGAAACTCGCTCGCTGAGCTGTTGTTCGCTTTGGGCGGCCAGAGCCTTTCCGTCCAGAATGAGTGCCGACATGGAGTCTCCCTGTTTATACTGTGCTGGCGGGGTGAAAAAATAGGGCGCTATTGTCGCACCTCGTGCGCAAATGGCCAAGCATCTGAGGGGATTGAACAAAACATCGCCAAGTGCCGGAATTCATTACGCTTTGCGACAAAAAAATAAGGCAAAAGCGGGTAAATAGCGATTGACGTCCCCAGGGGTGATGCGTATTATGCGCAGCTCCTCTTGCGGGGCAATATAAAGCTTGGTTTGTCGGGGTATAGCGCAGTCTGGTAGCGCGCCTGCTTTGGGAGCAGGATGTCGGGAGTTCGAATCTCTCTACCCCGACCATTTCTTTGCTTTGTGTTCGCTTGGAGGCGCCGTGCGCCCGTAGCTCAGCTGGATAGAGCAACGGCCTTCTAAGCCGTCGGTCG
>NZ_JBFJTH010000185.1:0-6763 GCF_041625495.1 Litorivivens sp. | reverse complement strand
GCGGCGCGCTGCTCGGGACCAATCAAGGTCACCTTGAGGGTTTCTCCTGCACGGGCTTCACCGCCACCTTTATTGGTAAAACCTGCGAAGTGATTGGTATTCATTTGGTAGAACTGCATCGACCAGTACCGACTCGGTACTTCAGCGCTTATTGCTACAGGACCATCAGTCAGATCATAGGCGCACATCGCATAAATAAGATCAGGGCTCGGCCGAACCACATCCCGGGAGCTTGCGTCTGGTGTGGGCGCCACGTTCAGCGTGTTGTGCGCATACCGCTGGCCAACCGCGCGATGTAATGCCTCCATGATCAGCTGCGGCGCCGCCATTGCGAGCAGGTATTGCCCGCCCCAGGCGCAAAGCAGAACAACGGCAATCGTACGCATAATTCTCATGCGCAGCCCTCCTTGCGAATCTCGGGTAGCGGTGCAGATGCCGGGTTATCGAGGTAATCTTTGCCAGGTGCATAGAGGCGCAACAGCAGGTCGAAGTCTTTTGCTGAAATTTTGCGCCATGCGGCGGCTCCTGCGGGACCAACGGGCAACCAGTCACCGGACTGCTCGGCGACCGACACACGGATTTCCCAACGGCCATCGGCATCACGGCTCAGGTTTTCGTTGTTGTATGAATAGCGATTGTCATTGTTGGGAATCAGATAATTGTCCCAACCGTAGGCGGTGATGCTCCACCAATCCGCGTCATACTCCCCGCCACGAACGACATATTCACAATCTAACCGCAAAGGCTCGCCATCAATGGTTTCGACAATGTAATAGACTGAGTTTTCCCGGGTGGATGCCAACAAGCCCCCCAGCGCAACCGCCGCGCGCAGCATAACGCCAGCATCAGCGGAGCCTGTATTGACATTCGTCTGCCAATTACCGTTTTGCACACTCATTGCATCCATCTGGCTGCGCAGGTTGTAAACCAGTAGCACCGCAGACAACGCAAAGATCGCAACTGCAAGAAACAAATACCTGATGACTAACATTTATCGATATTTCCTCGTGTTCAGGAAGCGCTTTTCCGCTCCCGCAGGGAAAGCACAAAAATCAGAATGGTTGCACCGAAAAACATTAATGTGCCTCGTGCACCACCCGGGGGCTCGTGCGCGTAGAATGTCGGGTCTAAAGGATGCTGGATACCGGCAACCACCCGGGTGATTTGCTCCAGCATCAGGATCAGCGCCATAAAAGGGATAAGGTTGCGGTAGCGAACCAGCACCGTAACCAGTATCAGCACGGTGATTACCTGCTGCCCACCCCAAAGGGATGCAAACAGATGGATCACCCGATCCGGATCTGGCGTGCCAGGAAATGTGATGATGGAGGCGATTGAATTGATACCCCCGTCGTCCTTCAAAAAATGCACGAAAGAGCGAAAGGTAAAGACCGCGGTCATCAGACAGAGCCCATAGAAAGCGAGCGGGCTCCCACGGTAGTCATTGTTTGCTTCTTTCGGGAATATTCGGTTAATCATTTTCAACCATCCTCTGATGTATTTAAAAAATTCGTTATCGCATGGACCAATTCTTCCGGCTTATCTTCCTGAGTGAAGTGACCTGCACCCGAAATTCGTTGGTGGGCCTGTCCGGCAGCACCGGGGATAACCTGCTGCAGATACTCGTCCGATCCACGTGTCATGGGGTCCCGCGTGCCAAACAATGTCAGAAACGGTTTACGAAGCTGGCTGAGCTTCTCCCATGCCAACAGGTTATCAGCAACACCCGGCATATTTGGATGCGTGGGTAGCAACTGTGGAAAGGCCAGAATGGCCGTCTGATACTTTCTCGATGGAAATGGAGCGACGTATGCTTCCAGTTCAGCCTCGCTGAAAGACGCTGTTTGTATCACCGACCGGATGGCATAACGCAGCGGGAAAATCGGCAGCAATTTCATACCCCACTGCCATATCCGCAATGCGCGCGGCACAGTTTGGCCGTCGCCCAACCCTGTATTCGATGCAACGACACGGTCGAAGCGCTCGGGATGTTTGGCAACCAGATGCAAACCAATGGTTCCGCCCCAGTCCTGACAAAACAGGGTAATGTGCTGGAGATCCATCGCCGTTAGCCACTTAGACATCCAGTCGATGTGTCTGGCCTGGGTGTAGTAACGTCGCTTTGCCGGCTTGTCACTTCTACCCAGACCGACCAAATCGACCGCGAGAACCCGCCTGCCGGTTTCCAACAAGCCGGGAATCATCTTGCGATACAGGTATACCCAAGTTGGATTGCCGTGCATCAACAGTATCGGCTCGGCATCTCGCGGACCCTCATCGATATAGTGCACACGGAGTTCAGTGCCATCATCATCGTTGATGTTAAGGTAATGGGGCTCGAAGTCGTAGCCAGGCAAATCCTGAAATCGACTGTCAGGTGTACGAAGTACTTTCATCATGTGTATAAATCCAAAATCGCCTGCACACATTGCTGCGGCTGTTCTTGCTGCGGAAAATGTCCGGCGTTCGTGATGGTGCGATGGGGCACACCGCGGCAGCCGGGGACACGCTTCAGTATCGGCGCCTTCAGCCCGCCGGTTACCGGATCCCCGTCGGAAAAGGCACACATGAAAGGCTTGTCGAATCGTTCCAGTACGCGCCAGGCTTTTCGATTCGCTGCAGTCTCCGCGTCGTCCAACAGAATCGTAGCGAGCGAAGGAAACCGCCGCGCTCCCGCCTTGTAGCTGTCATCCACCGCCAAATAGTGTGGTGCAAACGGGTAGTCGGCGAGATCCTCGAAACGACTATCGGGAGTGCGCAGGAATTGCATCAGGCGATCAGGTACTGACAGGTCATTGCGATAAATGCCAACAACAGCGGCACTAGAAATTTAGGACCGCCACCCACGACAAAATAGGGACTAGCGGGAAAGGCAATAGTTTTTAGCAAAGCATTCACTTTGTGGTGATGAGTGTCGGTAAAAGCATCGCCAGATAGGGCATTCAACATGCTGCGTCGCGAGCGATAGCGGATCAGCGCCGCCAAATGCCAATCGTCACCGTTTTCCACACCCCACAGTTCCACGTTCTTTCCCGCGCCACGGGCCACAGCCAGTGGGTGGCCGCCACTGCGTAACAACGCACCGAGAAACGCCTTCTGATAGATGTTCAAGGTTTTTACCGACTCACGCACCGGCGGGTTGTAGGCGATCAGATTGACCATCACGAAATCCCGGCCATCGTCGGCTTCGCAAAATCGCCGCAAACCCTCGAACTTTTCTTGCTCCTCCACACCTAGCTGATCGACATCAACCCGCGCAAAGAACTCGTCAATCTCATCCTGGCGCAACCGCCCATCAAAACCGTGGTACCAAATATAAAAAACCGCATACACAGCAAGGGCGCCTCCCCAAATCAGCACGGGGCTTATCATGACTAGTCGCCTCCAATCGATGCCGCATCTGCACCGAAGCTATAGCGAATATCCAACGACACCAGCGGCTCGTCAGTCAGCACCGCAGCGGCGTAATTACCCGGATTACTGGGCAGGTCATTAAAAACGACGCTGTGAGATTCGCGGGTCAGGTTTTTCGCATTCAGGATAAAACGCCAGTTGCCATTGCGTTGTGCCAAACCCATCCGGAAATTCACCGTCGTTCTGGCGTCCTGCAAGGACACGGGATCGTTGTCGATGTTCTGAAAAAATTCATCCTCGTACTGGATATCCAGCCCCAGCAACAGGCCCCAATGCTCACCGATTGGCAGTCGTACTGTTGGGGTCAGGCTGGCAGTCCAGACCGGTGCATACTGCACCTGCGCACCGGTCAGATCCTGACGAACGTCGCCGCGCACCGGCAGGAGGCCGCCGGGATCCATTGGCAGGAGGCCGCCGGGATTCATTCGCTGTGTGCCGCAGCCCGGCGGATTGTCGGCGACGTCAGCACCGGCGATGCCAGGGGCGCAGGGAAAGGAATCGTAGGTTGCCTCGGTGTAGCCGATACTTCCGGATACGGAAAGGATTGGTAGTGGTGGCAACCAGGTAAAATCCAATTCGACGCCACGGCCCGTTGCATCGTCCGCGTTCAAGGTGGTTAATTGCGATCCGTTATAGGCGAATATTTGCAAGTCGGTATACTGTGTCTCGTATACGGTCAGGTTCAGTTGCAAAGACCGATCAAATAAGTAGCTCTTGATACCGATTTCTTTCGAAAAAGCCTCTTCCGGGCGATAGGTCAAATCCACAGGGGCGACGACCGGCCCACTCATGCCACCGCTTTTGAAAGCCTGGGCGACGCTGGCAAACAGTCGAAAATCTTCAACTGGCTCCCAGGAAATCGCCAGCTTTGGCGACAGATCGTTTTCCGTTTTGTCATAGGTCTCGGTAAAATTTTCCGCCCCCGCAACCGCATTGGCGATCACAACGCTGTCATTCAGCGAATAGGTAGAGGCCTGCTTCCGCTCGCTCGTGTACCGCAATCCGAGAGTTGCGTTTAGCGTGTCGGTGAAGTGCCAGTCTCCCTGCAGGAACACCGAATTCGCCTTCGAATCGACCTGCACCGCACCTTCAATAAACAGGGTGTCACCCTGACCCTCCACAGAACCTTCGGCAGCCAGCAGTGCACGGGCTGCAGCGTCTTCCGAGCCACGTGGCAATCCGGCACTCCCGGCACGGAGCAAATCGTCCAGTTGATCCAGCTGCAGCACCGAGCGTTGGGTAGAGCCGTTCTCGAACTGGTAGTGCAACACACCAAACATCAAATCCAGGCCGGTGCCCCATCCAAAGGGTGCGCCGGTGCGCCCATCAAAGCGAATCTCTACCGACGTCTGTTCGTAGCGATCTGTTGGGAGCGTGGTCAACGTCGAAAAGAATATTGGGCTAAAGTCGGTATCGAGCTCAGCGGGTGAAGTGATTTTGGAACGATTCGCGGTTATTTCTGCATTGAAGTCATCAAAAAATGCCAGTTCACCCAGTGCGTGAAGATACCGAAACGTCAGAGACTCAGATTCACGATTTGACGAACCGCCCTGAATAGACTGATTGCCATCCGCTTCTCGATCAACTCTCGGATCGTGCTTGCGCCATTCTTCGATGGCACGATCGGTCGCTCCCACAATCTGATACGGCGTGCTAACGGTCTCTGCCTCAGCTTCAAAATAATCCAGCCCCAAAACCACGTCGTCGCTCACGTCCCAAAGTAGCTTGAATCTGCCGGCGAACTGGTCGAATAGCGTACCCTCCTCATCAGTGGTTGTGTTATAGATGTTCGACTCACGGTACCGATCGCGGATTGCAATCCTTGCACCCAACCTTTCGGGAATAATCGGAAAAGACAGCGCAGCGTCGACACGCTTTTCGTTCAGGCTTCCCGCAGCGACATTGATATAGCCACCCCACTCGGCATCTGCGGGTTTAGTCGTAAAATTAAGCACACCCGCCACGGTATTTTTTCCAAACAGCGGTCCCTGCGGCCCGCGCAATACCTCTACGCGCTCTACATCGTAAACACCATCTGCGGTAAACGTAGTGCGCCCATAGGAAACGCCGTCAATAACGAGTGCTGCCGAGGGCTCAATATGCCGTCCCTGGGCTGGCGTACCAAACCCTCGAATGGTAAATGTGGGCACCGAATTGGAGTCGACATACTTGACGTTTGGTGTGTAAGCCACCATGTCTTGAGCATCCAGCGCCGCGTTCTCCGCCATCGCCTTGCCATCAATGACCGAGACCGACGCGGGCACGTCGATCAGGCTCTGTTCCTGCTTCTGCGCGGTAACGATCACCTCTTCCAAAACACGGCGTTTTTCCTGGGCAATGGCGTTAACCACCATAAACGGTGTAAAGCACAGCATTGTGATTTTGAAAAAGCGCTTTTGTATTCGTCGGTTCATATATTTATTCCTGACAAATTTTTGGGGTTATTGCGTTTTCCGGATATCAGCAGATTGATCAATGCACACAGGGTGAGTAGCAACAGCCCGAGCACAAAGCGCAAATCCGAGTAGTACAGCAATGGGGACACGGGAAATGCCACGGTCTTGTCCAGCGCCGCGATTTTGTAATCATGCCGACCGGCAAACTCCGGATTGGTCACGATTTCCAGCATGTCGCGCACACTGCGGTATCGCATCAATACCGCCTGATCCCATTCATGGGCGCCGGGCAAGCCCACCAAGTCCACTACTGGCCCGATGGCAGGCCCGTAGAATGCAGGATGGCATGCGCGACGGAGCATTGCTGGAAACATGAATTCCATATAGCGCGCCATCAGATCATCGGCGCTTGCACCAGGCTCTACACCACCAATGGTCGGCGGGTTTTCATTGAGATCGACAATATTGACCATGATGAACTGCCCGCCTTTGTCGCCTTCGAGGAAACCCCGGATCTGCTCGACATCGGCTTCTACGCCATCAGTTTCCGCCATCAGCTGCAGGTAGTGCTCAACCTCCGCAGCGGTCAACGGCCCACCGGTATTGGTGTACCAAAATGTAAACAGCAACCAGATGGCGAGGCCGGTACCCCAGATAAACTTGCTTGTCATAGTCGAAATAATTCATTGCATTAATTAATTCATTGAATTATATTGTGCACATCTCGAACATAAGTCAATACCCCTACATCAAAATTCACCGTCCATGACCAAGCCATTCCAACTCTTCGGTATTCCAAGCTCCCTTTATACGGGGAAGGCACGCAGCTACCTGCGCAAGCAGGCCATCCCTTTTGAAGAACAGGGGATTTGGGCCGATGCCTACCAGCACCAGACACTGCCTCAGATTGGCCGTACCATCATGCCGGTGGTGATTTGCCCCGATGGCACGGT
>NZ_JBFJTH010000184.1:0-6871 GCF_041625495.1 Litorivivens sp. | reverse complement strand
GGGATGCACCCAGCCAAATACGTCTTTTTCTGTGCCGTATTGCAAAGCCGTCAGTGCAGCTCCCAGCTCATCTGCGACAGGCGTCTCTACGGGTAACTCCAGCGCAAGACCACGATCATCACCCAGCAGAGACACTGGCGTTATAATGGCTGCTGTTCCGCAGGCAAACAATTCCGAGCAATTACCGCCCTGTATCTTTTCAATCAATTCCTTTATCGCCATACGCCGCTCGATAACGCTATAACCGCGATGGCGAGCTAACTGTATGATCGAGTCGCGGGTAATGCCCGGCAATATCGAACCATTGAGTTCCGGTGTATGCAGCACACCGTCCATAACAGCAAACACATTCATCCCGGAGAGTTCTTCAATATAGAACTGTTGCTCGGGGTCGAGCCAGAGTGACTGGTCAAAGTCATTACGTGCCGCGCGGGCTGCCGAGGATAGTGCAGCCGCGTAATTACCGCCAACTTTCACAGCTCCTGTGCCACCCAACGCAGCGCGACATTCCCTGCGCTCAATCATGACGCGCATGGCGCCCGAGTGATAGGTTTGTGATGGTGAGGCGATGACATAAAAATCACAGCTGCGTGATGCACCCAGCTGCAGTGACGCCTCAGTACCAATCATAAAGGGACGAATATAAAGCGAGCACCCCTCTCCCTTGGGGATATGGGGCTTGCTCAGGCCGGCAATCACCTCAACGCCTTCCATAAAGATTTGTTCAGGAATCATCGGCATGGACAATCTGGCTGCCGACGCATTCATACGTCGGGCATTATCCAATGGCCGAAAAAGCACTGGTGCACCGCTGCCACGGGAGTAAGCCTTCATACCCTCAA
Source organism: Litorivivens sp. (assembly GCF_041625495.1). Classification (GTDB taxonomy): domain Bacteria; phylum Pseudomonadota; class Gammaproteobacteria; order Pseudomonadales; family Spongiibacteraceae; genus Litorivivens. Next base: position 6,029 of record NZ_JBFJTH010000184.1, on the reverse strand, counting down.
AAATCTCCTGAGAGTAATGCAGCACTTTCGCGGCCGGATCGAGCTCTATGGGCCGATAAGGCAGCACGTGTCGTTCTTGCCAAGCACCATCCGCATAAGTCGCCTTGTACATAACAGGCATCATCATGGTGCCAAAGCCAAGCGCTTCACCGTTGCGGTGCTGTCTCAAACAGCTATAGATCGCATCATCGATCCGTAGAGTACAGGAGGATGTCATATTCTGGCCATGCGTAACGCAACCAAAAGCACTGACATCAGAACGCGTAACCAAGACCGATCACAAAGCTGCCACCGCGAAGATCGCGAACAATCTCTCGGTTACTGCCTTCCATAACCATATCCGGTTCGGCATACATCAGGCGGTAGCCAATATCCAGCCTTGCGCGATCAATCAAATCAAAGTTCAAGCCGAATCCCAGGCGTGCCAGAACAAACTCGTCATCGGTATCACCCTGCTCAGCAAATCCAAGGCCGAAACTGCCTCCCGCATAGGGTTTGAAGCCGTAGAGGTCAAAATCTTTCCAGACATTGACCATCAGCAGATTCAACTCCAGGGTCTCTTCCGAGGCGCTGTTGGTATCGAGGTCACTGTCGACTTGCGTGTATTCCAGTTCAACGCGAACCGTTTCCGCATAGTAACCGCCGATCAGAGAAAGAGTGTTATCACTGTCAAAAGATGTGTCGTATTTCGTCGTTTCTGTGCTACTGCTACAACCGGTAACGCCCAGTGAGCACGATTCAACGACACGAGATTCTTCTGTAGACGTGTCGTCCAGACCGAAACTATTGAGGGACACATTCAGATACCAGGTGCGATCAGTCTCTTGAGCAAAACCGGTTAATGGCGAAAGGGCCAGAGCACAGGCAGCCACTTTTGTGATACGTGATAACATAACTTCTCCAAACACCCTGAGGGCTAAGTTGTAAAGATCTATGGTCAATTTGTTGTGGGTCACTGTGCTTTTCGCATTGTGCGCCAATTGACTTAATCCGATGTAATGCCATTAATACACCTGCCGGCGATGTAAGTCAAATGGCTCATGCTTTACGCAACCGTTTGTTATCGGACAACTACCCCCACTACTAGCCGGTTAACACCACCACTAAGCCACTGCCTATTGAATGATAACGACCTGCGCCCAACGCCCGAAATACCTACATCATTACCAATTGTTACAAAGGGCTGCGGGAGCGTCTAACGACTAATATCCTACTGGCCGACCACCATATTGTTCGATGGTACCTCCATGTCGCTCGCCGGTTTCGGGGTCGATCATGGCGCCCACCACATAGCCGCTGTAACTGCGGTTGTAGACGATATCCAGCCCCATAGCAGATACCGCCTGTTCGAATTCCGGGCTGAACTTGCCTGCTGTCACGGTCTGGTAGCTGCCCCAAAGCTTGCCCAGCACGCCGTCGAAATTCATGGTGAAGCCCAAGGCCGGCTGGTTGAGTGCCTCGCCCGGCGTCATGCCAAAATCCAGCACATTCATCATCACACTGGCCAGACGCGGGTGCAGACCGGCACCTATGGTTGAGAAGGCAGCAAAGGGCTTGCCGTCTTTGAGCACAATGGTCGGCGCACCGGGGTCGGGCAGGCGTGTGCCGGGTTCCGTCGCCCGCGCCACATCAAGCTGGTTAGTCAACGCATCGGGAATAGACACGCCGTCAATTACCAGCCCACCCTCACCGAAGGAAACTGTGTTAATAGTGTGTAGCATGGCCGCCATATTACCTTCCGCATCGATGACGACCACGCCATCCGAGTGGCGCGGTGCCAGGCTAACCTGCATGGGCTCGTAACCGCGATTGTCCTGGATATGCTGCCAAAGCTGCTTGGCGTGGGACTTCTCGATACGCGCCAGCGAGAAATCCGCACTGGTATCGGCATTGCCCTCACTACTAAAACCCAATTTACGCGATGCCGTCCAGGCGCGCAGAATATGCGACAGCCAGAAAAAGGATTCTGGCGACTCGCTGTAATGGGGTTTGTTTTTCAGGTTCGCCGCTTCAATCAGGTTCAGGGCTTCCAGCAGGTTCACACCGCCATAGGCGGGCAGGCCGTGGCTGTAGACCTCATAACCGTTGTGAGTGGTTTTCAGCGGTTCCACCCACTCGGCCTTGTAACTGGCCATATCGTCCAGTGTGATACGACCACCGGTGGCCTGTACCGCGGCCACCATTTTCTGACCCCAGGGGCCGGTGTACATATAGTCCGCGCCATGTTTGACGACATTGCGCAAGGTGTCGGCCAGTGCGGGTTGCTTGAAGGTATCACCTTTTTTATAAAACTCGCCGTCTTCTTTAACGAAGTGCTTTTTGGTTTCCGGGAATTTGGAGAGAATTTTTTTACGGTAAGCCAAGATGCCGTCCAAGCCTTCATTCACTTCAAAGCCTTCTTCGGCCAGATCAATTACCGGTTGAAACACCTCGGCCATTGGCAACTTGCCAAAGCGCTGATGCGCTGCCTCGACACCGCGCATAAAGCCTGGTACCAGCACGGTACGGCCGTTGTAGTGACCGTCCTTGTCCGGATCGCGCATGGCCAGCGCGGTCATATCAAAGCCGGGCACGCCCTCATAGTCGCTCTCGCCCTTGACCGTGCTGAAGGCGGTATTGAGGTTATAGACCTTGCCGGTTTTGGCCTCGTAGTAAACGATGGTATTGATACCTGCGAAGGAAACCCAGGAACCCGCCGCGAGGGTGATCTGCCCCATGGCGGTGGCGAGTGCGGCATCGATGGCATTGCCACCTTTTTTCAGAATATCCGCACCAATCACCTGCGCCTGACCACCGGTGGTGCCAACCACCATGGTCGAGGGTGCCACTGCAGCCACACCATCACGCTCGGGGCGATCCGACTTGTTGAGGCCGCCAGTAAGAATCAGGTCGCGCAGGTAGTGGGCGCCGTAGAGGCCGCCAACCAGGACGAGCACCAATAACGTGGCTACTCCCTTTCCTACTTTACTTTTCGGAATCAACTTCATCGCGCCTCCTTTAAAACTTCAGCTCGGTTGTCAGTTCAAGATGGCGCGGTCTGATGGGTATCACCAGCGTTGACGTCGGTGTTGTGAAACCGCCCAATGAAGCCTTTTCATCCAGCAGGTTATTCGCCGTCAGGCGGAAGGTCGGCGCCAGTCGCCACAAAGGCTGAGACAGGTTGAATGACAAGCCCCAGGTACCGAACGCTTTCAGGGGTACCGAGTTAGAGAAATCATTTTTACTCTCGTCCTGATAGGCATAGTTAAGGTTGCTGGCCAGTGTCCAACTGCCCAACTGGGTGAAATGCGACAGAATGACAGAACCGGTCCAACGCGGCGCATTGGGCAGCGTAGTACCCTCTAGCACTTCACCTTCCGCATCGGATTCAAAAGGCTCAGTTGTCTTGGATTCGATATGCGCGGCATTGGCAGTCAGATTAAGATTCCAGGGTAGGATCGCGTTGACGGCAATCTCCGCACCACGTACCAAAGCACCGCCGACGTTATCCACCGCCTGAAAAGTACCGTTCCAGTTGGTCTGCACCTGCATATTGTCCCAGGGAATATAGAAGGCCGCCGCATCCAAAGTTAAGCGCCGATCAAACCAACGGCTGCGGAATCCAATCTCATAATTGCGAATCGAGTCAGACTCAAAAAAGTAAGGCTGCCCGCTAATCGCGTGAGTAGATTCAGTAATGGTGTTGACCCCTCCAAAACGAAATCCGTCCGCCACACTGGCAATGACCGACACCTCATCCGTAAAATTCCAGGTGAGTGCGACCTTGGGATTGAAGCCTTTTTCCTCGGTTACTTTGGCGATGCTGGGTGCATCACCATTGGGGTCGGTTTCCACACCCTCGCCACCGAGGGGGTTTTCCACTTCCTGGCTGGAGTGGATCTCGCCATCGGTAATCTGTTCAAAGTAGCGCCCCCCCAGATTAACTTCCAGCTTGCCGAAGAAGCTGCGCGTCAAATCAAAAAACAGGGCTTTTTCTTCTGCCAGCGCACCGATCTTGGTGTTGGTACCTGCCGTAGGATCTTTCAGCCCGAGCGCACCGGGAATCACCGGCACATTCCCCACCAGAGGGTAACTCGCGCGAATCGGTCCGGTCAGGAATTGGTCAGACTCCATATAGAACAGGCCGACCGTATACTCCCAGTCACGGAACAGCCACATGCCACCACTGAGCTCATTGGACACCAGACGCAGCTCATGTGAGGGCTGTTCGGTCCAGAAGTCATTGGTCACGGGCGCCCGCGCACCGGTATCTTCCAGCCCCAAATAGGTTTCAAGGCCCTGCCGCAAACTCTGGGTTTTCTTGAGCATGTTGCTGTCCAGCACAATGTCGAAACGGTCTCCGACTGCCCAGCTCAATTTGATACCGTAGATTTCGACATCGGCTTCACCGGTCTCGGGCTGGCGCTGGGTGCTGCGCGTGTAGTCGTATTTATCCGATGAGCCACTCACGAAACCGTTGCCGTCCCATGCCATGCCAAATTCCAGCCAGGACAGTTGCACCGACAAGGGTTCGATGGGTTGCCAGAGCGCCAGCGCGCGTTGTAAGTCTGTCCGGGTACTATTGATATCCTTTTTTCCGGAGAAGGTATCGTCCACGTATCCCGGTGTTTCCGTATCGACTGAGACAATTCTCAAACCGAGATTGTCAAACACCGGAATATTCAGCATGGCGCGAACCGCTTCGCCGCTGTCGTCACTGTGTTCCATGACGCTATGGCCATAGCTGACCGAGGCACTCAGTCCGCGCTCAAAGTCGGGCAATTGCGGCACGTAACGAATTGCCCCTGTCAGAGCCGAGCCACCAAACAGCGTGCCTTGCGGACCTTTGAGTATCTCGACACTGGCGATATCGTAAGGATCAAAATGCGGCTGCACGCCTTGGACGGACGGATTAATCAGGGAGACACCGTCGTAAAAACGGCCAACGGTGCGGGTATACAGACCACCCGCGTTGGACAGTCCACGGATAGTCACATTACCTCCAGACATCACAACGCCCGGCGAGTATTTGACAATATCTTCCAGGCCAGTGGCGCCAATCTCGGTGAGGTCATCGCCGGTAAAGGCATCAATGCTGATCGGGATGTCGCGCACTGATTTAGTGCGCTTTGTCGCACTGACGAATACTTCTTCGATAACACGCTTGCCTGACGGAGCGTCTTCTTCACCGCCGCTTGCCGAGCTATCCGCCAACACCGAGAAGCTTGTAGTAGCGGCCAATAGCGCTATGGAAACTACACGAATACTGCTTGTTACTACGCTGGATTTCACAGGAGGTACCTCAAATATGATTTGGCCTGCCCACAATGAGCCCATAAGCTTAATTTATGCGCAAGGTTTGCCAGCAAAATTCAAGCCAGTTAAAGGTGCTCCTGCCAAGCGGCGTTTCAGCCGCTTGGAATCAGACTGGAACTGAAAATTTCAAAAAGCTTATTGTTAGAAACTGATACCTGCACTGATTGAGATTGTTCTGGGTTGCGCCGGCACATAAATATCGCTATTGGCGGTTTCATCACGACTCACCACGCCCGCCAGCATCGCGCGCTCGTTGGTTAAATTCGTGATAGAAAAATTCAGCGTGGGCGCGTATCGCCACTTCACCCCAATGATGCCAAAAGAGGCGCTATAGGTTGTCAGCGCATCGATCGGCAAGGTATTGCCGAAGTTATTTTTGCTGTCTCCCTGGTAGGACGCTCCCAGCGACCCGTTGAGCGCGAAATTCCCCCATTGATCGTTCCAGCTCAATACGGTGGACCCCGTCCAGCGTGGTGCCAGGGGCAGAATCGTACCCTTCTCGATAAAGCCCTCCGAGGAGTCAAACGACTCTTCGGTTTTTGACACCGCGTAGGTCGCGTTAATCATCAGAGTGAAGTTCCAGGGCAGCAGGGTTTTAAATCCCAGCTCAGCACCGCGCACCTCTGCCGAACCGATATTGTTGATAGCGGGGAAAGTACCGTTCCAGACGGTCTGCACCTGCATATTGTCCCAGGGAATCTGAAATGCTGTGAGGTCTACGGTAAGGGCACGAT
>NZ_JBFJTH010000183.1:0-6942 GCF_041625495.1 Litorivivens sp. | reverse complement strand
GCCAGCTGAGCGTAGAGTGATTGGTTAGGCAATTGAAATCAGGCGTACTGGCAGTGTGTCCAAAAAGAGGGAATCTTCACTGAGCGACTCCAGTCGCTGATGGTGGCTTCCCCAGTCTGGGCAAAACCAATTGTTGTTGATTCGCATAATGTATATTATGTTAAATAAAGTATCATGCTGTTTTGGTTAAGCGCTAAGTCCTAGGAAGTCCTCTTCTGTTTGGTCTCCGCTCGCGTCGTCGCTACGGCGTTCTCTTTCTTGGCGCGCTCTATGATTTGTTCGGCTTTAGAACGTACGGGTGTTCTTCCATCGGCAAATTCGTCCAGCCGGTCACTCTGGCTAGCACTGTCTCTCATAGCGCCTGATGTAGTCTTCGGCGTATCCTGCTTGCCGGTAACACGGCGCTCGACGAAAAAGTAATACCCTAATGCAGCTGCCAGCCAGACCAGCCACTTGCCGTAAAACGCAGCATCGATAAGATGTGGTCGATCTGTTTCTGCGCCAAACGCTCGCAACTCCGACGATACCAGTGCTGCCAGGCCAATTGCGATCAGCGCGATCAGCATGCCGCGTAAGCGAGGCTTCAACCATCGCCAGACAGTGAGGAAAAGTGCGCTTCTAACCAAAAATTGCAGCATTAGACGTGCCCGATGGTTAAAGCAGCAATGATGCCGACCAAGCTTCTGGTCAGTAATTTGTGGCGTTCGTCTTTTTCAGCCTCGGCTATCAGGGCTTCAAGGTCATCTTTGTGCAGGGACTCAAATTCAATGCCCTGTTCTGACAAATTGGCGCGTACGCTGCGTATAGCCCGCTGACGAATTAGGTTCTTGGATTTGTCGAGAAGCTTCTGCTTTGCGTTGCTTAACATACGGCACTCCATCGGGCTCAATTACGATCATACTACTGATATGTCGAACCAGCACTCCACACCACACTTTGAGACCGCGACAAGTACCTATTTACGCCTGTGGCGTTGAAAGCCACACTGATGCTTTTGGTTCATTGAGTCAGTGATCTCATGACTGTTAAACCCAGGCTTAAAGAGCGGGGAGCCAGCGGCATCGAGTACGGCTTGCTACTGGGGTTGATCTCTGTGGCGATGCTGGTTGCGCTCACCGGTGTTGGGGTCAGCCTGGATTCTACGTTCACGACGATTTGTCAGGGTTTTGGGGGATGTTCTCCTTAAATCTGCCACCGCTCATCACGGGTTTTGTGCGCCAGCCCAAGTTTCTCCAGCTTGCCCAGAGCATCATCGATCTCAAAATCGAGACGACATTGCCATTTATCCGCGAACCAGTGTTCAATTTTCTCGTCTAGTTGTTGAGCGCTCATTGCCTGCCCTTCAGCCAGTAGAAAGTAGTACGCCAGCAAGCTTTCTTTGCACTCGGATTCTTCCGCATCGTCCAGTATTCGGTAGATGACCCCGGCATTATTGTCGAGAAGCTTGAAATAGAGGTTTCGGGTCAGTGTCTGGGTAAATCGTAGTTTGCGGTTGCGAAAACTGGAAAATTGCTTCCACAAATAGCCGCCCAAGGCGCCTAAGCCAGCCAAAAGTGCAAGGATTGAATTACGATCCAGGGTTACTGGCTCCTGTTTCCAGCCCAACCAGAAACCCAGTAGCGATCCGAGCAAAAGCAGTGTTGCGCCCAGTTTTGTCGACAACACCACCCCGCCGCTCACTAGCGCTGGAATGCCGATTAGCAATTTGTCCCGAATCCGCATGCCAATGCGGGTGTTTGGAAACAGCATTTCCAAATCGGCTTCTGGCACATCCTTGAACAACTTGAGCATCGTCGCGCCTGGCCTGCAGCCACCAAGCGTGCTCTGCTCGTCTATGGTTTCCTTAAATCGGATAAAGAGCACAACACGATCAAAATTTCGGAAATTGACGGTACGTGAGAAAAATCCCAGTGGGCCATTAATGCGTTCGGAGCGTTCACTGACACCGCGTGTGTACAACAACACTTCGTCAAAGTCTTCCAAATTGACGTACAGACGGATGTTGAACAGAGAAGCAGATTCAAACGCACGGTTAAGTTCAGTTTCGGTGACGCGCTCATAGTTGCCGCGTATCAGCACCTGTTCCAGCAACGCCGCCAGTTGATCGTCGTCAACAGCTTCTACGCCACTACGGCGGGTATCCACGTCGGGATCTACCGTCGTGTAGGCATCTTTCAAGGCCTGCTTGATCTGATGAAATTCCTGCTGAAAATGCGCTTCAATGGTTGCTGCGGTGCGTTTAAATTCGTCGAGTTGCGCGGGCGTCAAAGCGCCCTCGTCCAGGCACATTGCGACAATATCCCGCCGCCGAAAAGGAATGAACCTCAGTAGTGGTAATTCGATAGCTGCTGTCATGGCGGGCGAGGTAATCATCAGAAAGCAAAGCGCAAACCAGCAGACAGCGCGCTGGGGTCATTGCCAGGCGTCGTAGCCAATTCATCACCGTGGGTTCCGTCCACACCCTGATAGGCTGCATTTCGATCATTGTCGGTTTGGGTATAGACCACGTAGCTTTTCAGTGATGGTGCAAGCATTTTTTCTAAGCCGAACGACAGTTTCAACGCGCCCGAATCTGAAACACCCGCAAAATCTGCGGCTTCCATCACTTGCACGATCCAGTTAAAACCACCCTGTTTCCAACCCACGTTGACCGCGACCGCATTGCGATCCAGAAGACCATGGCCACCGACATCCAGATCGTGTCGCACACGTTCCAGGATCAGGTTAGCCGTTAGACGGCCCTCGCGATGCTGCAGCCCCAGTCGGGTCGCGTCTATCGTACCGCCAGCCAGTTCGGTGTAGTGATCGTGGGCAAGCGTCGCAGATTGTGAATCGCCCTGCCATGTCAGACTGCCACCGAGTAATTTACGATCGTTATTGTCAGCGCTGCCTGCTGAACGCTGTGAATCCGCAGAATATTGCAGCGCCCATAACCAGCGACCTGAGTTCGTGTCGCGTTCGTCACGCCACATCAGCATGTTTTCAGCGCGCCGATCAAGTAGATTCCCGACGCCACTGGCGGCGCCAATAATCGCACCCCGATCGGCTATTGTGTCGTTGAGCAGGCTGTACTGGGTGCCGACCAATTTAAAGAGAGTGTCATAGCGACCGGCTAACAGCTCACCATAGCGGCCACGAATACCGAGAAAACTGTTGCGGGATGTCAGTGAATCGCCATTGCTGCCATCCAGGTTAATGGTTTGTTCCAATTGATACAAAACCGTCAACTCTGGTGACAGCATCTGTTCGCCACGGATGCCAACTCGTGAAATATTGCTGGACACACTCAACTCTCCATCAGTCAGTGCGTCGTTCCCGTTTTGTTTGGCTACGGCTCGGCTGACATCTGAATCCAGATAATCCAGCGACACATGCATAACACCGTAAAACTCCAGTTGCTTGCCAACCACTTCGATGGCATGGCTGCCGGAAGAGGTCATGCCAAGGGCCAAGCTGAAGCCGAGGGCCGTAAGGCCATGTCTGGACATAGGGTTGATCCTTTTAACGCGCAGCACAATCTGGTTAAGGGCTGCCTTGTTGTAGGGTGGCAGATGCTGCATCATAGGTGTTTGTTTTTTCACATGATAAGCGTGTAGCCGCGCCTTTGGGAATGCCTAAATACCAGTATATTTTAGCGGCCCTGTTGTGTTGGGGTTCCCACGCAGCCGCAGACACCGTGCGCGTGGCCGTCGCGTCAAATTTTGCCGCGCCAATGAATGCTCTGGCTGCGGCGTATGAAGCCCAATCCGGCCATCAGTTGCTAATATCGTCGGCCTCTTCCGGCAAGTTTTTTGCCCAGATCCGCCAGGGTGCCCCCTACCATCTGTTTTTTTCCGCTGATCAGGACAAGCCTCTGGCATTGGAGCAGATGCAGTTAACGGCAAGTGGTACGCGATCTACATACGCTCACGGCACACTGGCGCTATGGTCACGTTTTGCGGCGCCCACGGCAACCACATTACAGAGCTTGGCCCAAAACCCGACGCAGAAAGTGGCGCTGGCGAACCCTAAATTTGCGCCTTACGGGATGGCTGCAAAACAGGTGTTGCAGCATCTGGGCCTTGATCACACGCGCGCGCAGTGGGTGCTCGGTGAAAATGTGGCGCAGAGTTACCAGTTTGCCTACAGCGGCAACGTCGCTTTTGGTTTTGTCAGCTATTCCCAAGTAAAGTCAGGAAATGGCTTTTACTGGCTGCCACCCAAGGATTGGTACACTCCGATTCGGCAGGATGTGGTGCTACTGAAAACGGCTCAGAATAATCCTGCGGCACGGGGTTTCCTCGCCTATATTCAAACGCCACCGGCGCGTGAGATCATCCAATTCTGGGGCTACGAGGTGCCAGATAACTGATGCCGTTTCTGACTGATACAGACCTGCAAACCCTCTGGCTGACTTTACAGCTAGCCACCACGGTTACCCTGATATTGTTGATTATCGGAACGCCAATTGCCTGGTGGCTGGCGTGCACGCGGTCCTGGCTGAAAGGACCGGTCGCTACTATTATTGCGATGCCCCTCGTATTGCCCCCGACAGTACTTGGTTTCTACTTATTACTCGCGATGGGCCCACAGGGCCCTATCGGCGCTTTCACTCAGTCGCTTGGTTTGGGCACCCTGCCCTTTTCCTTTACAGGCCTTGTTGTCGCCTCGGTGATCTATTCCATGCCTTTTGTGGTGCAGCCGTTACAAAACACCATGGAAGCCATCGGTCGTCGCCCCATTGAAGTGGCAGCCACCTTGGGTGCCGGCCCCAGGGATCGCTTTTTCAGTGTGGTATTGCCCCTATCGCGCCCGGGTTTTATTACGGCGGCAATTTTGGGCTTTGCTCACACGGTCGGCGAGTTCGGGGTGGTCTTAATGATTGGCGGTAGTATTCCCGGTGAAACCAGGCTGGTGTCAGTGCAAATTTACGATCATGTTGAAGCGCTACAATACCCACAAGCCCATGCACTGGCTGCGGTCATGATTGGCTTTGCCTTTTTTACCTTACTGGCGCTATATGCCTTCCAGCGGCGGCATCCGGGCTCCGGATACAAGGTGGGCATATGAGTATTCAGCTTCGCTATTGCAAGCGTTTTAGCGCGCGCGACGAAGGGTTTACGCTGGATGTCGATCTGTCTGTGCCGAGTAAGGGCGTCACCGCATTCTTCGGCCATTCCGGGAGTGGTAAAACCACCCTGCTGCGCTGCATTGCCGGGCTGGAAGAGCCTGACCTCGCACAGTTGAATGTGAACGGGCAGAATTGGCAGGCGCAGCCCGCACATCGTCGTGATATTGGGTACGTGTTTCAGGAGGCCAGTCTCTTCCCCCATCTCAGTGCCCAGCGTAATCTCGACTATGCAATCAAACGCAGCAGTAAAGCCGCTGACCCGGCTTTGTTCACCCGTGTCATAGACATACTCGGTATTGGTGGGCTGTTGGCGCGCTTCCCGGACAAGCTCTCCGGGGGTGAACGCCAGCGCGTAGCCATTGCCCGGGCACTGTTGCGATCTCCCCAGTTACTATTGATGGACGAACCGCTGGCTTCGCTTGATCAGGCCCGAAAGCAGGAAATCCTGCCTTACCTGGAGAATATTCACACCCAATTCGATATCCCGATTTTCTACGTGAGTCACGCAATAGATGAGGTTGCTCGTTTGGCAGATCACGTAGTGGTGCTACATCAGGGAAGTGTTAGCGCACAGGGTGAGGTTAAACGTGTATTTGCGCGCACCGACCTGCCGCTTCATATCGGCGATGAAACTGGTGTTATTCTGCTGGGAACAGTGGTTGAGCGCGATACCCGCTGGCGCCTCAAACGAGTAGTCTTTGACGGCGGTGAACTATGGCTCCGCGACGGTGGCGACGCGATTGGTCGATCGGTTCGGGTGCGGGTACTGGCGAGGGACATCAGCCTGGCTCTCTCGGTTGACGACAACACCAGTATTCTCAATCGCTTGGCAACGACTGTCACCGACATTATTGACGATGAGGACGAGGCAATGGCCCTTATCCGGCTTACTGTTGGCTCCTCTTCCCTGCTGGCCCGCGTGACGCGACGTTCGGTAGCCCAGCTGGGGTTACAGCCCGGCATGCCCGTATGGGCCCAGATTAAGTCTGCCGCCATGATTCGCTAACTCAAGCTTTAGCTGCATCGGCCGATATCTTGTGAGAGCCCTTGTGATATAGCTTTTGCATGAATATCGACAAATCGCTGTACGTGCCGACAGCACATCAGAACCCTCCGGCAGCCGTTGACGTGCGGCGCACCATTCCTGTGGTGAAAGTGGGGGCAATTCTTGACGTGCTGGTAGCTCGGCAGCACAATCGCAACAATTACAGCCTTCAGGTTGGCAAGGATACCTTGCAGGCCACCAGTGAACGGCCGCTGCCGGTCGGTAGCCGCCAAGTGTTGAAGGTATTGAACGTAGATACTCAAGGGCGTCTGACTACACAGGTACTGTCGCCCACGGAAAGCCGTATAGCCCAGGCTTTACTGGCAAAAACCGCGGTTGCGCAGTCACTGACACAGCTGTATCAGAACTTGCCACAAGCAGCGCGACCGGCCGCTGGTTTGCCCCCCTCGGTACAGCAGTGGGCGGCAAGGCTGCTGGCGGCAACACCCACCCGCAATGATGTTGTGCAACCTGATAAGTTAGCTCAGGCGCTGCGCAACAGTGGCGTTTTTCTCGAGGCTTCGTTGGCGCGCGGCAGCGCAGCTCCCGCACAAGATACAAAATCGCTGCTGTTGAACCTGCTGAATCAATTACTCAAAGCATCCCCAGCCCGCCCTGGTGCTCCACTACCCCAGACCTACGCGCCGTCGTCAAAACCCGCGGTTTCTTCTCAGACAACACCAGCAGCGACATCAACACCAAATACCCCCCTTCGAGGGCAACCCCAAAGCATCACCCCTGCGCCGCAGAGCACAGCGCCACAGAACACGGCACCGGCGAGGACGAG
>NZ_JBFJTH010000182.1:0-6977 GCF_041625495.1 Litorivivens sp. | reverse complement strand
GGACTTCGGTTTTCAGGGCGTGATGGATCGTTTCGACCAGATTCAACCCAAGGTACTGTTTGCTGTAGACGGCTATTTTTACAACGGCAAAACCATCAACACACTGGATCGGGTTAAATCAATCGCCGACGCCATCGGTTCCGTCGAGTCGGTAATTGTCACTTCGGTAACCTGCGCGCGTACTGATCTGACCAGCATTGTAAAAGCCATACATTTTTCAGATGCACTGAACCCGGCAGCGGCACCACTGCACTTTGCCGCACTGCCCTTCGATCACCCGCTGTACATAATGTACTCTTCCGGTACCACCGGCACGCCCAAATGCATTGTCCACTCTGCTGGTGGCACGCTATTGCAGCATCTGAAAGAGCACCAACTGCACACGGATATCGGTCCAGACGATGTGTTGTTCTACTTCACCACCTGTGGCTGGATGATGTGGAACTGGCTGGTTAGTGGGTTGGCCAGCGAATGTACGTTAGTCCTGTTCGACGGTTCTCCATTTGCCAAACGCGGCCGGCTGTTGCTGGACGCCATCGACCGGGAAGGCATCACCGTATTTGGCACTAGCGCTAAATTTATCGCCGCATTGGAAAAGGCGGGGCATAAACCCAGCCAGGATTACCAACTGGCATCGCTGAAAACCATCCTTTCGACCGGTTCTCCCCTGAGCCATGAAAGCTTTGACTACGTATACCGCGATTTCAAACAAGACGTATGCCTATCATCCATCAGTGGTGGCACCGATATCATTTCCTGCTTTGTTCTCGGCAACCCGACCCTGCCTGTCTACAAAGGTCAGATCCAGTGCATTGGCCTGGGCATGGCAGTGGAAATTTGGAATGACGACAGCCAGCCAGTGACTGGCGAAAAAGGCGAGCTGGTCTGCACCCGGCCGTTCCCTTGCTGTCCGATCGGGTTCTGGAACGATGAAGACGGCTCGCGTTTTCACAAGGCCTATTTCGCTCAATTCACCAACATCTGGGCCCACGGCGACTATGGCGAAATCACGCCTCAGCATGGCATGGTTATTCATGGTCGCAGCGACGCGGTATTGAATCCCGGCGGTGTACGCATTGGCACGGCAGAGATCTATCGTCAGGTAGAAAAGGTTGATGCCGTGCTGGATAGCATTGTCATCGGCCAGAGCTGGGAAGATGACGTCCGCGTTGTGCTCTTTGTGGTCTTGCGAGAGGGCATCTCGCTGGACGAAGAGCTGGTACAAACCATTAAAGCCACCATCCGCCAGAATACTACCCCACGGCACGTACCGGCCAAGGTGCTGCAGGTGGCTGATATTCCGCGCACGATAAGTGGCAAAATCGTGGAGCTGGCCGTGCGAAATGTGGTTCACGGCGAACCAGTGAAGAACACCGATGCACTGGCAAATCCCGAAGCACTGGAACATTTCCGGGGGCGCCCGGAACTTACCCACTAGGTCACTGCCCGGCACAGACGGGCAGGTAGGCTGACATTCCACTCTAATGCCACACCCAGCAGTTGCGCTTGCGCCTGCCGGTGATAAGCTCAGTGCAAAGCGATAATAATCGGTGGTCTTATGTGGCGTTTCCTTTTTGCTCTGTTGTTAACCAGTATCGTGCTATCGGCCTGTAAATCCGATTCAGGCTCCACAGCCCTGCCCCCGCCCAATGCAAATATCCCGAATCAGGGTGACAACAATGGGCAGCAGAAAGACGAGGATGACCAAGAACATGAGGGTGAAGAGGAAGACATCACACCGACTGACCCTATTCTTGCGAAATTGCCCTCAGGCGTCCCCGACGCCGCTAAACGCGCGCTAGACCCAAGACCCATTCCCGATATCGGCATCTGGCCTTTCGCCGATGGAATAAACCAGACATCCGGCACGGGCCGCTACGTAGGTGGGGCCTACTATTGGACCGATTTTATCTACGATGCCTACGGAGCCTTCGCTGGCCCGCCACCCCCGCACAACGTGCAAACACCGAACGCTGGCAGCCTGACTTATCCACGCGTAGCACTGGACGCCGCTAATTTCCCAGGACCTGACATGAGCCAAGCGGACTACGATGCCAGCAAAGATCCTTTTCAGGGCAATGGCGCGGATATTTTTGCGCTGGCGGTTGGCAAAACGGCTACTCACACGTACTGGCGGGTAGATTGGGTGACGCTTGCCGATACCACTGCACCCATCATTGCTTTTGCACTGGACATAGACAACGACAGCAGTACCGGAACCGCTGGCCAATTCTCTCAGGGCTGGGGGGTGATTCCCAATATTCGCACGGCTGGTGTTGACCAGTTGATACTCATATCGAGCGAGGGTGTTTATCTCAGTGACGGCTCCACGAGCCGGCGCATTGGCGACACGGTGATCGATGAAGGCAGCAACACCTTTGTTGGCCAAGTACCGAATAGTGAACTTTCCCTACCCACTGACTCTTTTACGGTCTACGCCCTGGCCGGGCTACACAATGGCGCGGGCGGCTTCTTTACCGACATGAGCCGACTTGGCGGTACACCGTTTACACCACCGGTGTACAACCTGGGTTTTCGAGATTACGCCGATGAACCTCTGGCGAATAATTTCTGGATGAGCAACAGTCAGGCGCAAGCCCTTGCCCAAGGCGATATCAGCGAGTTTGCCCTGGAGCTGAACCCGCAAAAACTGGGTGACAATGAAACCGAAGCCCCCCGCCACGGATTTTCCGTGCGCTGGTATGTTTCTTCCCTGGGCCCGGAGCAGTTCGGACGCGGCGGTATATACACCGGGCAGGACGCCACCATTCACCAGACCGCACAGAGCAGCGACGACATCACGTTGTATGCCGGATACTACGACAAGCTTCAGCCCTATTCACTATGGGTTCCGGACGGCTACGACCACGCTCAGCCTGTTGCGGAAAAAATGACTCTTGTGCTGCACAGTTTTACGCAGAATCATATGCAGTACGCCGCCACCATGCCCAACTTTCTGCGCGAAACCTGTAACGATCTGCGCCAGTCTTTCTGCCTGACGGTACTCGGTCGCGGTGTCAGCGGCTTCTATGAATTTGCCTCTGGCGTCGATCTCTGGGAAGCCTGGCGTCACGTCGCCAGTCATTACGAACTAGACCCCACTCGCACTTTTACCTCTGGCTTTTCCATGGGGGCACTCGGCTCTCAGCGTCTGATGATCAAGTATCCCGATGTGTTTGCAGCAGGCGTGATTCTCGCCGGCGCTCAATCAGACGAGCCCGGCATTGCCGATCAGAATGGGAATGTACCGGGCTGCTTTGGCGAAATACAACTGGAAAACCTGAAATGGAATGGTTACTACCACGCCGCAGGTAGCTTGGACCAACTGATCCCCATCACACAACAACGCGATACCGCCAATCGTATGCGCGATTTAGGCTACCGCTATACTTTCGATCACTATCTTGCCGAAGATCACGTAGCCTGGGTACTCAAAGATGGCCAGTACCCGGCCTTTGCCGCAGCCACTGACTGGCTAATCGGTACTAGCGACCGCGGCGATAGTGCACCTACACACAACGCCAGCACGCCGGGAGAAATCATCTACCGTTTTACCGGAAATGACCAACATCCGAAATTCGGTCTCGGTGCAGACGGCGCCTGGTGGATCAGTGGCCTGACAGTGGCTGACCCTGAGGCTCCGGTTCAGGGCTATTCACCCAGCCCCAGCCAGAGTGGTCTCGACTGCACCTTCAGCAACACCTTCAGTGGCCAGACCATCCCTCCACGCGCCGCTCGCGTGCATGCAATCTCAGGCGCACTGCCTTATCCAACAATAAGTGGCCTGATCAGTCCTGCCGCCGTGCCCGACGGCAGCAATCCCCAGTTTCGACCGGATCAGAACACCAGTGCACGTATTCAGCAAACCGGACCGCACACCCATGAGTTTCAAGCCTGGCAGTTGGGCGAGACACCCGCAGCCAACGGTTTGATGTCGCTCACCCTGCAGAATGTGGCTACGGCGATTATCGATATGGCCGATGCCGGATTGGCAACGCACAAGGACTGGGAGATAAAGGTCAGCAGTGATACCGCCGCCACGATTACCCTGACCCAACTGATGCCGGGAACGCTGGTAGAAGTAGAGGGCGTTAGGCAGGCCGTGGACAAAGGCAGCGCAACGATCGACATTGTGGCGGGCGACAGCACTATACGGCGAACACCTTAAGCGCCGCGAGAGTCACACTGACCTCAAAACGCTCGGATTTACAAACCAAAACCTGCTTTCAGTCGTCGATAAGAATCAGTTTTCCCGTGGCGGGGTCGCGATAGACCCGGCCCAGTGATTCATAGCCCTCCCCGCCTTGCAGCTGCCGCTGCACACCAGGCGGCACGCTGGGTAATTCCCGGCCGAGTTCCAGTTCGAGAGTGTCAGGCTTGGTCGCAAAATGACGCTGCAGGTCAGGACTCAAGGCCACCAGTGCCGCGATCAAGCCACAGGCAAATACCAGAACGATATCCACCAGGTTGGCCAGCGGCCCCAAGGGGTCTTCGTCGTGGTCGAGAAAGGCGGAGCGGCGCCACTTATCCATGTGGTTTATCTCCGCGCAGCACCAGCGACTCCAGTGCCGCGTCATACCAACGGCGACGCAAACGTCCGAGTACAAAGCCAATCATACCGGCGAGCAGCCCGACCACCGTGGTATCAAAGGCTGCGATCATGGCCGTGGTAAGAATCGCGAAATCGCCCTCACCCAGCGCTGACAGTCCGGGCCCGAGCGGGATCAGGGTTCCCATCAGACCAAGCATGGGCGACAGGCGGGTAATAAAATCTGCCCGCTCGATGCGGCGCTTGCCTGCGCGCATGAGCACCTTGCGCCCCTGCTGTTTGAGGCGACGAATTCCCCCGGCCTTTTCGCCAATCGCCAGCCCGCATTCGTACAGCGCCAAAGCCAGGAAAATCAGTAGCGCCCAGACAACAGGTTCCAGCAGCAGCGTCGTAATCTGATGGAGCAAATAAAAGGTGGTTCCTGAAAACATGGCTTTCCCTCTATTCAGATATTAGTCAGCGCGTACGCCGTCCGCGCCAGAACCCGGCACCGAGCAATGTAAGAATGGCGAACGGAATTGCCCATAGCGCGTGCGGTATCCCGGTCGCGTCGCCGTCGGCCGCTGATTGCGTAGGAGCTTCTGGCGCGCTCAGTTCTGCAATACGCGCTGCCCCCTCGCGCGCTTCAACAGCGTCGATCCGACTGGCATCGAGAACCTGTTGCAGCGCAGTAGCCTGATCGTCAGGTAGCAGGGCTTTTACCCGCTCGAACACCGGATGGTTGGGGTGCGTATGGCCACTGCCGGGCAAACCGCTGCTGAGAATATTGGCGGTCAGCTGGGCGGCCAGTTGCCGCTGGGTTGCCTCGTCTGCCTGCCAATAGCCCTTATCAATTGCGACCAGCATGATCGCCAACATATTGGTCTGCACTGGCTGGTTGTGGCCTTCACTGAGGAAGTCGTCGAGGCCGAGGTTATGGCTGTCGTCCATGTAGACCGCTTTAACCGCTTTCCACACCGGATCGCGAATAATATCCGGGCTGGTAACCTGCCATCCCCAGAGGTATTCAAAAAACTCGCTGCCCATCGTGCGCGCGCCGGCATAGCCTTCGTCGACCAACGGCTCAATCCACTGGGGGTTCAGAAAGCGGCCCCGCAATTCCGTCAACAAGGCGGTTTCCAGCGATTCGATAGTCGCCTGTTCCGGTCTCGAGTGATTGATCACCGCGCTGCTTGGCCGCCGCCCGCTGACATTTTCTACGGCGAGATTGAGTCCGCCCAGATAATCGAAGGCGTCATTATTATCCATCAGACCGTAGAGGTTGCTGGCACGTCCTAGCCAGGTTTGGGAAATCCCCGCCAGTTGCTGCCGATACAGGGCCTGAGCCGATTCGCCCGCCAGATCCGCCCCGTAGACATGCCCCATCCGCTTTATGAACACGTCGCTCAATTGCGAGGCATCTTGCCAGGCCGACGAGCGCTCCGCCAAACGGTTAATCCCCGCGCCGTAGGCACCGGGCGCAATACCGAACACCCTTAAGCTGGCCTGACGTCCCAGCGCATTCGGGTCACCGTCGGGCGTATTGCGTAATAGCTGTCGCGCCTCTTCTACCCAGTTAGCCGCTACCTGGTTGAACGCCAGATCGTCCCGTCCGCCGCGTCGCTCACTGTCCAGCGGCGCCAGAGCAGCCTCAAGCAACGGGCTCAGCAGCGGATAACTGTCCACAATCAGATCGGCGCTGGCATCCAGAGCCATCAGCGTGGCCTTGTCGAGCAATACCAGATGCTCGCCGTAAAGGTCGCGAAACAGGCCTGAGGTATTGAACACCACATCCAGCCGTCGAGGTTGGTATTCTCCCAGTGGAATACGCTCCAGTGACTTGAGAATGCCACGGCTGTTCCATACCGGCTTGACACCCAGCAGTCGCAGGCCAAATGCAATCATCGCCCCTTCATCCCGCACCGTGTCCGACGCCCACAAAATAACGCCCTGCTTGTTGCTCCCACCGGTGGCGGACTGGTCGAGCTGTTGCTGATGATCGCCAAGCGCCTGCACCGCCAGCTCACTGCCGACGGCATAGCCCACCCGCGTCGGCAGCAGGCTGCCATCCAGGGCGTAGAAATTGCGTCCGGTGGGCAGGGCTTCCGGCGTGCGAATGGGATCGTTGCCCTTGCCGGGCAAGACATAGCGACCGTTCAGGGCGTTGAGCAATGCTTGCATCTCCGCAGCCGGCGAGCGCGCCAGATCAATGCGCCATTGCTGTCGCGTTTTTTGATCAAGCACCTGCTCACCGACCATGGAGGTAAGCATGGTGTCCAGCGCTGACTCCGACCAGGCGCGACCAAAAACATGCAGCCCCAGCGGCATAAAGTCTTCCTGAATATTGGTGAGATAGTGGCCCACCTCATGCAGCAGAAATTCCTCATCAATGTCATCAAAGCCGACACCGCGTACTGTGAGCTCTTCATCCATGCTGGCAATCAGTTCG
>NZ_JBFJTH010000181.1:0-7082 GCF_041625495.1 Litorivivens sp. | reverse complement strand
CGTGACCAGCTGGTGAGGACCGACGCCGCCGCTGTGCATCTGGTCGAGTCTTTTGAAGTTATCGAGGGTGTCATAAATCCCGATGATGCCGACGCCGCCATTGGCATAGTCGTTCTCGGCGGTCAGTAGATAGCGGCCATTGCTGACGAAGGTGCCGTGGCCGTAGAAGTGCCGTCCAGTGGCGGCTTTAATCTGCGCTTTTACTGCGCCGCTGTTAGCGTCCAGCACCAGCATCCAGCGGCCTGGGCGGCGGGCGAAAAAGACAACACTATTTGACGTCCGATGCAGTATTACATCGTGGCCACGGCCGGGGCTGGGCACTTGAAAGCGCAACTCACCCTGCGCCCAGCAGCACAGAAAGTGTCGGCCCTGGTGATCGGTTGCAGCAGAGTAAATTCGCTCTCCTGTCGATGCTTGAGCAGGGAGCACGGCGCTTGCCAGGGCGCCACCGGCGAAGCCGAGTAGGGTGCGGCGGGTGAGATCAATCGCCATCGTTTGCGTTAAACCCCAGGGTAATTTCAAGTGCAGCGGGCACTTCGCGTTTTAGTGCGGCGAGTAAGCCGCCGAGCACTTGGTGCAACTCGTGAATTGATTGCTGTGCCGCCGGCTCGGCATGGCCCTCGAAAAAGTTGCCTTCAATGGCTGCGGTTGCGCTGATGGCGTGATCGAAGTCGGCGCTAATTTTTTCAGCGAGCTCAGCTGCTCCGCGCTTGGCCAATAGGTTCGCCAGGCCCTTTCCGTCGCCCGCGCTGTAGAGCAGTTGTAGACTGTGCAAGTTGATCAATATGGCTTCGCGCGACTGGCGGCTGCGCCACCATTCAAGCAGATAGGGATTGGCCTGGCCGCCGTCAGCCAAGCCCAGTGGGCGCTCCAGTTTGTCGCGTTTTACGCGCTCCAATCCGTAAACTAACGTTTCTATAACAGCGGCGATAGACGCCTTGGTATCAGGGAAATCGAGATTGTTTTCGCCCGGCTGCGCCCAGTGAGCAAGGTAGTTCTGTCCGTTTGGATGCCAACCCTGATAAAGGGTTTCTCCAACCTGGTGGAGGTTCATTGCTGCTGCACTGAGGTGCTCGCAGTAGTGACCTGGGACACCGCTTACCAAGGACTCGGAGGGTTTGTCGTAAAGCAGGTATTCCATTGCGGATAAACCCTGAATTACCACACTGGCGTCTTGCAGTGCGGGCAGCGTGATGGCATCGTCGCGCCGCACAAACTGTTCGGTTTTGCGGGCGATCAGGTTCTTTCTGTCCGGCCAGAACTGCACCTTCCAGGCCTGATTATTTTCAGTGATAGGGCCGAACTGAATGTTCTGTATGCCTTCCCAGGCATTCATTGCGGCTATCCACTTGCCGCGCATGGCTGCCAGGTCTTTACCGTCGCGCTGCTGTTGAGCACAAAACTGCTGGGCCTGTTGGCTCAGGTTCAGGCTTTCCCCGAGAAAGCGTTCGTGCAACGGGAGAATGGCCAATGCGCCGGTATCATCCAGTGCCGCCTGCTCCGGTGATTTGCCGCAGGCACTGATGAGGGTTGTGAGCAAAACTACAATGATAACGTTACTAAAGCGTTGCATGATGTGTCCTTAAAGCGCGCGCAGGAATTCTACCAGTGCCTGCCTTTCGCCGCTGGTAAATGCTCGAAACATTTGCTGGCTGCGTTGTGCTTCGCCCCCGTGCCAGAGAATGGCTTCCTCGAGTGTGCGGGCGCGACCGTCGTGCAGCCACGGGCCGTCATCCAGTGCCCACAAGGGGGCTGTGCGCCACTCGGCGGCGTCTGCTGAGCCGCTCGGATCAGCCAGGGCCGACCCCATATCATGGAGCAGAAAATCGCTGAAAGGATAAATGGTCTGCTGTGATAGCCGTGAATTGGTGTGCGATCTGGTTTGCCATTGGGGTCGATGGCAAGCCGCACAGCCCGCTTCATTGAACAGCTTCCAGCCCTGGTGGTGTTGGCGTTCCAATCTTGCCTGCGGTATGCCCAAAGCGCTTAGGAATGCGACCACCTGCCTCAAGTGCTTGGTGCTGATTTCGGGTTCACCGCCGCTGATGGCGGAGCAGCCCAGGGCTGGGCAGCCGGGTTCCACCGGGAAAAGGTGGGAAGTAATGCCCATGTCTTCAACAAAGGCGCGTGCAACCTGATGCTCCAGAGAAGGGCTTTCCGCCTTCCAGCCGAAGCGTCCCGGCCCATTGGGGGTGTTGGCGACGCGGCCACTGATGCCGTCGTTGTCGCTATCGAGCGGGTCGGCCCCTGCGGCGATGTCGCTCGCGGCGATGGCGTCAATCAGACCCATACCTACCAGTGGTGGTGCTAACCGGGGTGACAGCGGCTGTGGCGGCTCGGCCTGGAAAACGAGGGCGCGCAGATTGTGTTGCTCGCCATCGGGGTAACTGTGCGGGTGTTCGCGAAAGGTCAGCGCGACACGACCTTCTGCACTAAAGCCGGGCAGGGCGCGGGTCTGAAGCTGAGAATTCGTTGAATCTTGGAGTCGAAAAATCAGGCCACCGATCTGGTCGGTGGAGCGGGCGGGTAGTTCACCGCGGCCGTTGTGCTGATGGCAACTGCTACAGCTGTGGGCGTTAAACAGTGGCCCGAGACCATCCCGGTCGCGGGTGGTGCTGGGGGCGATAACCCAGGGTTTGGTAAACAAAGACGCGCCGACACTGTGTTCGAGTCGTTCGGCTGGGCTCAGCGCGGTTGATACCGATAGCCGGGTGGCGGGGGTGGAAAGCTCCCCCCCCAGGTTTGCTGGTGGCATCGCCGGCTGGCAGGCGCTGAGCGACGCGGCCAGCCCCAGGCAAAAAACGGACTTAAAACGCCGCACCGGAACTGTCGACGCCCATCGCTTCGGCAAGAGCCTCGAGTGCTTCCGTCTGATACACCAGCGCCTCAATAGCTTCGGTAACCAGAATTCGCCCGGCGAGATTGCCCTCTGCGATCATCTGGTCAAACTTCATAAGTGGCTTGCGCCGCTCTGCGGCGTCTACCAGTGCATGGGTTTTGGCAACGCTCTGGGTCATCGCCTTACGCAGTCCTTCTGCGGCTTTAGGCGCAATGGTGCTTGCCAGCTCCGCCAGCGATGGACCGCCAACGCGATCGCCGTTAATGCGCTGGTACTGCCCCAGATACAGGTTCTGCATGCCCAGCGCATTGTAGTAGTGGGAATAGTGGGTATTGTCACTAAAGCAGTCGTGCTCGTCTTCAGTGGAGCTCGCTTCCAGTGCTACTTTCATCCGCTCGCCGGCCAGCTCACCCAGCGACAATGAGCCAATGCTGAAGATGATGCTGTTGATAACGTCCTCTTCCGTCATCTCGCTGTAGCGCTTATGCAGGGATCCGCCGGACTGCCAGCGGCTTACCATGTCTTCCAGGTCACTGACCAGCAGCTCGGTTACCGCTTTCAGATAGGCGCGACGGCGGTCGCAGTGACCGTTACTGCAGTCCTTTCCGGTTGCGTAGTCGGTGTAGGGGCGCTGTCCGGCGCCGGGGCCGGTGCCATTGAGATCTTGTCCCCACAGCAGAAATTCAATGGCGTGATAGCCAGACGCGACATTGGCTTCAGAGCCCGCAAAGGTATGAAAGGAGCGAATCAGTTCAGGTGTCAGCTTGGTGGCGTCGATTTCCTGGCCGCCGATGTGGATAACCGGGTTGGCAATGATATTGAGCTGCGCGCCAATATTGCCCATTTCATGGAAGTAGTCGCTGGCGACGTAATCGATCAATCCTTCATCCAGCGGCCAGGCGTTGAGCCCGCCTTCCCAATCATCTATCTCCGGATTGGCAAAGCGGAAAGTCTCGCTTTGCTGGTAGGGCACGCGGGCCTTGCGCCAGGCGGTGCGGGCCTCGCCGAGGGTTTTCTCCGAGGGTGTCGCGAGCAGCTGCTCTACGCTCGTTTGCAGCTGGCGCGCCGCAATCAGGGAATCCTCATACACCGCGGATGCCAGTGTGATATAGGTTTGATTGATGGACTCTGCCTGTACCAGGCCGGCCACACTCAGCATAAAGGCGGCAGTGAGGTATTTGATGGTAGAAAAGCGGGGCGCGGGCATGAGGCGCGAACTCCAAAGGCACGAGAATCAGAGCATTGTATGCTTAATGAGAATTGTTCGCAATTAAGGTGGTGGGCTTTTGCCTTGCAGCCGCTGCCAGTAGCGCTCTCGTTCCGCCCTGTCGGCGGTCGGCAGGCGTTCAAACGCTACGCCGCTGTCGCGCTGGTCTGGCTCAAAGCGAATGCCCCACAATGGTCGTGCACTGGCTGGATCCATCGCATAGCGGAAATCGCCCAGAAACCAGTCGTCTGGCGATTCTGCGAATTTGTAGCGGAACAGCCAGTCATCGGAAAAATGTGCGAAGCGCTCTACATCGCGGTGCAAGGTAGTGCCCGATGGGGCGATGTCGTCTGCTGTGATCTGCGCGACCTGAGCACCAGGGGTAAGTCGTGCTGACCCCGGGGGCAGGTAAATGGCGACGTTGTGGAAGGTGCCGCCGCTGTCCACCAGACCTCGCCACAGCAGCAGGTTGGCAAACGAGGGTTTAGTGATATGGCGCTCGACGGGCAACCCGGTGCGCTCTGCCCACTGCAGCAGCGTCTGCTCGGCACGTTGGTGTTGCCAGCCGCCGAGGCTGAGATAGGCAAGTGCCCACAGTGCGGCTGCTGCTATAAATCGGGGGCGCTTAAGGCCGGTCAGAAGCAGTGCGATTAGTGGCAACGTAAACAGTGGATCAATGACGCTGATCCAATTCAGTGCTGCCCGGTGATCGGTCAGTGGCCAGCCGAGTGACGTGCCATAGGACGTGAACGTGTCGAGTATGCCATGAGAGAGGTAGCCTAGCAGACACACAATATACAGTTGTGCAAACCCTATATGTCGTTTCAGCAGGGGGTACAGCAGCAGCGCGACAATGCCACCGCCCACCGGTGCAAACGGTATGGCGTGGGTGAAATGTCGATGGAAGTCGAGCGCGAGCAAAGCGTCTTCACTAGAGCGAATCAGAACATCAAGATCTGGCGCCATGCCTGCTAACGCGCCCGCAACAGCGGCTACCTTTCGCTTGCCGCGTCCGCCGGCTTGCGCCCATAGCGCACCAAAAGTGCCCTGTGTTATCGGGTCCATCGCATAATTTCTTCAGTAAATTCCGGGGCACCATAGCGCAAACCCGGCCGTATGGGAACGCAGGCTCTGGTGACTTCGAGACCTGGTGAGGTGTAGCAGGAATGGCGCGGGCCAGGCCCGCGCTATAAGTGAGGTGTTACTCGGCTTCTTCCATTTCCGATTTGAAGTTGTTCCAGGCTTGCTCAACTTCGTTGGACGCGGTTTTCAGGTTGTCCACCATATCGCTGTACATGTTGGCGATGGCATCTTGCTCATCCTGTGTTGCTGCATCCGCTTCCGCCATGTTGTCTGCGACCTCGTCTTGAAAGTCATCGGCGGCGTCTTTCATGTCTTCGGTGGTGTCGTCAATCTTGTCGAGCATGTCTTCATACATGTCCTCGATCGCCGCGCGCTCATCGGCGGTGGCATAGGCGGCTTTATCCTGTAAGCAACCCAGATAATCCTGGCTCTCCTGGGTGAAATCCTTTAATTCAGCTTTGGCCTGATCCATCTGTGACTGGGTGGCGCTATCACCATCAGGCACGTTAGGCATTTGCGGCTCATTGCAGTCGATCGCAAAGGCTGCGCTGGAAAACAGGGTAACGCCGGCTGTCGTCAGAATAGTTTTGCTGAGTTTCATGAGTCGTTCTCCTCCTTAAGTTTCCGTTGTCAGCAACGGTAGGCGTACCGGAGAGCGATCTCAAACGCTATAGCGGTAATATGCCGCAGTAAAAATGGCCTCAGCAGAAAATTGCGAAAACGCACACGTTTACGGTGTGCGATATTCACAAGCTCGATGTAAATATTTTACGTCTGACGCTAGCGGACTTTGATCTCTGTCCAGAGACGACTGGTCATACGCCGTTCTTTGGTGTTGCGGGCAGTAATGGTTTCCAGCGTTTTGAGCTGCTCGTTGCTGGGGAAAATCGCGTTGATTGCAAGAATCTCGGGCTCGATCAAGCTTTTTGCCGCAGCATTAGGGTTGCCAGTGCCCACGATGTTGGTCAATTCAGCTGCATTTTCCGGTGCCATCATAAAATTGACAAATTGGTGGGCCAATTCCGGGCTACGCGCCTTTTTTGGAATGACCATGTTGTCCAATGCCAGCACAGCACCCTGTTTGGGTAATACAAAGCCGATGGAAAACGGGCGGCCGGCTTCTCGGGCATCACTGCGCGCCTGAAACATGTCGCTGGAATAGCCGTGTGCTACCCAAATGTTACCGACCGTCAGTTCCTTGATATAGCTTGAGGAATTAAACGCAGCCCAATAAGGTTTTGCCTTGAGAATAACTGCTTGAGCTTCTTTAAGGTGTTTCTCATCGGTGTCATTTACCGAATAACCCAGGTATTTCATGGCAGCAGCGAACAGTTCTTCAGAGTCATCCATCACGGTGACTTTGCCTTTAATTTTTGCCAGTACTTCCGGGTCAAAAATCACGCGCCAGTCGGCCGGATCAATGCCAAGCTCTTTCAGTTTATTCTCGTTAAAGCCAATCAGGGTTGTGGTGAATGCATAAGGCATGGAGAACTGATTGTCTGGGTCGTAGCTACGCTGTAAGAAACCGGCTGACACATTTTTAGTGTTTGGCAGTTTGGTTTTATCCAGCGGCATCAGAAAGCCCTGTTTGATCAGCGCTTCGACGGCATTTTGAGTGGGCACAACTACGTCGTAGTCGCCGCCACCGGCCAGGAGTTTGGCCATCATTTCTTCCGTGGAAGAGAAATAGTCCTGCACCACTTTGCATTTGCACTGCTTTTCAAAGCGAGTGACAGTCTCTTCGGCGATATAGTCGTTCCAGTTAAATAGATTCAGCGTCTTATCCGCGTGAGCCTGTGACAGGCCCAGTGACAATACACTCAACACAACACCAGCAAACAGTTTGTTCATAGTTCAGCTCCGGAGGGATTGCGGGGAGAAGCGAGACAGGGCGGTGATCAGAATCAGCGTCACTAGCATCAACAGTGTCGATACGGCATTTACTTCTGGTGT
>NZ_JBFJTH010000180.1:0-7182 GCF_041625495.1 Litorivivens sp. | reverse complement strand
GGATGCCGAGGGGCTTGAGCTTTTCCAGATCAGCCCCATATAGGCATTCTGGCCTTGAACGAAGTTGAGGATGGACATGGCAGACAGAAGTGATAACGACAATGTGCTGGATGGGGAAATGGTCAACCACGGCGATACCGGGCTGGTAATCCCCGATTCCGTGCTGCCTTCGGTGCTTTATCTCCTGCCGGTGCCCAAGCGCCCCTTCTTCCCCGCCCAGGTGCAGCCGATTCTGCTCGAGATGAAGCTCTGGGAGGACACCCTGAAGCGGGTGGGAGAAAAGCAGAACCATGTGATGGGGCTGCTCTACTGCGGCGAGGATAATGCTCAGGAAATAGACCCCGATTCCGCCCCTTCGATTGGCTGTGCGGTGCGTGTGCATCACGCCCACCAGGAAAAAGACACGGCCCAGATTGTGGTGCAGGGCCTCAAACGCTTTCGTATACGCCGCTGGATCAGCCGCAAACCCCCCTATATTGTAGAGGTGGACTATCCGGACAATATCGGCGAGCGCGACACCGATGAGGTGAAGGCCTACGCCATGGCGGTTATCCGCGCCATCAAAGAGCTGCTGGCCATCAACCCCCTCTACAGCGAAGAGCTTAAACAGTATCTGTCGCGCTTCAGCCCCAACGAGCCCTCACTGCTGGTGGACTTTGCCGCTGCTATTACCAGTGCCAACGGTGACGACCTGCAGGACATCATGGATACCTTGCCGCTGCTGCGGCGCATGGAAAAAGTGCTTCTGCTACTGAAAAAAGAACGTGAAGTGGCTGAATTACAAGGGAAAATTAGCGAGCAGGTTAACGAAAAGATCAATAAGAACCAGCGTGAGTTCTTCCTTAAGGAGCAGCTCAAGGTTATTCAAAAAGAGCTGGGTATCTCCAAAGATGATCGCACCGCTGATGTTGAGGAATTCCGCGAGCGACTGGAAGGCAAACAGGTGCCAGAGGCCGCCCGCAAGAAGATTGATGACGAACTGCACAAACTGGAAGTGCTGGAAACCGGCTCACCGGAATACGGGGTTACCCGAAATTACCTCGATTGGGCCACCGCGCTGCCTTGGGGCGTCTACTCCGAAGACAAGCTGGATTTGAAGCGTGCACGCAAGGTGCTCAATCTGCACCATCAGGGGCTGGATGACGTTAAAGACCGCATTACCGAATTTCTCGCCGTGGGCAAGTTCAAGGGCACGGTGGCCGGGTCCATCATTTTGCTGGTAGGCCCGCCCGGCGTGGGTAAAACCTCCATTGGGCGCTCCATCGCCGAGGCCCTGGGCCGCAAGTTCTATCGCTTTAGTTTAGGCGGTATGCGCGATGAAGCCGAGATCAAGGGTCACCGCCGCACCTATATAGGCGCCATGCCCGGCAAACTGGTGCAGGCCTTGAAAGACGTGGAGACCGCCAACCCGGTGATCATGCTCGACGAAATCGACAAGGTCGGCGCCTCCTACCACGGCGACCCGGCATCGGCGCTTCTGGAGGTGCTGGACCCAGAGCAGAACGTGGAATTCCTCGATCACTATCTGGATATGCGCTTTGATCTGTCCAAAGTGCTGTTCGTGTGTACCGCCAACCAGCTTGATACCATTCCCGGCCCGCTGCTGGATCGGATGGAAACCATCCGTCTGGCGGGCTATCTGGCCGAAGAAAAGCTCGATATCGCCCGCAAGCACCTGTGGCCACGGCTGCTGGAGCGCAACGGCATTAACAAGAAACGTCTCAGCATCAACGCCGCTGCCCTGCGTCACGTAATAGATGGCTACGCCCGCGAAGCCGGCGTGCGCAACCTGGAAAAACAACTGGGCCGCATCGTGCGCAAGGCCGCCGTGCAATTGCTGGAAGACGAGGCGCTGGTATTGAAGGTAGGTAAAGACGAGGTAGAAGATTTTCTCGGCAAGCCAGTCTTCAAAAAGGAAAAGCCTCAGCAGGGCATCGGTGTGGTGAATGGCCTTGCCTGGACCGCCATGGGCGGCGCCACACTGGGCGTGGAATGCACGCGGGTGCACAGCCTCAACCGCAACTTCAAACTCTCCGGTCAGCTCGGTGATGTGATGAAAGAGTCGGCAGACATAGCCTACAGCTATGTGATGGCCAATCTGAAAGCCTTTGGCGGCGATCCGGCTTTCTTTGACGAGGCGACCGTACATTTGCACGTACCCGAAGGCGCAACCCCCAAAGATGGCCCCAGCGCCGGTATCACCATGGCCAGTGCGCTGCTGTCGCTGGCGCTGAACAAAGCCCCCAAAAGCGGATTCGCCATGACCGGCGAACTCACATTAACCGGGCAAGTGTTGCCGGTGGGCGGCATCCGCGAAAAAGTGATTGCGGCAAAACGTATCGGTATTAAGAAAGTGATTCTGCCAGAGGATAACCGGCGGGATTTTGAGGAATTGCCGGATTATGTAAGGAAGGGCGTTACTGCGCATTTTGCAGAGCGCTACGATCAGGTGCGGGAAATTTTGTTCTAACGTGGCGTTATTCGCCTGCAGGGCATGCTCCTACCATTGCGCGGAATTCGCTCGGTAGGAGCTGGCCTCGCTGGACTCTAGATCTATGAGCGCCCGTGACATTTCTTATGTTTTTTCCCACTACGACACCAGCACGGATCGTTACGCCCGAAACTCAGCGGCGCTAAAAACTCCCCGCTCACATAAATCCATTGCCCATCGCGTTTTTCAAACGCAGAGCGTTCGTGTAACTGTTCGGGGCTGCCACCGGTCTGAAAAAAAGCAGCAAACTCGACAATGCCTTTGCCATCAATTTCACTGCCATGCTCAGTGTCCAGCACATGCAATGCCAGCCATCGCGTGTTTTTACAGCTGTTTTCCAGCAGGGCACGCTCGTCAGGTTCGTGGCTTTCGCTGGCGCTGGTCTGCAGTAAGTAATCAACGGCGCCCGTGACAAAAGCGCTGTAACGCGATCGCATCAAGGCCTCGGCAGTCGGTGCGAAGGCCTTGCCGTTTAGTAGCGGTTGGCAGCATTGCTCAAAAGAGGTTGTGCTGCCACAGTGACAGTAACTCACGGGTTTGCGGCAAATGGCAGACCGGTTTCATCCGGTCCGTCACACCCGTCCGCGTTGTGATATCGCGATTTATCTTTTACTACCACGTTGTTGATCCAGTTGCTGATCAGGGCGGCGGCTTCTTCATCCACCACGCTGCGACCCAGCGGCGGCATGCGTGCGGCTGCGCTTTTTGCATCCGGGCCTATGCGGAAGGCGACGATCGAATCCAGTGCATTGGTGGGGTGAATATCGAAGGTGCGGCCGCCACTGCCTTCCTGTCCTGTGGCGGTCGGCTTTTTGCAGATGCCATAATTTTCATAGGTCGCAAGACTCGGTAGTGCATTCAGGTAAAAACCGGTGTTGGACGCAAAACCGCTGACGTTGTGACAGTGCTGGCAGTTGACCTCCAGCCAGGCGCGAGCGCGGGCTTCAATATCCTGGGCGCTGTTGGCGCTGTGACCGGAATCACCGGGCTTGTTGAACGCGGGAATGCGCTCGAGGTTAGTCGCAATCCGACTTTGTGTGTCGACACCCAAGTTGCTTGGGCAGTTGCTCAGAATGCCATTGGCGCACCACCAGGCGATCTGGTTATTGCCGACTACCGGATGCGTTTCAGATACAAAACCGGACTCAGGATAGAATGGCTTGTTAAGGAAGCGCGCTTTCAGGCCAATAGGTACCGCGCCGGGCTCGCCTTCTTCCCTGCCATGACAGCTCAGGCACTGATTGGCGTTGGGCACCAGATAGTTGTTGGTGCTGCCGCTGTGCACAACACCGGAATCCACGTCGGTGGTATTCCAGCTGATGGCTTCGGTGCTGCCTTCCAGCTTCAGGCGCGCCACTTTTCGCCCGTCTTCCTCTTGCCAGAGGTAGGGCAGGCCTACCCAGTACACCTGACCGTCGGGACGCTGACGTTTGATGATAAGACGAGTTTCGATGGGGCGTTCGGTGTCGGCGGTTTCGTCGGCAGCGGCAAAAGTCTTGCTCAATATGGTGCCAACCGGAAAATCAAAAGTAATGTTGTAGCCTTTTTGTGACGCACTTTCAGAAGAGTCTCGGTATTGTGCTGATGTGCCAGGCGGCAAAAACAACGCCCGGTATTTCACGGTGTAGTCTGAGAACAATTTGGTGGTGAGTACAAAGGGCACGCCGTTGCTGTTGAGTGTGCTGCGCGGTTCTTCCGCATCGGCAAACAGGTGGTACTGGTCCAGTGTGGGGCAGTTAACGCGCAGGGCGGCAGCAAAGTTTACCTGACCGGCGACGCCGCTTTCACACAGGGATTTCACTTCCGCTTCGCTCGGGGCCGGTGCGAACTTGCCGCTGGGCACAAACGGCGGAATCACAACGCGCGGCAGCGGTTCCAGTGTTTTGCCATACGCATCGGGGCATTTGTGCGCCGAGATATCAAAATCAGAGGCAAAGTTTTCAAGATCGGTTGCCGTAAGTCCGCCGAGTATATGAGTGAAAAACGCTTCGCCCGTTTGCGGATCTTTAGGTTCCTTAGCGGTGGCTGCAGCAATCACGGCTTCTAGGCCTTTGGTGCCTTTAAAGTTTGCAAAGGTCAGGCTGCCGTTTTCAAACAGGTTGTTGTTCGCAATACAGGACGCGAACCAGTCGGGCACGATCCGTTCTTTCTGGGCGTTGAATTTATAGGCGTTGTAGCGGCAGCTCACTTTGTGGGTGTTGTTGTACAACGGTTTTCCGCGTTCATCGGCTGGTACGCCGTTGGGGTAAGGGCAGCTTGGGTCGAGGTCGTCCAGCAATCCATCCCAGATAATGTGAGCGCCGCGATAGCCGGAGCCGCCATTGCGTAGACAGGTGGCGGCGTTAGCCGGGTTTAAACAGGCCGCTTGATTTTTCAGGCCCACCAGCGGTGGCAGCAGGCGTGCGAGGGTCTGTTCTTGAAGATCATTGCTGGTGGGCGTGGGCAGGTTGTTGCCGTTGTTGCGAAACGTATTGCGATAGATGTGCAAACCTTCGGTGTAGAAGTCGATGCGCTTTTCGCTGGGTCGACCCGCGCCTTCCGGAAAGATCTCGTAGCTTACGTGGATGATGCCCGCGGTATTGTTGTTTTCGAATACGTTGTCGAAAACCTCGATATTGTCGTAGGCCAGCGTGATCATGCCGCTGCCGGGAGGCACGTCACCCACAAAACCGCCAGAGGTGAAGTTGTAGGTGTTGTTGTTGCGGGAGATGTTGTTAAACATGCGGGTGCGGTCGCCATACTGGCGCAGGCCGTCCAGGTCGTACACCAGAAAGCCGCCGGTATTACATTCGGCCAGGTTGCTGTCGTACTCGCCGCCGCGCACATTTTCGATTTCAAAACCAAATACATTAAAGGCGGCGCGACTGTTGCGAATGATGGCGGTGCTGGTCTGGCCGACATAAATGCCGGCGTCAGACGCGCCGACCGATTCGGCCTCTTCTATCAGAATATTTTCCGAAGAAACCGGATAGATGCCGTAGCGACCGGATTTGGGGCTTACGGTGTAGTCGGGCGAGGTGGTGTCGCCGAGGCCATTTTCAAAAGCGGTCGGGTCCTGTGTTGCCGGATCGGTACAGGCTACGTGCAGCCGGGCGGCATTGTTTTCAAACGCATTGTCGGCAGTAATGGGGTCATCGCTTTCACGGCCGCCGCCTGATGACCAGAGCGTGCGCACTCGCTTCAGCGTGGCGTGATTGACCCCGCGCAGTTCAATGCCATTGCCGCCAGTGTCCAGTACCGTCAGGTCTTCGATCCACAAACCGTGCACGTTGACGCCGAGGATGCCTTCAGGAGCGTTGTTGTTTTTGAAGGACAGCACGGTTTGGTCTTTGCCGCAGCCCTTGATGGTAATGTCTTCGTTGTTGATGATCTGCAGCGTTTGCGCCAACTCAAAGTAGCCGCAGCCAAATTCAATCGTGTCGCCGGGCGCTGCTTGTACCATGGCAACCGCCATTGTCGTGGAAGCATCGTCCCCCGGCTGGATAGTGAATGTGCGACCGATAGATTCGTCGGGCTGTTCTGTCCCGGGCTGGCCGACATTTGGCTGCTGAGGCTGTGGTGGGCTCCCATTGCGTGATGAGCTGCTGTCGTTGCAGCCGCTGAGCACATTGCTGAGTAACAGGATGGCGGCAGTCAGCCGCATCGGAGTGGACAGATGCTTCATGAGATCCCCGTGAGAAGTTGACGCTGATCATTATTTGGGCGCCATCATAAAAGATGGCTCATTGAGAGTGAAGTAAAAGGTAACAGGTGTGTATAAAAATTAAGAAGTTGATCTGGGGTGTGGCGTTGCGCATTGACGACGATCCTTGAAAACTGTCGCTCATCCGGCACGTAAAATCACAGTTTTTCCCGTCAATTTAATTGGTTAGGTGTGATATTACCAAATGAAGGAACACCCCTATCGCGGTGCAGTCCACTGCCTGACAACCACTAGTGCAAAAGGAGGTTTATTCATGGCACAGAGAAAAACAGGCGTGATTGCGATGACAGCGTGCGCCACATTCTCAGCACTGATGACTGTGCAGGCAATGGCGCAGCCAGCTCTGGGTGTATCCCCAAGCGGGGGCGGCGCAGGCGCGCTCGGCACGGCACTGTCGGGTGACTTTATGGCCGCAAATGCGGGCGGCGATTTTGCCTCACTGCGTACGGTTGCCGAGCAGCAGGATGTGCAGGCGTCTTCTGAAGATGGCGCATCGCCCGCTCAGACACTGCCGGGGCTGGCATCGGCCAGCGATGATGGTGACGCCCAGCCCAACCGTTTCGACGGTGGTGTAACCGTTCGACAGGAAACCCGTGGTGAATCTTTCACGCCCGGCGAGGGCGATCTTGCTGAAGTCCGCAACCCATCATTCTTTGAGCGGCACACCGTGGCTGAAGACCACTCCAGCGTGAGAACCTGTCTGGCGGCGGGTGAAGTCTGTCGCGCGGAATTCGACGTGATCGTGGCAACCAGCGAAGACAGCTATTACGACACCGCTGTGTTGGTTAACGATGAGAAGGTGCTACCGCCGGAAGACGGTTAATTCAGGCAGGCCTGAAGCCTGATGTCAGGAACCGGGTTGCGATACTGTTGCAATCCGGTTTTTTTGACTGGTTGTGTTGAAACTTTGGCAAAGGACTTTGCTGTCGGCTGCACTGCGTGGGCAGGCTGTTCGGGGGGAAATGGCGCGCCCGGAGAGATTCGAACT
>NZ_JBFJTH010000179.1:0-7232 GCF_041625495.1 Litorivivens sp. | reverse complement strand
TCATTGGTAATCAGACCATAACGGGCCCGCCCTACCTTGAGTGTTTTCAGGTTGTTGATATAGATCTTGTTGAGAAAGGCCGCAGCATCTGGGCCAGAGACCTCGATTTTGCCCAGCGGTGAGCTTTCAAACAGGCCAACGTTTTCTCGTACTGCGAGCACTTCTCGGCTGATGGCCTGCGCTTCGGTTTCACCCTTGGCCGGGTAACAGGCCGGACGCATCCAGCCACCGAAATCTTCCATTTGCGCGTTATTGGCAATATGCCAGCTGTTGGCCGGCATCAGTTGCCGCGGCGCGTAGCGTTCGCGCACGTTCAAGCCGCCGTAGGCACCCAGCGTTGAGGGGTGATAGGGCGGTCTGAACTTGGTGGTGCCCACTTCAGGAATCGGCTTGCCCAACAGCTCAGACATCACCGCAAGCGCATTCACATTACTGGTTTTGCCCTGATCCAGACTCATGCCATTGGTGGTGTAGCGCTTTACATGCTCAACCGAGACAAAATTTTCGCGTGCGGCCAATTCCAGATCAGACACTTTGACGTCATATTGAAAATCGACCCATTGTTTATCCGTGCGCGCGCCTTTGGTATACCAGTAGGCTTCGGGCTGCGCATAGGTAACTTTAGCGACACTAGGCAATTTCGGAGCGGCCAGCTCGCTGTCAGCCAGCTCAGCCACGGCCTTAGTCGCCGCATCGACACCACTTTCCAGACAGTCAGCCAGCATAAACTGGCCATTGGCTGCACCAACAGAACGGACGGCTTGTGGCGTACTGTCGGGAACCAGACACAAGCGGGTATCGTCGTAGCGAAGTTTTCCACCGGCTTGCGAATGCAGGTGGACCGTTGGCGTCCAGCCACCAGACATGGCAATCACGTCGCATGCGATACGGTTTTCCAGCGCCCCTATCTCGCCGTTGCCACGGTGCTTCGCCAGCGTAACGCCTTTCACAGCCCGGGCTCCGTGAACGGCCCCGACGGTGTAACCGAGATACAGGGGAATATTCTGTGCACGCGCGGCCTGCTGCAGCGCTCCTTCCGCGTTGACACGGGTATCCACAATCGCTGCTATGTTTACCCCTGCTTTCGAGAGATCCAGCGCGCTCTCATAGGCGCTGTCATTATTCGTCAGCACAACGATGGACTGCCCTACAGCAACCCCATAGCGATTGGCATATTCGCGAACAGCGGAGGCGAGCATGATGCCTGGTCGGTCATTATTCGGGAAGACCAGCGGGCGCTCGATCGCGCCTGTGGCTAATATCACGCGACGCGCCCGAATCCGCCAATGGCGTTCGCGCACTTTGTCAGCCGCTTCGCGTCCTGGCATAGCGTAGGTCATGCGCTCTGCAGCCGTCAGGAAGTTTTGCTCGTAATACGCTGTAACCGTGGTGTTAGACAGCAGTGTCACATTGTCGAAAGACTCCAACTTCGCGACGGTCGCTTTTATCCATTCGGTGGCAGGCTTACCGTCAATCTGTTGGCTTTCGCCGTTCAGGCGCCCGCCAAAAACTGCCTGCTCGTCGATCAACATCACGCGCAAACCACTTTCTGCCGCAACCAATGCCGACATCAATCCCGAGGCGCCACCACCGCAGACCAGTACATCGCAATGCGCATTCCGCTTGTGGTAGCGATAGGGATCAGCCTCGCGAGGCGCTTTGCCCAAACCAGCCAGACGACGAACGAGACCTTCATAGAAATGCCAACTCGGCCACATCAGTGCCTTGTAATAGAAAGAAGCGGGCAGCATCTTTTGAAACAGGTTCATCAAGCCGAAGAGATCAAACTTGACGCTAGGCCAGGCATTTTGACCATTCGCCACAAAACCCTCGTACAGAGGAGTGCTGGTCGCCCGTACATTCGGCTCGGTTACTAACCCGCTCTCAACTTGCAACAGTGCGTTGGGCTCCTCGCAGCCCGCTGTCATCACGCCCCGCGGGCGGTGTAATTTAAAGCTGCGACCGATAATTTTTTCACCGTTTGCCAACAACGCAGAGGCAACGGTGTCGCCTTTGTAGCCCTGATACACTTTAGTACCGATAACAAAGCGGATGGGCGTGTTCAGATCGACCTGATGCGCGGTATTCAGCCGCTTGGATGCTTTACTCATTGCGCACCTCCTGCGGTTTTCGCTGCCGGTGTGTTTTCAATCACAGGAGCAGGTTCGCCCATTTTGTAGATCGCGAAAATTTCGTGCGTTACCGTATGGCGGGCAATGTTGAACCACTGCCGGCAACCAAACGTGTGGCGCCATCTTTCAAAATGAATACCGGCCGGATTGATACGGTTAAACATGTAGGCCGACCATTCTTCGTCGGTCACGGTGTCCGGATCAGGCCGCTGAATATGCGATTGCCCACCACAGGTAAACTCGTCTTCACTGCGTTCGCCGCACCACGGGCAAGAAATTAAGTGCATGTTTTTCTCCTAGTGCGCTACGCCGGCTGCCGCGCCTTCATCAATAAAGGCACCGCGTGCAAACCGATCCAAACCAAAAGGTTCAATCAGATCGTGGGGTTTATCGTTGGCAATGGTGTAAGCCAGGCAATCGCCACCGGCTGGAATCGCCTTAAAGCCGCCGGTTCCCCAACCACCACTGATGTAGAGTCCATTGACCGGTGTTTTACCCATAATGGGGCTGGAATCCGGTGAGATATCCACGATGCCGGCCCATTGGCGCATCAACTTCAAACTGCCAAAAGCAGGGAACAAGGTCGCCGCAGCCGCCAGTGTTTCCTCGGTAACTGGCAACG
Organism: Litorivivens sp.; assembly: GCF_041625495.1. Lineage (GTDB taxonomy): Bacteria > Pseudomonadota > Gammaproteobacteria > Pseudomonadales > Spongiibacteraceae > Litorivivens. The sequence continues at coordinate 4,478 of NZ_JBFJTH010000179.1, read as the reverse complement.
TGCCTCGCTGCGAATAGGACGGATAGCGATCCGCGCCACCACCGATCAGAATCTCGCCGCGGTCTGACTGGCTGACATAGGCGTGTACCGCCGGTGACAGGACGACACCATCAAGACACGGTTTAACCGGCTCGCTGACCATCGCCTGCAGGGGCTGACTGACAATCGGCAATTCCAGACCGGCCATCGCACCCAACACACTCGTATGACCCGCGACGCACATGGCAACTTTGTCGGCCTTTATGACGCCATACTTGGTCTCGACCCCGCGAACGCTGTCACCCTCGCGCAGTATCCCGGTTACTTCGCAGTTCTGAATGATATCGACACCCATGGCATCGGCTCCACGTGCATAGCCCCAGGCCACCGCATCGTGACGTGCGACACCGCCCCGCTTTTGCACAAATCCGCCCCATATGGGATAGCGGGAGGTAGGCGAAATATCGATAAGCGGCATACGCTCTTTGATTTGCTCGGGCGTCAGCATCTCAGAGTCGACATTCTGAACCTGCATGGAGTTTGCCCAACGCTCGAGCACTTCGAGATCGTGACGGTTATGGGCTAGCGTAGTGATACCGCCCTGACTCAGCAGCAGGTTGTAGTTAAATTCGAGGGAAAGCTTTTCGTAAAGTTTGAGCGAGTGGTCGAAGAAATTGGTGCTTTCTTTGTAGAAATAATTAGAGCGAATAACGGTGGTATTACGGCCCGTATTACCACCACCCAACCAGCCTTTTTCCAGCACCGCGACGTTGGTGATACCGTGTTTTTTCGCAAGATAGTAAGCGGTGGCCAGACCGTGCCCGCCGCCACCGATAATCACAACGTCATAGCTGCGCTTGGGTTCTGCGTCACGCCACGCTTGCGGCCAACGCTTGTGTCCGTTCAGGCCATTCGTAAACAAAGACAGAAGTGAGTATTTTTTCATCTTAATCCTTTTGAGCCAGTCGCCACCCCATCAAAGGATGACGGTTTTGTCGCCGTTCAGTACGACGCGCTCCTCACAATGTAATCGCACCGCATGAGAAAGCGCGGCTGCTTCAATATCGTGCCCCATATGCACCAGGTGTTCGATTTTAAAGGTGTGATTCACGGGCTTGACCTCCTGAACGATGATGGGGCCTTCGTCCAGATCTGCGGTTACGTAGTGCGCAGTGGCTCCGATCACCTTTACCCCGCGTGCATGGGCCTGATGATAAGGCTTGGCACCCTTGAAGCTGGGCAGGAAGGAGTGATGAATATTGATCGCTCGCCCTTCAAGTTGCCGACACATGTCATCCGATAGAATTTGCATGTAGCGAGCCAGCACCAGTAGATCGACGTCGTACTCGGCCATCAGGCCCAATATTTGCGCTTCCTGCTGCGGCTTTGTCTCGGGTGTAATGGGCAAATGGTGATAAGGAATGCCATACCATTCAACCAAACCACGGCAATCTTCGTGGTTGGAGACAACACCAACAATATCAACCGGCAAGGCGCCCGAGCGCCACTTGGTTAGCAAGACATTCAGGCAATGATCAAACTTCGAAACGGCCAGCAATAGTTTGGGCTTATAGCTGGTTTCGCGTAAACGAAAATCCATCTCAAATTCTTTTGCCAAATCATCAATTTTGGATGACAGAGATGCAATATTCTCTTTCAGAACGCGGTCATCAAACACGAGCCGGGAGAAAAAAGTATTGGTGTAGGGATCCGAATGCTGGGACACCTCGGTGATGAACGCGCCTTGGTCGTAGAGCAAACCGGAAATACGAGCCATCACACCCAGTCGATCCGGGCATTTAAGCGTAAACACGTATTCTGCGGACAAATTACTATTGGACATGTGCTCGATTCCTCTCTTTTAAGCACCAGGATCCACGACTGGATGCCACCGCAAGTAAAGCACATGACTTACCCATAAGTCAAAAGGCTTACTTTGCGCTTGTAGCACTGCGTCCATGATGAGCACCACCACTTGACAGCGCTCACCCCCTGGATGAATGTTTACTTAACACTTTGTTTACAAAGGGATTTATTTTATCTGACTTTGCAGACCATTGATGTTACATGCGGCAATTACGGTATTACGTAACAAGCAGGCAATCGTCATTGGACCGACACCGCCCGGCACGGGTGTCACGGCCGCCGCGTGCTGTATCGCCGCGTCAAAATCTACGTCACCAACCAATCGGCTTTGGCCATCGCGCTCTATACGGTTGATGCCCACGTCAATCACGGTACAGCCCGGCTTTATCCAATCACCCTGAATAAATTCGGGGCGACCTACGGCGGCGACCAAAATATCGGCGGTACGGCACACTGCGGCAAGGTCTTGTGTTCGCGAATGGGCAATAGTCACCGTACAGTTTTCCTGCAGCAACAAAATCGACACAGGTTTGCCGACAATATTAGAACGCCCAACTACGACGGCATGCTTGCCCGAGAGATCGCTACCAAGCGCCTTTTTCGCCAGATCGATACAGCCTCGTGGAGTGCAGGCTACCAGCGCCCTGGCATTGCCATTGAGCAGGCGACCACTGTTGATGGCGTGGAACCCATCTACATCCTTATCTGGAGAGATAGCCTCAATCACGGCCCCTTCATCAATATGAGCGGGCAGCGGAAGCTGAACCAGTATGCCGTGAACCTGCTCATCAGCATTTAATGTGTCGATGAGCTCCAACAACTCGTCCTGGGATATGCTGGGAGGACGGTCAAAGTGAAAGCTTTTCATGCCAGCCGCTTCCGTCTGCCGCACCTTGTTTCGCACATAGACCTGACTTGCGGGGTCTTCCCCAACCAACACGACGGCAAGGCCGGGAACCAGATTGTGATGTTCAGTCAAGCGCGTGACTTCTTGCGCAACAGTTTCCCGAAGTTCAGCTGCTACAGCCTTACCATCGATTATTTTTGATTTCGCATCTGCCATTGGATTTCGTCCGTTTACGTTTAGTCACTGGTAGGCTCTTACACACCCTGAGCCAGCGTAGCTATATCGGCGATTAAATCATTCAGCTTTATATGAGTCAATAAGCTTATCGCGGTGTTTTTTATATTTCTGCGCTGCGCAGAAGGGCCGCTGTTTGGCTGAATCACTATCTATAGCTAACCCGGGTTTACGCGCTTATTTGCGTTTTTCGGCGATAACGCTATCCTTGGCGCCAGGAATTTACGCCTTTATGGCATGCCAAACTTGACGGTTAAGCTATAGCCCAGTAGCATCTAAGTCGACCGATTTAATTTAAGGCACTGCTATGCTTACACTATCCCCCAACGCAACCATTGCCGAACAAGGAAAACAGTCCCTGCTGCGAGCAGCGCTGAAGCTGTTCGCGGAAAACGGTATCGATGCCGTGTCGTTGCGGATGATCAACCGGGAAGCGGGGCACAAGAATCATTCGGCCCTGCACTATCATTTCGGTAGCAAGATGGGCTTGCTGGAGTCGCTGGCTGAGTTCATCCAGAACTGGTTTGAAGAGTCACGAGAAAGCGCTCTGGTCGCGGTTGAAACTTCCGACACCGTTGATGGTAAGAAGATCCTGGAAGCTTTTGTAACCCCCTACCTCAATATCCTGAAGGAAGAATGGGGCTACGACGCGGTGCGCTTTATCGCGCGGATGGAGTTTGATGCCGATTCCGACACCCACCATATCCTTAATAAGTTTGCAGGCCCATCTATTGAGCGGTTTAAAAAGCTGCTGGTCAAAACTTACCCGGAATTGCCTAAAAAGCTACTATTCCAGCGTTTCAATTTCTGTATCACCAGTATCATTATGGGGCTGGCTGATTATAAAAGCCTTAAGGATTCCTACATGGGAAACCTAAACACGCGCCCAGAAGACTTGGTAACTGTCATGCTGGATGTATGCTCCCATGGTCTAGGCGCTCCCTGTAGCTAACTGACGGCCAACGCTGAGCTTATTACAGAAGGACGCAGAATTTTAATGACGACGTTCACATTGTTCTGAGTAGTAAGAACTACAAAACACTTTGGCCGGATGATGCATCTCCCGGAGGCATGCCGAGCACATGATGACCGAGGAGGCCGGACGACGGCTTCCGATAACAAGCTAGAATAAAGCCTAAATCAAACGTTCAGCGTTAGCGGCCACCGGTTTATTCTCGCCCGAAAATGAAACCACTGAAGCGGCAGCAACTAAGCATCGCTTGTACTAAGCACTTCAAGTAGACCATGCTATTGGCAGACCACTTACTTTCTAAACAAAAAATAACCGTCAAAGCGAGCTTAGTCTTTAGGAATATTATACAAATATGCCGAATACCCTCGTAATGGTAACAGCCACGGCAGGTATTGCTTTTAGCTTGCTAGTGATACCGCTTCTACTATCTGACCCTCAAGGTGATCGTCGGGCGAATCGCTTCCTGGCTGTTTTTGTCGGCATTTTGGCATTGAAACTCACTCAGCGCGTATTGCTCTATAGTGGAACGTTGGAAGTGTATCCTGCTCTCACCGGCTTTGGGCGGTTTATGTACTTCGC
>NZ_JBFJTH010000178.1:0-7483 GCF_041625495.1 Litorivivens sp. | reverse complement strand
GCACTCTGACTTGCCAGGCGATCTATATCCTGCCCCGCAAAGGACAAGCCCGCCTGCTTCAAGGCCGGTACGATCGCCCGCAGATGGCTGCGCGAGCGTACCAATATGGCGATACTCCCGTCAGGGTTGTCGCGTTGCGCGGCCTGCACCAGTGCTACGACACGCGCCGCCTCCTGCTCCCGGGCGGCGGCCTTATCGCCCGCAAAGGCATGTACGACCACCTCGCCCGGCTCGCTGCGCTGAGGCTGCGCCGGGGTATAGCTGTCGGCAAAGGTGTCGGTAAACGCGGTGTTCACCCACTCCACCAGTGCCGGCGCCGAACGAAAGTTAGACACCAGCTGCAGCGACACCAAGGGATGACCGTTGAAGGAGCCCAGCGCCAGCAACTGCTCAAATTCACCCACCAGTGCGCCGCGAAACAGGTAGATCGACTGCTGCAGATCGCCGCACAGAAACAGACTACGACCATCGCCGGGCTCCCAGCCTTGCATCAGGTGTTGCAGCAGCACAATCTGGTTTACCGAGGTGTCCTGCATTTCGTCTACCAGCACATGCTGGATTCGATCTTCCTGCAGTAGCGCATCACCATAAACACCTTCGCTGTCGGGCAGCGGTGTCAGCGCGTTAATGGCGCGAAATGCCACTTCCGGAAAATCCAATTGGCCGCGACTGTCGAACACCAGATGCAGCTCTGCCAGCAGATGTTTCAAAACCCGCATCAGGTCTTCGATCAGACTGCGCGCCGCCTCCGGCAAAGTAGGCAACGGCAGATCGGCCAGCGCCCGCAGGGTGGCGGTAAACTCTTCCAGCGCCGGGTCTTCATGGCGCTGCGAAAGCCAGGCTTTCAGGGCCTCGGTAGCGGCCTGTTTAGGAGGAAACCCCAGGTTTTTATCCACCCGCTTACGCAGGCTACGGCTGTTGCCCGTGCCAGTTAACATCAGATTTGCCAGGCGCGCGTGCAGCCGCAGATTGCCTTCATCAAATGGCTGCAGCTCAGCACAGTCACACGCCCAGGCGAGCTTTTCTTCATGGCCTGACTGCTGCCTGACAATCTCAATAAGCTGCGAAAAATCATGGCGTGCAAGGTGTTCACAACAATCCTGATACGCGCTGACAACCACCGCCTGCAGAGCCTGCTCCATCCCTGCCACATCGCCGGCAACTACACCTTCAACCCACTGATCACGCTTGGCCAGCAAATTGCTCAACAGGGGGATCAACTGCTCCAGACGGTTACTGGCGTAGTCCAATACATTACCCAGCGCCGCGCGCAATGCGGCATCATCCCCTTCCAACTGGCGGAACAGATTAAATATGGCCTCTCGATACAGCGCGTCCGCGTCATCGGTGGTCTGAATCTGGCCAAGCCCTGACAGCAGCGGCAAGCGGCGCGCGATGCGCGCACAAAAGCTGTCAAAGGTGGAAATACGCAGTCGCGACGGATTATGCAGCAAACCCCAACCCTGCTGTTGGTCTCGCTCGCGAACCTGAGACGCCAGCGCCGCCAGCGTATCGCCGTAGGGTGAGCCGTCCCCTTCTTGAATCGTCAAGGCATCAAGAATACGTTCGCGCACCTCCGCTGCAGCCTTGCGGGTGAACGTGATGGCCACCACCGCTTCCGGAGTCGGGGCGCTCAGCAGGCAATTCAGAAAGCGCAATAGCAACACCCCAGTTTTACCCGAACCGGCAGGAGCGCGCAGCAGAACGGAGTGATGCGGATCTATTGCAGCATCGCGGGCAGCCTGATCAGGTACCGGCTTATTCATCGTCCAGCACCTCTTCGCGCGCCAGCACCGTCACATAGGGATCATAGGGAAAGGCCCCTGCGCCCTGAGCGTAATCATGCCCGCTGTCACCGGCGAGAAAACCATTGGCATAGCCTGCCAATACCTTACGCCAGGCGGTTAACTCAGCCTCCCATTTCTCCGGCGTATCCACCGGGTTTCTGACTGTTTTATCCACCAGGTTAGCAGCCCAACAAGAACGCATATGCACCATCATCCCGTCGCGGGGATGGATCTGGGCCAGTACAACGCCGTCCACCGGTTCCCCGGTCACCGCCTCGCCAAGCAATGCGTAGAGCGGTAACTGCGGCTCCAGCAGGTTCTCAGCATTAAGCGCATTGGCCGTGACACTACCGGTTTTGTAATCCAGTACCACCCGGTGATCGCCAATGCGGTCTATACGGTCAATCTGAATACGCAGTGGCAGCCCAAAGGCATCAACCTTGCCCCCTACTTCTCTGGCTTCCACGACAAAGGGTTCATTGCGACTGCGCTCGAAGGCCAGCCATTCATTCAGTAAGGTGAGAATCCGGCGCTTTTCGATACGCTGCAGCTCGTCGCCGTGCGCGACCGCATCACTCATAGCGCGCCCCACCGCCGCTTCCAATAGCGCCTCAGCCTGTGTGTCAGTCAGGGTAGCCAGCGCAGCACTGGTTTTCACTTCAGCCCAGAAGTGGTCCAGCGCGCGGTGAATCCATTGTCCTTGCACGCGAGCATCTAGCCCTTCAACCGGCACCGGCAGTGCCTCCAGTCGCAAGCGATATTTCAGGAAGGCGAAAAACGGACTCGCCGCAAAGGCCTTGAAAATGCCGGTTCCTCCGCGCAAACCCTGTCGCTCGGCCGCGGATACCGGTCGCACCGGGTCCTCGTCAGGCAGTGTCACGCCGATAGATAGTTCAAAAGCCTCCTCATCCACCGCCAAAGGATACTGCGGATAATGCCAGTCAATCAGCGTACAGGCAGACTGAGGCACGCCTTCCTCACTCTGGCCGGCACTGGACAACACCACCTGCCTGGCTGACGTCATCAGCGAGTTTAGCAGCCGCTGGTCTCGCAGCAGCGCGTCGCGATGATTAGCGCGAGGCACCGCGGCCCGCAACAGGCTGTCGCGTGGCAAGAACGGCGACGGTTCCACGGCGGCCGGCAGCGCAGCATCCGTCAGCCCCATAATCCAGAGTCCGTCAAAGTGCTGCCCACTGGCCTCATCAAAATTCAGCAGCTGAAGCATAGGGGCCTGATCCCGGCGCAGCTCAAAACGTTTATTCTGCAAAACGTGCTGTAGCCATCGCAGCGCCTGAGTGCGGGAAATCCGTCCCAGCTGGCGATCGAGTGCACGCAGGGTATCCATCACCTGACTGAAACCTTGCCGACACTGATCAACTACCGGATCGCCAGCCTCGCGATTTGGCCAACCGACCGCCAGTAATTCTTTATCAAAGCGCTCAACCCAGACCGAAGGAAGACAGCGCGAGTGATGTCCCTCCGCAGCATCGCGCAAGGCAGCAAGGGCCGCCACACTATCGGCAAATCCTGCGAACTCAGCCTCACGCAGGGCCCGCTGCAGGGATGTATTCGATTGCAGATATTCACGCCAATGCCAGTCGAGACGCGCCCGACGCGCTGACAGTTCAGTGGCTTCGGCGATGAAGGAGCTGCGCAGCAGGCGACTGACTTGCTCAAGCTCGGTGTCGCCGGCGGCGGCCTGCAGAGCATCCAGGGCCGACGCAATCACCGGATACCCTACCAGCTTACCGCTGCCGACCCGCCAGGGTTCGTTGATTCGCCCCCCCGCTACAGCCGGAAACAGGGCCAGAGGATAGAGATAGCGCTCCAACGCACGCTGCAATGCGTTTTCACGGCTGACCATATCCGGCGCCACAATCGCCAGACGGGGCAAGGCTGCGTCGCCGCGTTGGGCCTCGTCGAAACGGGCCGCTACCCATTGTGCCGCTTGCACAATTTCATCGCTTGCGGCGTCAAAGCGCGCCTGAAAGACGACACTCTCGGCCTGGGGTTCGGTAAACACGGGCAGAGTATTCACAGTCACCCCGGCGCTGCGCATTGACCGCAGCAGATCCTGTTCCGGCAGGCTCAGCTCCAGTGTGTGGCTCAACAGCACTCGCTGCGGCAGCTCCAGAGATGCAAAGTTTTGGCTCAGGGTAGCGACTAACTGGCCCGCACTAATAGCATCCATAGCATCCAGGCGCCGACGCAATTCATCGCGCCAGACAAGAAACGCCTCCTGATCAGGCCCCGACACATCTGCCATTGTTAACGCGATGGCGTAGCGTTCGGCAATCTCGAACGCGTCAACAAAACGTCGCGCAATGCCTTGCAGTCCAATCACTGATTCAGGCAAATGAGCACTGTCGCCAAGACACTGCTCTGCCAGCGCCAATAGTTGCACCGGACGCAATACCTGACGCGCGGGGAAGCTGCTGTCCCACAATTCAACCCACCACTGCGCCTTCGGGATCACACGCAGCTTTTCCAGCCAGGCTTGCCCCTGAGATTCAGCAATGCGGCGGCGATAGTCTGCTGCCTCGCTGTCGTGATCCACCAGCAGCACAGTATTCCCCTGATCCGCCAACCAGCGCGACCAGTCCGGCTGCTCCACAACCTTAAACGAGGTCAATATATTGAACTCCTGAACAAAATCCCGAGGGTATTACGGTAATTACGTAGCAGGCTACATTTTTATATATAAATCATATTCTTGGGTTGTTTTTTTGGATCAATAGGCTCGATTGGACCACCCCACCCTTTTGCATTGTCCACAGCTAACCGTTAGCGTCACCGCCCCTCGCCTCCTTGAAGCGAAGATATTTGGAGATCATCGCTATGTTGAACAAGAAACCCCACGCCCTGCACACTCTGCTGGAGACTCGGTTCGCACTGGAGGCACTGGCGCACCTGTCCAGCAAACCCCTGGAGCGTTTGTTACCCGTGGGCGATGGTCACCCCGTGCTGGTTATTCCGGCTTTTCTGACCAGCGATATCTTGACGGCTTCGCTGCGCCACTCCCTGGCAACACTGGGCTACAACCCCCACCCTTGGAAATTGGGCGTAAATACCGGGCTTCACCAGCACAAGTTGAATGCCTTACAACACCGGCTGGCGGCCATTGTGCGACAACACGGACAAAAGGTCACACTGGTCGGCTGGAGTCTCGGCGGATTGTATGCCCGAGCACTGGCCGCTCTAGATCCCGAAAACGTGCGCCAGGTCGTCACGCTCGGCTCTCCGTTTGCCATTCCAGATACCGACTCCAGTGGCGTGCAAATCTTCGTCGGTCGGGCGTTTTCGCTGCTCAATGGCTCCGGCGAAGACCCCATGCTGAAACAGCCTGAGCTGTGGCAAACCACCCCTACGGTGCCCTGCTCGAATATCTTTACCCAACGCGATGGCGTGGTGCACTGGCACTACTGCGTAGATGAAAAGCGCGCGCAAAGTGAGAACATTCGCGTACCGGGCAGCCACGTGGGCCTGACCCACAACCCGGCGGTACTCTATCTGCTTGCGGATCGACTGAAGCAGCCTGAGAACGCCTGGCGCCCCTTCCTCGCCAGCGGCTGGCATGAGCAGCGCCTGTTCGACAATCGCACCTGCGCCACGGCTATAGCAATGACCGACACCACCAACCCCGCTAGCCCCGTGCCGGCCTGATCAGAAAAGCAGGGGGCGTGACGCGTGTTTTTTAACCGAACCGACGCCGACGCCGACGCCGACGCCTTCAAGGCTGGTAGGGGGCGATCGTATCGCAATTCTGCGCGGCACCATCGATCGTAAACCCAGAAGACACGCCCTCATAAAGTATGGTCGCCGCCGATGGCGATTCCTGAGCCACGCCATTGTGGCGCAGCCGGTATTCACCGGCCGGGGTATCCAGCGGCACCTCCCAGCGTACCTCTGCTTGCGACGGCCCGGTCACGGGCGCATCGTTGGGGTTGCCCTCCATCTGGCTGTCACTTCGCCAACGGAAAAAAAGTTCGGGGGCATTGTCGTTGCGATACACCTGCCAGCTGCCATCAGGCTGGCGACGCTCTACGGTGGCAAATGACAGTGCAGTTTGTGCTCGCACCACATTGCGCGGGTGTCCTGCCTGAAACACGGCGCTAATGCTTTCACCGCGAACCGCACTGGCGGTAACATCTTCCAACACGTCGCCGTAACTGCCGCCTGAACTGCTGTCAGATGGTGAGTAGGGTGTGCGTCGAACAACCGGGGTTGCATCAACATAGGCCGGCCCCGTCGGCGCTGCGACTGCCGCCACCATAGACTGAGCCAATCGCGCACTTTCCTGCTGCACAGCCGCTAATTGCCAGGCCCCAAAAATCGTGGAAGCTCCTTCATACTGTTGCGCAGAATACTCTTCTCGCGTTGTTAAATAATGTACGTAATCGTTCACCAGGCCGGCAATCACGACGGCATCAACCCCAACTGGTGCAAGGGTTTTCAGCAAGGTCTTCTGGAGGCGCCGCGATGCCATGGTAGTTACCTCAAAAGGCACCCCAAGGATGGCCATGTTGCCCAGACGAAACAGTTGAAAGGGCAGGATGCTTGGTTCGGCATTGATGGGCTCACCAATCGCAAACAGAATCGGCTTTTCCGCGTGACAGGAGAGATCCATCGCCGGCAGCAGACCGACATTGCACAGTACCGTAGTGGCGGCCAAGTTCGGTGGAATCTTACCCGCGGAGCCCGCTGCAAAATCATCGGCTGCAGCCTGCGCAAAATCCGGGTCCGCACAGCTTGCACCCTCAACTGTCGGGCCCGGGCCATCTTCAGCACCGGCACCAAAAGAAACGCCTAACGCAGGATCGCAAGTGCGCTTCACCGGCGCATCCCATTCCGGGGGCAGGGCGGGGCCGTCGTAGCTCTCCACCGTAACTTCATCCATTTTGACGTGGAAAAAACGATAATCCACCGGCCCGGACAGCTGCTGTGAGCTGCTAAATAGCTCCAACGCTTTCGCAGCCTGCTTGGTTCCGGAAAGCGCTGCAGAGGCGAAATCATTAGCCGCGCCACCGCGCGCCGGATCAGGGTGAGGCAATTGCCGGATAAAAATATTGGGGGAAGCATCACCTTCGTCCGTCTGGGCAAAGGCAGCCACGAAGGTATCGACAGAATCCGCCGCGTCATAGTCGGTGTTCATCAAACGCTCAAACAAAAGCGAGGCATAGCCCTTGTTGTCACCGCTGACAAAAGATTCGTAGGAGCCCACCACAGTAGGATGCACACCAAACCAATTTATCAGCCCCACTGGCGAACCGTTAGCACGCACAAGATTGAGTTGTACGCTGCGCTTGTCTACGTCAACTGGGTCGCCTCGGCCATCGAGAAACTCGCGCCGCTCAGCCTCGCTGTTACGCTCAAAGGCGGGCAGCGAACGGTTAATGTTGGTGTTGAGAAGCTCGCCAATACCCAGGGTTATGGGCGCGGTAGCGGCATTGGCCTGCAAGTTGGCATCAGCCTTACGGATTGATTCAACGATACCCCCGACAATGACATTCAGGTTGTCTTCATCGAAGCCGAAGTGAAATAGATTAAAGGCTTCATGATGAGAATAGCCAGCGGGACCGGAGTGAGTGTGAGTCGCCGAGAGCATCAGGTTATCCGGACCGTAGCGCGTGGCAAGCTGCGCATCGGCAGCGATCGCTGCCAGCACGCCCTGGCGCACAGATCCGAATATCATGCCG
>NZ_JBFJTH010000177.1:0-7514 GCF_041625495.1 Litorivivens sp. | reverse complement strand
TGCCATGGAGCGAGAATTTGGTCGCTTCAATGCGCAGGCTCAAACGGTATCCGGTGTGTACGGCAGCGCTTATCAGAACGACGACAACTGGAATGAAATTTCCGCCGATATCGAGGCGTTTTCCGAGAAGCACGGCCGTCGGCCTCGCATGCTGGTCTGCAAAATGGGGCAGGACGGGCATGATCGCGGCGCCAAAGTAATCGCAACCGCTTTCGCCGATGTGGGTTTCGATATAGACCTTTCGCCCATGTTTTCAACCCCTGAAGAAGTCGCCAAGCAGGCCATCGAAAACGACGTTCACGTCGTTGGCGTATCGTCCCAGGCAGCGGGCCATAAAACTCTGGTGCCGGCCCTGATTGAGGAGCTTAAAAAGCAGGGCGCTGGCGACATCATCGTGGTTGCCGGTGGCGTTATCCCCAAGCAGGATTATGACTTCCTGACCAAGGCCGGTGTAAAAGGTATCTTTGGACCGGGTACCCAGATACCCAAGGCCGCGCGTGACGTGCTGGATGCGATTAACGCGAACTACAAGGGTTAGGCTAGCTTAACGGTAGCGGGGGCAGAGCCAATTTAACTGACAGCGTTAAATTGGTTCCGACCCCGAACGGTGCTGCCCGTCCATAGGTAAGTGGTCTCGACGCGGCAGAGGACGGGGCAGGCCACTTTTTCGCCTCCCAGAATTTGCTCTGACCCCTGCTAACCGAAACCACCTAAACCAAAGCAGAGCTACAACCCATGCCCATTGATATCGACCAACTCCGACAAGGCAATCGTCGGGCTCTCGCCAAGGCCATCACGCTGGTTGAAAGCAAGCGGCCAGAGCACCGCGAAGAAGCCCAGCGGCTGCTTGAAGCCGTTCTGCCGTATACCGGCAACAGTATTCGTGTTGGTATTACGGGTATTCCCGGTGTTGGAAAATCGACCTTTATTGAAAGTTTTGGCCAAACTGTTATAGAGCAGGGCAAGAAAGTGGCAGTGCTTGCCGTTGACCCCAGCTCACCCATTGCCGGGGGCTCCATCCTTGGGGATAAAACCCGAATGGAAGAGCTGTCGCGAATGGATAATGCCTTTATTCGTCCGTCGCCGTCGGAAGGCGCGCTCGGTGGGGTGGCGCTGAAAACCCGGGAGACTATGCTGCTTTGTGAGGCGGCCGGCTACGACGTGATTCTAGTAGAAACTGTCGGGGTAGGGCAGTCTGAATATGAAGTGGCCAGTATGGTCGATTTTTTTATGGTGCTGATGCTGCCAAACGCCGGTGACGAATTGCAGGGCATTAAGAAAGGAATCATGGAATTGGCTGATGCTCTGGTAATTAACAAGGCCGATGGCGACAGTATCCATATGGCGCAGCAAACCCGGCGTCATTACCAAAATGCACTGCATTTGTTGCGTCATACTACGTTCTGGACGCCACAGGTTAAAACCTGTTCGGCGCAAAAGAAGGAAAACATCGACGAAGTCTGGGGCATGATCTCCGACTACCAGGTCGATGCTATCAAGAATCACGCATTTCATGAAAAACGTGCCCGCCAGGCACAAGAATGGATGCACAAACTTCTGCACGAAATGCTGGATCTGAAACTGAAGCAGAATCCGGATGTGAAAAAGCAGATGCCGGTACTCGATCGTCAGGTGACGGAAGGCAAGACCACGCCCTACCTGGCCGCCAAATCGTTGATTGACCTGTTGTTCAAGGGCTAGAAATGAAAGACGTTGCCCACAAACTCACCGAGTTTGTCCAAGCCCATCTGCCGACAGCACGGGCGCTTGAAATAGAAGTTGCTGATTATGACAGCGAGTCACTGACGCTGCGCGCACCACTTGGCCCGAGTATTAATGACAAGCACACCGCCTTTGGTGGCAGCCTCTATGTGGTTGCCGTTATGGCTGGCTGGGGCATGGTTTACCTGCGTTGCCGTGAAGCGGGCATAGACCCGAATATTGTGGTGGCAAAAGGTGAAATTGAATATCACGCGCCGGTGCCGACCGATATCGTAGCGTCGTCGATAGCCCTGGAAGAGAGTGAGTGGGACGCTTTTTTTCAGCACTTTGACGAGCGCGGCAAGTCTAAGATAGAGCTGCGCACGCAAGTGTTGCAGGACGGCAAGCCTGCGGTCAGCTTTAAGGGTTTGTACGCCATTATTGGTCTGGCGCCGAATCTCTGATCGCGCGCCATGCCGGCCTGATGTACTAAAATTTCAGGAACCTGCCCGAGCTTCCCGGTTCACTCCCCATAAACAAAGTGCCGCAAATCTTCAATGTTGGCCATGCCGTCCTTGTAACCCAGTTGAATGAGCCGCTCGCTGAATTCGTGGGTAAATAGCAGATAACTGGCAACGTTAACGCCGCCGCTATAGCGAGTGCCGCTACTGCGGAAGAAGGTTTTGATGCTGCGCGGCAGGCCGTCGACATATTCATCGGCCAGTGCATCGATATCTTCCGAGGGCGATATGACCAGGGCATCGATCGGCCGCAGCTGGTGTTCAGTAAAAGAGTCCTGCGGGGGCATCAAGCGAATCAACTGATTGATCCTTTCAAGACGTTCGATATCGGTTTCGATGCTGTCCACAAAGGCGCTGTTTAGCAGGTGGCCGATAATCTGCCCAAAGGCGGGAGAGGTTATTTTTCTGGGCAATCGTTTGTATTCGCGACGGTGGCCGTTGGCCGGGATAATCAGCACTTTATCTGCACCCAGGTGCAGCGCTGGACTGATAGGGGTGAGCTGGCGCAGCGCGCCATCGCCAAAATAGTGCTTGCTGATTTTTTCCGGAGGAAAAATAGTGGGAATGGCGGTAGACGCCATTACATGTGACAGATCAATCGGCGTGGGGATGCCCTGTCGGCGCCAACGCTGCCATCCAGCGCGCTCAGGGCCGCCCTGGAAAAAGCTCAGCGACACACCCTGGGTGTAGTCCATCGCCGTTACGCTGAGTGCGTCAAGGTGGCCATCGGCGAGATTGCGGGATATCGCACCGAAATCCAGTTTTTCCCTCAGCAGCTCACGCAATGGTGTATTGTCGAGCAGACCCACCGGCCGGCCCACGGCGACGCCGGCATTGAACAGCGAAATCAGTAGCCGCCAGGCATTTCTGAGAACTCCCAGAAAGTCCGAGCGGTAGATCTGATCGGTTGACAGTTGCGACCAGAGCGATTCCAACCAGTGAGCGGCGTCCACAAAATCATTGGCACGGGAGGCCAGTGCGACGGCGTTGATGGCACCCGCCGACGTGCCGCAAAGCACCCGATAGGGATTGGTGGTGCGATCGCCGTGCAGTGTCGCCAGAGCTTTGATAACGCCCACTTGGTAGGCGGCCCTTGCACCGCCGCCAGGAAGCACCAGGCCAATAGCGTGGGAGGATTCGTTGAGTTCTTGCTTCATTATTTGCTGTGTCCGCGCAAGCCAGTATCTACCAGTATTCTGGTCGCAATTTCTTCAATCGAAGCGTGCGTGGAATCAATATACGGAATGCCAAAGCGCTTGAACATCACCTCGGCCTGGCGTACCTCATATTCACATTGAGACAGAGTGGAATAGCGGGCATTGGCGCGGCGCTCGGTACGGATCATTGCCAGTCGTTCCGGGTCAATGGTCAAGCCATACAGTTTATTGCGATAAGCTGCCAGCGGCCTCGGAATGCGACCGTTGTCCAGATCATCGTCGGTGAGCGGATAATTGGCGACAAATACACCGGTCTGCAATGCCAGGTAGAGGCTGGTTGGGGTTTTGCCACTGCGTGATACACCGACCAGAATCAGTTCTGCCAGGTTGTAGCGATCAATCTTGGCACCGTCGTCGTTATCCAGCGCATAGTTCACCGCGTCAATACGGTGTTTGTAGTTGGTTTCATTGGTGACGCTGTGTGCGCCGCCGACGGTAAATGACGACTTGATACCCAGGGCATCCTCAAGCGGCGAAAGGAAGGTTGAGAGGATGTCGACTGTGAATCCTTCACTATTTTTAATGATATCGCGAACTTCTGAGTTAACAATGGTATCGAAGATTATCGGCGCCACGCCGTCCCTGGCGGCCACGCGATTGATTTTCTCGGCCGCGGAGTGGGCTTTGGCGGCGGTGTCGATGTAAGGCAGGATGACCCGCTCAAACTGAAGGCCCTCAAATTGGGCCAACAGGCTCGATCCCAGGGCCTCAGCCGTGATTCCCGTGCTGTCAGAGATGAAAAAGGCGGTTCGTTTTTTATTTTCTGTCACAATCAAGAGGCTCTTGCAGGGCGAATTTCTGTCTGAATTCCAGTATCATACGCGAACTTTTAACCACGTACCTTATGCACTAGAGGAACCCGTTTTGTCTGAATACGTACTTTGGTTTCAAGAACTCGGCATGGCAGACGTCGATCGTGTGGGCGGCAAGAACGCATCGCTGGGCGAAATGATCAGCGAGCTTTCAGGCGCTGGCGTCTCAGTGCCTGGTGGTTTTGCGACCACGGCCTCTGCCTATCGGGATTTTCTCCAGCAAAGCGGACTGAACGAGCGCATCAAACAGCGCTTGGAAGGCCTCGATGTCGATGACGTGAAAACCCTGCTGGAAACCGGCAAGGATATCCGTCAGTGGATCATTGATACACCGTTTCCGGCCGAGCTTGATGCAGCCGTAAACGAGGCTTTCGCTGAATTGGCTGAGGGCAACGTCGACATTGCGGTGGCGGTGCGTTCCTCGGCAACAGCTGAAGACCTGCCAGATGCGTCTTTCGCAGGTCAGCAGGAAACCTTCCTCAATATTCGCGGCTTGGACAACGTTAAGGTAGCGATCAAGGAGGTCTTTGCATCGCTGTACAACGACCGCGCCATTGCATACCGGGTGCATAAAGGCTTTGAGCATGCGGATGTGGCGTTGTCAGCGGGTATTCAACGCATGGTGCGCTCCGAAATTGGCGCCAGTGGCGTCATGTTCAGCATGGATACCGAATCCGGTTTTGACGGGGTTGTATTCATTACGGCGTCCTATGGGCTGGGTGAAACCGTAGTGCAGGGGTCAGTGAACCCCGACGAATTTTATGTGCATAAGGCGCTGCTTGAAGGCGGCAAACACGCCGTCCTGCGCCGCAATCTGGGTGCCAAAGCCATTAAGATGATTTATGGCAGCGAGGCCTCTGCGGGCAAATCTGTGCAGACTGTTGATGTCGAGGATGCCGAGCGCAACCGTTTCTGCATCACGGATGAAGAGGTGATGGCGCTGGCGCAACAGGCGCTGATAATCGAAAAACACTACCAGCGTCCGATGGACATCGAGTGGGCCAAAGATGGTGACACTGGCGAGCTGTTCATTGTTCAGGCTCGACCGGAAACCGTCAAAAGCCAGGAATCCGCCAATCTGATGGAGCGTTACCTGCTCAAGGAAAAGGGCAAGGTGGTCTGCGAAGGACGATCTATCGGGCAGCGTATTGGCAGTGGCCCGGTGCGGGTAATCGCCGATCTTTCTGAGATGGATCAGGTGCAAAAGGGCGATGTTCTGGTTACAGATATGACCGATCCCGATTGGGAGCCGATCATGAAGCGAGCCTCTGCGATTGTCACAAATCGCGGAGGGCGCACCTGTCACGCGGCCATCATTGCACGCGAACTCGGCATTCCTGCGGTGGTTGGCTGTGGTGATGCAACTCAAGTGCTAAAAAGCGGGCAAGAGGTTACCGTCTCCTGCGCCGAGGGTGATACGGGTCTTGTTTACCAAGGCTGCCTGGATTTTGACATCAGCCGCAATGAGCTCGATACCATGCCGGAGCTGCCCTTCAAGATTATGATGAATGTGGGTAACCCGGACCGTGCGTTTGATTTTCAGGCTTATCCCAACGCCGGCGTCGGCCTGGCGCGGCTGGAATTTATCATCAATCGCATGATTGGTGTTCACCCGAAGGCGCTGATGGACTACGACGAGTTGCCGCGTGATGTGCAGCAGGCCGTCAGCCGTCGGATTGCGGGTTACCCCTCGCCAGTGGACTTCTACGTTGAAAAGCTGGTGGAAGGCATAGCAACCATTGCCGGTGCTTTCTATCCGGAGCGGGTGATCGTGCGGATGTCGGATTTCAAATCAAACGAATACGCCCATCTGATTGGCGGCACGCTGTACGAGCCAGAAGAAGAAAATCCGATGTTGGGTTTCCGTGGTGCCGGCCGTTATATCTCAGAATCGTTCCGCGAGTGTTTCCGCCTGGAGTGTCGCGCCCTGAAAAAAGTGCGCGACGAGATGGGCCTCACCAACGTGGAAATCATGGTGCCCTTTGTGCGCACGGTGGGTGAAGCCAAGCAGGTTATGGAGCTGTTGGCTGAAAATGGGCTCAAGCGTGGCGAGAATGGCCTGAAAGTTATCATGATGTGTGAGCTGCCAGCTAATGCCTTGTTGGCGGACCAGTTCCTTGAGCACTTTGATGGTTTCTCGATTGGCTCTAACGATCTGACCCAGCTTACGTTGGGCCTGGATCGCGATTCTGGACTGGTGGCGCACCTCTTTGACGAGCGCAATGATGCGGTTAAAGTGTTGCTGAAAAACGCTATTGACGCGTGCAAGAAGCAGGGCAAGTATATAGGCATCTGCGGACAGGGGCCGTCAGACCACGCGGACTTTGCACTGTGGCTAGTAGAGCAGGGGATAGACAGCGTTTCGCTGAACCCTGATTCAGTACTCGATACCTGGATGTTCCTCAGCGAACAGTTGCCTAAAGCCGAGTCCTGATCCCTCCCCCAGCCCGTCGTGTCCTACTGTCGCTGCCTTGTGCGACGACAGTGGGACAAAATTCCGCCGCAGTCACTATAAAAAAGGAAAGGGACGATGCGGTATTACGCGCTGGAAAAGCTTATCAATCTCCATGACGGTTACCGTAAAACCTTCAAGATTGATGAGTATCATCTTTTGCTTATTCAGGAGGAAGGAGAGCGCTTTCTCGTCGACGCCTACTGCCCGCACCGCGAGCATAGTCTGATTGATGCCACGGTGTTCGGCGATACCATAACCTGCCCCCATCACCGCTACCAATTCCATCTTGCCACCGGTGCCGTTCTGGAGCGCACCGAAGAGCCCTGCCAAAACCTGCGCTGCTATTCTCTTGTCGAAGAGGGGCGCGAAGTAGGTGTAGTGTTATAGTGGTAATTGTCCCTAGGTTTTTGTCGAGTGGAATTTTACCGAAGAAGGTTGCTCGTCAACTAGGTTAAATCACTATACGCTGGCGCGCTTTTGTGGCGGCCTGGCGAAGTTTCAAGGAGGTTGTCTTGCGCAACATCGTATACACCGCGCTGTGTGTATTTTTAATAGGCTTGGCCCATGCCGAAAACTATAAAAACACCATTCAACGACTTACCAGCGCCGGTAGTCTCCACTCGCCCGTCAGTGTTTCGCGGGTTTATGAAAAGATGCCCGCGCCAATTTGGAACGCTGCCCGCATGGAGAGCCTGTTGCAGGCTATTGCCGGCAGTGCAAGCCACGGGCTTGAACCGGCCGATTACCATCTCGGCGTGCTAAGTTCGCCCGGCAATACCAGTGAACGGGATGTGTACGCCACCGACGC
>NZ_JBFJTH010000176.1:0-7594 GCF_041625495.1 Litorivivens sp. | reverse complement strand
CTGTACGAGCCGGTGGAACGGGCATGCATCTTGTCATCCACCAGGTGGTTGAGCTTGAGCATGTACATATAACCTACGGTAACCGGACGATCAAAAGCTTCGCCACTACGGCCATCGCGCAGAGCCATCTGGCCGCTTTCCGGCAGGCCTGCCAACTTCAGCAGCTCTTTGATTTCGCTTTCCTGAGCACCATCAAACACGGGGGTTGCCATCGGCACACCGCCGCGCAGGTTTTGAGCCAATTCCAGCACGTCGCTATCGCTGAATGACTTGATATCTTCAACCCGGCGGGCATCGCCGGCCTTGTTGTAGATCTCTTCCAGCAGTGCACGGATCTCAGCAACCGCTTTCTGCGATTTGATCATCTCGTCAATCTTCTCGCCCAAGCCTTTGGCCGCAAGGCCCAGGTGGGTTTCAAGAATCTGACCGACGTTCATTCGCGACGGTACACCCAGCGGGTTCAGAACGATATCAACCGGCACGCCATTGGCGTCGTAAGGCATATCTTCTTCGGGCATGATGACCGAGATAACACCTTTGTTACCGTGCCGTCCGGCCATTTTGTCGCCGGGCTGGATGCGACGCTTGATCGCCAAGTAAACCTTAACGATTTTCAGTACACCAGGTGCAAGGTCGTCGCCGGTAGCCAGCTTACGCTTCTTGTCCTCGAAGCGGCGCTCCAGTGATTCTTTCTGCTCGTCGAGCTGCTTAGACGCATCTTCCAGCAGACTGTTCAGGCCATCATCCGCCAGGCGCAACTTGAACCAGTCTTCCTTCTCCAGGCCGGACAGCACATCAGCGCTCAGCTCGGTGCCTTTCTTAAGGCCCGCGCCGCTAACCACAGACTGTCCCTTCAAAGCATTGGTCAGACGGGCAAAGGTAGCTTCTTCCAGAATGCGGAATTCCTCGTTCAAGTCCTTGCGGAACTTGTCGAGCTGCATCTTTTCGATTTCCTGGGCGCGCTTGTCTTTTTCCAGGCCATCGCGGGTGAATACCTGCACGTCGATGATGGTCCCTTTGGTGCCGGAGGGCACACGCAGGGAGGTGTCTTTTACGTCAGACGCCTTCTCTCCAAAGATAGCACGCAGCAACTTCTCTTCCGGTGTCAGCTGGGTTTCACCTTTCGGCGTTACTTTACCCACCAGAATGTCGCCGGCGCCCACTTCGGCACCAATGTAAACAATGCCCGACTCATCCAGTTTGGCCAGCGCAGATTCGCCCACGTTGGGAATATCCGCAGAAATTTCTTCCGGCCCAAGCTTGGTATCGCGCGCGATACAGGTCAGCTCCTGGATATGAATGGTGGTGAAGCGATCTTCTTTAACCACACGCTCGGAAACGAGGATGGAGTCCTCGAAGTTGTAACCATTCCACGGCATAAAGGCGATACGCATGTTCTGACCTAGCGCCAGCTCACCCATGTCTACCGATGGGCCGTCCGCCAGAATGTCACCACGCGCTACGCTCTCGCCACTTTTTACGATAGAGCGCTGGTTAATACAGGTGTTCTGGTTGGAACGGGTGTATTTTGTCAGGTTGTAGATATCAACCGGCGGTTGACCAGCCTGCACTTCGTCTTCGTTGACACGAACGACAATGCGAGCGGCATCGACGCTGTCGATTACACCACCGCGTCGGGCAACCACACACACACCGGAGTCTGCTGCAACATAGCGCTCCATGCCCGTACCAACCAGGGGCTTGTCGGCCTTCAGCGTTGGTACAGCCTGACGCTGCATGTTCGAGCCCATGAGGGCGCGGTTCGCATCATCGTGCTCCAGGAAGGGGATGAGCGACGCTGCAACCGATACAACCTGCTTGGGCGACACGTCCATGTATTCGACTTCAGACGGATCTTTAACGGTGAATTCGTTGCGGTAACGCACCGCTACCAGATCTTCAACCAGTCGGTTTGAGTCATCGGTTTTTGCAGATGACTGTGCAATCACGTATTCCGCTTCGTTGATCGCAGACAGGAATTCAATCTCGTCGGTGACCAAGCCATCCACTACCTTGCGGTAGGGGCTTTCCAGGAAGCCGTACTCATTGGTACGCGCATAGGTTGCCAGTGAGTTGATCAGACCAATGTTCGGACCTTCAGGCGTCTCGATAGGACACACCCGGCCGTAGTGAGTCGGGTGAACGTCGCGGACTTCAAAGCCGGCACGCTCGCGGGTCAGACCACCCGGGCCAAGTGCCGATACACGGCGCTTATGGGTGATTTCTGACAGCGGGTTGTTCTGGTCCATAAACTGACTGAGCTGGGAAGAGCCAAAAAACTCTTTAACCGCAGCAGCAACCGGTTTGGCATTGATCAGGTCCTGAGGCATCAGGCCTTCGCTCTCAGCCATGGACAGGCGCTCTTTTACGGCCCGCTCAACCCGAACCAGACCAACGCGGAACTGGTTTTCTGCCATTTCACCCACGGAGCGAACACGGCGGTTACCCAGGTGATCGATATCATCGACGACACCTTTACCGTTACGAATCTCGACCAGAGCCTTGAGAACATCAACGATGTCTTCTTTACTCAGAGTGCCTTCGCCGACGATTTCTTCGCGACCCAGGCGGCGGTTGAACTTCATGCGACCAACTGCAGACAGGTCGTAACGCTCGGCAGAGAAGAACAGGTTCTGGAACAGGTTTTCCGCAGACTCTTTGGTCGGCGGCTCACCGGGGCGCATCATGCGGTAGATTTCTACCAGCGCCTCGAGCTGGCTGTTCGCCGAATCAATGCGCAGGGTGTCACTGATAAAGGGGCCGCAGTCCAGTTCGTTGGTATACAGCGTTTCAACTGTGTCGATACCCGCCTTGGCAAAGGCATCCAGCATTTCTTCGGTGATTTCAGCATTACAGGGGAAGAGAACCTCTCCTGTCGCTTCGTCGATCATATCTTTCGCCAAAGAGCGGCCAATCACGTATTCACGCGGCACTTCCAGCTCGGTGATCTTGGCTTTCTGAATTTGACGGATATGACGCGCAGTAATACGGCGGCCAGATTCTGCAATAACCTCGCCGTTCTTGTCGCAAATATCAAAGGTGGCGATCTCACCACGCAGACGGTCGGGGATCAGCTCAATCTTGAAGTGACCTTCCTTGTCAGCCTTGAACGTGTTCACGTCGAAGAACATGCTCAGGATTTCTTCCGACGTATAACCCAACGCACGCAGCAGAATGGTGGCCGGCAGTTTACGACGGCGGTCTATACGGACGTAAACCAGGTCTTTCGGGTCGAATTCGAAGTCGAGCCATGAGCCACGGTAGGGGATGACCCGTGCAGAATAGAGCAACTTGCCAGAGCTGTGGGTTTTGCCTCGGTCGTGGTCAAAAAACACACCCGGAGACCGGTGCAGCTGAGAAACAATAACGCGCTCGGTACCGTTCACAACGAAGGTACCGTTCTCGGTCATGAGGGGAATTTCCCCCATGTACACTTCCTGCTCTTTTATGTCTTTGATGCTTTTGTTCGCTGATTCTTTATCGTAGATAATCAGGCGAACTTTTACCCGCAGCGGAACAGCGTAGGTGACACCGCGCAGCTGACATTCGTTGACATCAAAAGCTGGCTCGCCCAGGCTGTAGTCAACGTATTCCAGAGCAGCATTGCCGGAGTAGCTAACAATGGGGAAAACAGATTTAAAGGCAGCGTGCAGGCCGTGCTCGCCGCGCTCTTTTAGTGGCGTTCCTTCCTGGGTGAACTTCCGGTAGGAGTCCAACTGAATCGCCAAGAGATAAGGCACGTCCATGACGTGCGGCATTTTGCCAAAATCCTTGCGGATACGTTTTTTCTCAGTGTACGAGTAAGCCATCAGCACTCCCCAGCATCATATCCTGACCTGTGCACCCACTCGGTGACACAGCATCTTTACCCGGTGGCCATCCGCTACTGCTGGATTTCCACCGCATGGAACCGGCGCCCTTGCCGGTTCTAAAATCCTTCAAACAGCGAAAGGCCGGCGGGATAACCCCACCAGCCTCGCTGTAAATTGGCCCGCGTTGCGCGCCAACTGCAACTTACTTGAGCTCGACAGTGGCGCCAGCTTCTTCCAGTTGCTTTTTCGCTTCTTCGGCTTCTTCCTTGGAAGCGCCTTCTTTGATAGTGGCAGGAGCGCCATCTACCATGTCTTTCGCTTCTTTCAGGCCCAGACCAGTCAGACCGCGAACCGCTTTGATAACGTTCACTTTCTTCTCGCCGGCAGATGCCAGAATAACGTCAAACTCAGTTTGCTCTTCAGCAGCAGCACCGCCTTCAGCAGCAGCTGCAGGCGCTGCAGCTACAGCGGCAGCTGCAGTTACACCGAACTTCTCTTCCATCGCTTCGATGAGCTCAACAACTTCCATTACGCTCATTTCAGCAATTGCATTCAAAATATCGTCTTTTGACAGAGCCATGTTTAACTCTCCTGATTACTGTGTCGAAATAAATTAACGAAGATCTGCTTACGCAGCTTCTTTCTGATCGCGAACTGCCGCGAGAGTACGTACCAGCTTGCCTGGAACCTCGTTCATTGTGCGTACCAGCTTGGTTGCCGGCGCTTGCATCACACTCATCAGCATAGAGAGTGCTTGCTCGCGCGTTGGCAACTTGGCCAGAACGTCCAACTGACTGGCTGCCAGCAATTGGCCGCTTACCGCGAGTGCCTTGACTTCAAATTTTTCGTGAGACTTCGCGAAATCTTTGAATATACGAGCTGCTGCACCGGGATCTTCCATTGAAAACGCCAACAGCGAGGGCCCAACAAAGGACTCTATAGCGCATTCAAATTCAGTTCCCTCAACTGCACGCTTGGCCAGTGTGTTGCGCACGACGCGCAAGCTAACATTGGATTCACGAGCGGCTTTGCGAAGCTCTGTCATTTCACTGACCGTGCAGCCGCGGGCATCCGCAACTACGAGGGACAGTGCACTGGCGGCAGTCTCGTTAACATCAGCAACAATCGCTTTCTTGTCTTCGAGTCTTAATGCCACTTGGATTATCTCCTGGATTTGTCTAGCTACTTACCGTAAGGCTTGGCGATACTGCTGCCCTGCCACTCTTTGGTGAACAAATCCGATCCACCATCTGCGTAGGTCTGCGCCGGTAAATCGCTTGCGCGAAACGCAAATTAAGGCGCGCCTCTCGGCTCGCCACCTACGGTCTTTGATGGCCTTTGGCTCGACACAGTTGTCTGCCAAGACCACAAAGATGTTTTGCTTTACGACCACCCTTTCCAGAGCGGCCGCGCAGCGAATGCTTTAGCTCGCCAGACTGCTCTGGTCGATGGCCAGACCCGGGCCCATGGTAGAGGACAGGGTCACTTTCTTGAGGTAAACACCCTTGCTTGATGCAGGCTTGGCCTTTCTCAGGTCTGCCAGCAGCGCTTCGATGTTTTCCTTGATAGCGTTGGCTTCAAAGTTGATGCTGCCAACCGCGCCATGAATGATGCCGTTTTTGTCAGTACGGAAACGCACCTGACCAGCTTTGGCATTCTTGACCGCAGTTTCAACATCAGGAGTCACGGTGCCAGTCTTGGGGTTAGGCATCAGACCGCGAGGACCCAGCACCTGACCTAACTGACCCACCACACGCATAGCGTCTGGGGAGGCAACGACAACGTCAAAATCCATCATGCCGCCTTTAACCTGCTCGGCCAGATCTTCCATACCGACGAAGTCTGCACCAGCCGCTTTGGCTTTCTCAGCGTTATCACCTTGAGTGAATACCGCCACACGAACAGTTTTGCCTGTGCCGTGCGGGAGAGTTGTTGCGCCGCGAACCACCTGATCCGATTTACGCGCATCGACACCCAGGTTGATGGCCACATCGATGGTTTCGGGGAATTTGATCGTAGATACTTCTTTCAACAGGCTTACCGCCTCGTCGATGGCATACAGCTTGCCCAGTTCCACTTTCTCACTGATTGCCTTCTGGCGTTTGGTCAACTTGGCCATTTACACACCCTCCACTTCGATACCGGCAGCACGCGCGCTACCCGCAATGGTGCGAACCGCCGCATCCATGTCTGCCGCAGTTAGATCGGGCATCTTCATGGTGGCGATTTCTTCCAGCTGCGCACGGTTAACCTTGCCAACTTTGTTGGTGTTTGGGGTACCGGAGCCCTTTTTGATACCTGCCGCTTTCTTCAACAGGAAGGCTGCTGGCGGGGTTTTCTTCTCGAAGGTAAAGCTGCGATCAGAATAAACCGTGATCACAACCGGGATGGGCATGCCATTTTCGAAACCCTGGGTTTCAGCGTTGAACGCCTTACAGAATTCCATGATGTTCACGCCGTGCTGACCCAGTGCTGGACCAACGGGCGGACTTGGGTTTGCCTGACCAGCAGGCACTTGCAGCTTGATATAAGCCTGTACTTTCTTCGCCATGTTTAACTCCTTGTGGGTGGTAACGCCTCGCGGTCTCGCGACCGGTCACCGGCTCCCCGGTTTTGCGTCGACTGTCCGACGCCAGACGCCAGAAGAGAAGCCGTTACGACTTCTCTACCTGACCAAATTCAAGCTCGACCGGCGTTGACCGACCGAAAATAAGAACCGCCACACGCAGGCGACTCTTTTCATAGTTAACCTCTTCAACAACACCGTTAAAGTCGTTAAAGGGCCCATCGATAACCCGCACCATTTCACCCGGCTCGAACAGGGTTTTGGGCTTGGGTTTGTCGCCGGTCTCAACGCGCTGCAATATCGCGTTGGCTTCAGCTTCTGTAATCGGCGCAGGCTGGTCCGCCTTGCCACCAATAAAGCCCATGACACGCGGAGTCTCTTTCACTAGGTGCCAAGTTTCGTCGTTCAGCTCCATCTCTACCAGCACGTAGCCGGGAAAGAATTTGCGCTCGCTCTTACGCTTCTGTCCGCCGCGCATTTCAACCACCTCTTCGGTGGGCACGAGCACTTCGCCGAACTGCTCCTGCATGCCGGCGAGCTCAATACGCTCTTTCAGCGCATTGGCGACCTTTTTTTCGTAGCCTGAATAGGCATGTACCACATACCAACGCTTTGCCATGCTTACCTCTAACCGATGATGAGGGACGCCAGCCAGCTAAGCAGCGTATCCAAGCCCCACAAAATCAGGGCCATAAGTATTACAAACGCCACCACCATCAAAGTGGTCTGAGTGCTTTCCTGCCGCGTAGGCCACACCACCTTGCGAATTTCGGTGCGCGCTTCCTTGGCCAGCTTCCAGAACGCAGCACCCTGAGTCGTCTGAATTGCCACAAGCGCTGCAACCACCGCCAGAGCCAACAGTGCCAGCACACGGTACAACAGTGATTCGTCGCCAAAATAGACATTGCCGGCAACGCCCGCAGCCACCAATACGGCAACCACAAACCACTTCACACCATTCAAGCGGCTACCTTGTTCCG
The DNA here is from genome assembly GCF_041625495.1 of Litorivivens sp. GTDB lineage: Bacteria > Pseudomonadota > Gammaproteobacteria > Pseudomonadales > Spongiibacteraceae > Litorivivens. The sequence goes on along the minus strand of NZ_JBFJTH010000176.1, from coordinate 236 downwards.
CCTTTGCGTTCATTCCGAAACTTCCTTTCGCTAAGCGAAAAACACCACTTCACGTAGCGCGAAGCGGTGCTTTGCTGAATATGGCAGGCCAGGAGGGACTCGAACCCCCAACACCCGGTTTTGGAGACCGGTGCTCTACCAATTGAACTACTGGCCTAAAACGTCGGCAAACCGACGCTCTCAACCAAATCGTTTATTCAACGATTTTGGCAACAACACCCGCACCAACGGTACGG
>NZ_JBFJTH010000175.1:0-7642 GCF_041625495.1 Litorivivens sp. | reverse complement strand
TGGTTCTGGATATTGACGAAGAGCGTCGTCGTATCTCTCTGGGCATCAAGCAGTGTCAACAGAACCCCTGGGATGCATTTGCTGCCACTTACAGCAAAGGTGACAAGATCAGCGGTGCCATCAAGTCCATCACTGACTTCGGTATCTTCATTGGTCTGGAAGGCAACATCGACGGCCTGGTTCACCTGTCAGATATTTCCTGGCACGAGACAGGCGAAGAAGCCGTTCGCAACTTCAAAAAAGGCGACGAGATCGAGACCGTTATCCTGTCTATCGATCCCGAGCGCGAGCGTATATCCCTGGGTGTCAAGCAGCTGGAAGACGATCCGTTCTCCAACTACGTGAACCTGAACGACAAGGGCAGCATCGTTAAAGGCACCATCAAGGAAGTTGATGCGAAGGCGGCTGTAGTGGTTCTGGCGGAAGAGATCGAAGGCATTCTGAAAGCCTCTGAAATCAGCCGTGACCGCGTGGAAGATGCCCGCAATGCCTTGAAAGAAGGTGATGACATCGAGGTCAAAATCATCAATATTGACCGTAAAAATCGCATCATTAACCTTTCTGTCAAAGCGAAAGATATTGCAGACGAGAAAGAGGCTGTGAAGAGCCTGCGCGAGCAGGGCACAGAATCAGCCAGTCCCGGTACTATCGGCGACCTGATCAAGGCGCAGATGGACAAAGACTAAGTCCTGCAGTAACACCTGAACCAGGAAAAGGGCGCTACGGCGCCCTTTTTTGTGCCTCCTTGAGTGGTACTTCGACTAAAACCCTTGAGAAATCGGGCAGTTACTACTAATCTTGTAGCGAAATAACGGAATATCGCTATGACCAAATCAGAACTGATAGACCTGATAGCGGGTATGCAAACCCAGCTATCACACAAGGACATCGAGCTGGCGGTAAAAACGATGCTCGAGCATATGTCTGAGACATTGGCGACGGGTGAACGCATTGAGATCCGTGGTTTTGGCAGTTTTTCCCTTCATTATCGGGCGCCGCGCCAGGGACGAAACCCCAAAACAGGCGAAACGGTGCAATTGCCGGGAAAATACGTTCCGCACTTCAAGCCCGGTAAGGAAATGCGCGAGCGGGTGAATTTAGGCTTGGAGAAAAACTGATAGCCTCTGGTGAAATGAATGTAGAAGCGGTATGGTCAAATGGCCATGCCGTTTTTTTTAGGTAAAGCCCATGGGTCTCTTGAAAAAGCTTCTGTTCGTACTGTTCATACTGGCGTTAGTGTTTTTTGGCGCTGCCTTCTCGGTGGAAAACGACGCGCGAGTCCCGCTGGACCTGCTCTTCGTCAAACTGCCTGAACTGCGGGTGTCGATCTGGATCGTCGCCGCCTTTGTCGCCGGTGGCGGGGCGGGGCTGTTGATCTGTATGATTCGTTTGCTGCAGATAAAAGCCCAACACCAGGGTGTGTGCCGCAAGCTGGCCAAGCTTGAAAAAGAAGTCGCTCAGCTGCGATCGGGGTCTGCGACTTCATAACTATGCCAGACTTAAGCCAGGTGCTACTGCTAGCGGTGGCTATTGCTATCGGGTGGTCGCTTGGCCGCTGGAATCGCCAGCCACGCGACAGTGGTGGTTCCGACGATGCCCAGCCCAGTACCCAATACTATCAGGGGCTGAACTTCCTGCTGCACGAACAGCCCGATGTGGCGATCGACAGTTTCGTAAACTCTCTTGAAGTGAATCGCGATACGCTGGAAACCCATCTGGCCGTTGGCACCTTGCTGCGTCGAAAAGGGGAGGTTGATCGGGCCATACGGATTCACCAGAACCTTCTGGCACGGCCCAATCTGGGTGGAGATCAGTTGCATCAGGTACATATGGAGCTGGCGCGCGATTATATCAGTGCCGGCTTGCTGGATCGGGCCGAGCGTATGCTCAAGGATCTGGTGCAGCAATCCCCGGGCTGGAGAAGCACTGCTCTGCGCCACTTGCTGGAGATCTACCAAGACGAAAAGGAGTGGGACAGCGCTATCGACGTTGGTAAACAGCTGGTGCCGAAAAAGGGCTGGTTGCGCCCCGGAGCCGTGTCTGACGACGATATTTTTCGATGTCTTGCGCACTTCTGCTGCGAAAAGGCTGACATTGCCTATGCGACCAATGACTTCCACTCGGCTCGCAGGGATCTGAAGCAGGCGCTGAGCTATGACCGCAATTGTGTACGTGCCACCATCACGCTCGGGCAGCTGGAGCTCGATAGCGGTAACACACAGGCGGCGATCAAAACCTTCAAGCGAGTGTTTAACCAGAACCGGCTATACCTCAGTGAGGTGCTGGAGCCGTTGCATATAGCTTATCGCAAGCGTGGCGAGGAGATGGAATATCTAAGCTATCTCAGGGCTTGCTATGAGGAGTATCCCAGCAGCTCGATACTGCTCAAATTGGTTGAGTTGATCGACAAGCACCAACCGGATGAGCAGGCCGAAGTGTATCTGGCGGAGCAATTAAAGCGGCGCCCCACACTGCGTGGGCTGCTGCAGGTGATAAACTTCCAGGCGCCCAAAGCCAGCGATTCCGCGCGGGAAAATTTGACCGTGTTGCAGCGTATGTTGACCGAATTACTGGAAGCCAAGCCAACCTACCAGTGTGATCACTGCGGATTTGCCGGTCATCAGCTGCACTGGCTGTGCCCAACCTGCAAGCACTGGGGGCGAACAGCGCCTATTCGCGGCGCGGAAGGTGATTGAGCGGCATTAACCGAACCCATAGAGATTTTCAGGAGTAGTACGTTGTCAGAGTTATCCCCCATTATCGTCGCCTTGGATTTTCCGGCTTCTGGACCGGCATTGAGCCTTGCAGAGCAGTTGGACCCTAAGCTGTGCCGGGTGAAGGTCGGGAAGGAATTGTTTACCCGTGAAGGGCCGGTACTGGTCAAGGCCTTGGTAAATGCCGGTTTTGATGTGTTTCTCGACCTGAAGTTTCACGACATCCCCAATACCGTCGCCGCCGCCGTGAGCGCGGCAGCTGAGCTGGGCGTGTGGATGGTTAATGTGCATGCCAGTGGCGGGCCGCGAATGATGGAGGCAGCGCGCGCTGCATTAGAGCCACTGGGCGAAAACGCACCCTTGTTAACGGCGGTAACCGTACTTACCAGCATGGAACAGGCAGAATTGATGCAGGTGGGCGTTAGCCGGGCGTTGGAAGAGCAGGTTAGCGAGCTCGCGGTACTGGCAGAAAATTGCGGTATGGATGGTGTGGTGTGCTCAGCGCGTGAGACGACCATGCTGCGCAAGGTGATCTCCGCTGACTTTTGCCTGGTAACACCGGGTATTCGTCCACTCGACAGCGAGCAGGGTGATCAGCGGCGGGTGGCAACGCCGTCACAGGCGATAGACAGTGGCAGTGACTACCTCGTAATTGGCCGGCCAATCACCCGCGCGGAATCGCCAATGAATGCCTTGAAACAGATTGCTGCAGAGCTGGGCTACCGCTAAACTGATCGGGCCGCAACGGCACTGAAATTGCCAGCCCTGATGCTGGCAAGTCTGAAGATGTAACTTAAATACGACACAAAGGAGTGTGTTATGAAATTGCCAGTATGGCTGCAAAGCCTTTTCCTTTCTCTAGTTCTCATCAGTGGTTTCGCCTTCGGGGCCGATGCGCCCGCGACCGTCAATATCAATTCTGCAGACGCACAAACACTCGCTGAATCCCTGATCGGGGTTGGTGAGGTGCGTGCGCGAGAAATTGTTAAGTGGCGTGAAGCGCACGGTGCTTTCTCGTCGGTTGAGCAACTGGCCGACGTGAAGGGTGTCGGCGCTGTGGTTCTGCAAAAGAACCGCGACCGTATCGTTCTGAAGTAACAGGTCCGAAACAGGGAAGCCGCCTCAGTGCGGCTTTTCTATTGCTCACCTTAACCCAAACGGTTGTTGGGCGAGGTCAGGGCGCTATGCTATTCTGTGGCGGTTTTTTACAGTGATAGGGAAAGAATGATGGCGGCGTTCGATGTTTTTAATGGCGATGCTGATGGTATTTGCTCACTGGTGCAATTACGCAACGCCGAGCCGCGGGATGCTCAACTGATTACGGGTGTTAAACGAGACATTGAGCTGCTGGATCAGGTGACCGCCGGTGCGGGTGACCAGATCACTGTCCTCGATGTATCCATGGACAAAAACAAGAAAAGCCTGATGCGTGTACTGGAGCAGGGGGCGTCAGTCTTCTACTCGGATCATCATTTTGCTGGTGACATCCCCGAGCATGCCAATCTGACCGCGCTGATCAATACCGCGTCGGATGTTTGTACAAGCCTTTTGGTGAATGGGTATCTGCAAGGACAGTTTGCTCAATGGGCGGTCGTCGGGGCGTTTGGCGACAACCTGAAAAAGAGTGCGCTCGCGGCAGCTAAACCGCTGAACCTGAATGCGCAGCAGCTTGAGCAGCTGGAGAATCTCGGGATCTACATCAATTACAACGGCTATGGCTCTCAGCTCGAGGATTTGCACTTTCACCCGGCGGATCTGTACCGGCAGGTAGCGGATTACGCATCGCCATTTGATTTTATTTCCGACAACCGCGCAGCCTTCGAAAAGCTTGAGCAGGGCTACCAGGCGGATATGTCGGCCGCTGCCAATATTGGCCCGCAATCGGTAACGGATTCGGCGGCCGTGTTTGTGTTGCCCAATGAAGCCTGGGCTCGACGGGTTAGCGGTGTTTACAGCAATGATCTGGCCAACGGTAGCCCGGATCGGGCTCACGCTGTGCTGACAGTTAAGGATAACGGTAATTATTTGATCAGCGTGAGAGCGCCGCTGAATAACAAAACCGGTGCTGATGAGCTGTGTCGGCAGTTTCCCACTGGCGGAGGCCGTGCTGCGGCTGCCGGTGTGAATGATTTGCCGGCGGACCAGCTGAGTCAGTTCGTCGACCAGTTTACCGACTTCTTTACCCACCGAGTGTAGTTCGGTGCTTGGCCCTGACGCTATTGCCACGCTGCTGGTTATTGCCGGCTGCTTCAGTCTGCTGATCACGACCCGCCTACCCGCCGATATGGTTTTGCTGGCTGGCGTTGCTGTGTTGGTTTTTGCCAATATTCTCACGCCTTCGGAAGCCCTGGCGGGCGCTGCCAGTGAAGGTCTGGCCACGGTTGCGGTGCTGTTTGTGGTTGCCCAAGCCTTGTCGGACACCGGCGTGGTCAGCTGGATATCCTATAACCTGCTGGGACGGCCCAAAAATGTAGCCAGCGCGCAACTGCGACTGATGGCGCCCGTGGCCGTGTTCAGTTCAGTGCTCAATAACACACCGGTTGTGGCGATGATGGTGCCCGCCGTGCGCGACTGGGCGCGACGCAACAATATTTCCAGCTCCCAGTTGATGATTCCGCTGAGCTATGCCGCCATTATCGGGGGCACCTGTACGGTGGTGGGTACCAGTACCAATCTGGTCGTCAACGATATGCTCAAGAAGCAGCCGGGGGTGGATGGCCTTGCCCTGTTTGATCTGGCCTGGGTGGGTATACCCTGTACGCTGGTTGTTCTGGGGCTGACTATTGCCACCAGCCGTTGGCTGTTACCGGACCGCAAAGGTGAGGCCCAGCGCTTTGAAGACGCGCGGCAATATGTGGTGGAAATGCTGGTGGAGCCGGGTAGTCCACTGGTGGGAAAAAGCATTGAAAACGCCGGACTCCGGCAATTGCCGGGCATGTTCTTGATAGAGATTGATCGCAAGGGGCGTATTCTGACGGCGGTGTCGCCGCGTGAAACACTGGAAGGCGATGACCGACTGATTTTCGCCGGTGACGTGCGATCCGTGGTTGATCTCAAAAATATTCATGGTCTGCGCGTGGCTGATGATCAGGTGTTTAAGCTCGATACCCGGCAGTCGGCCCGCAGTTTGGTGGAAGTAGTGATTTCGCCGAACTTCCCCTTTGTGGGGAAGAGCGTGCGCGATATGGGGTTTCGCAATCACTATGGTGCTGCGATTATTGCCATTTCCCGTGATGGCCAGCATTTGAAAACCAAGATCGGCGGGGTAGAGTTGCGTCCGGGGGATACGCTGCTACTGGAGACCCACGAAGATTTTGTCGAAAATCAGCGTTATTCCCGCGATTTCCTGCTGGTTAGCAAAATTGAGAACTCCCGGCCGGTTCGTCATGAGCAGCGTGGTACCTCAGGCTTTATTCTGCTGGGAATGGTCGCGGTGGTAGGCACCGGCTTGCTCAGCATGTTTAAGGCGGCTTTGCTCGCGGCGGCCATGCTGGTGCTGACGCGCTGTGTGCGAATACGCGACGCTCGACGCAGTATTGATTGGGAAGTGTTACTGGTTATCGCCGCGTCGATTGGGCTCGGTAGCGCGATGGATAAAACCGGCGCAGCACAAAGTATCGCCGAAGTGATTATTGGTGCATCGGCTGGCTCGCCGGTGGGCTTGCTGATTAGCCTGTTTGCACTGACAGCAGCTTTTTCCGCCGTGATTTCCAATATGGCTGCTGCGGTCATTCTGTTTCCTGTGGCCATTGCCGCGAGTCAGGGCTTGGGGGTGGCGCCAGAGCCGCTGGCGGTTACCCTGATGATTGGCGCGTCGACCTGTTTTGCAACCCCGATCGGTTATCAGACCAATCTGATGGTGTACGGCCCAGGTAACTATCAGTTTCAGGACTTCGTGAAAATCGGTGTGCCGTTGACGTTGGCGGTAGGGGTTGTGACTGTATTGATTGTCCCGCTTATCTGGCCGTTCTGACCCTAGCGAGAATTTCTCATGGTGTTTTTCTTCAGGCTGTCGAAGGTTTTTGTTGATTCCTCGCGGCTTGCTGTGCGCCCAAGTGCCATGATGGCCTGTAACTGATTGCGCAGGGTTTCGTGGTTTTTGTAGGGGTACAGGCGAATAGACAGCATCATGACGCCCAGAAAGCCTTTCAGGCTTTCTAAATCGACAACATTGCCTGTTGTATAACGATAGTTCTGATAGGGCTCGTCGAGAATTTTTGCAAAATGGCGTTCAGCTTCGTCGCTGGGAAAATAATTGACCATTCTTCCTGCATTTGGGCCAGACACCAAATCTGAGGCTCTGTTTCGGGCTGCGAACTGTTGTGCAAAGCAAAGCAATTCCTCCACCAGGCGGGGGAAGTCGTTGCGATATCGCAGGGTTTCCTCATACATGCGCTCAAAAAAATCTCCCTGCCGTTTGTTCAGCAAGCATTGAATGATTTCATCGCGGCTATCAAAGTAACGGTATATGGTAGGTCGGGAAACTTTGGCTTGTTTTGCAATTTCAGAAATCGTGGTTTTATCGACCCCTTTATTGGTAACCACGTGGTAGGTGGCAGAAAGTATATGATTTCTCGCCTGATCCGGGTCATCCAGTCGACTTCTTTTGCCCCATCGTGTCTCGCCTGCCATGGCTCACCTCATTTTGCGTTTCTAGGTAGAGTTTAAGCGAAAATTATTACGCCTGTCAGCCAAAATGAACGGAAAATAATGATTAGAAATTAATTGGTTACACGGTAGAAACCAATACCATTGTAGTCTGCTTGAGGTAAAGTATTGTGTTACGCGGTATGTCATAGTGCACGTTTAGCACTTTCAAGACATATTTAAAGCGTTAGATTATCGGTTGTGTGGGCGGAGATACTATGAAGCGGGTGGGTGGCTTATTGGTAATCATTTTAGTGCTGGTAGTGATTCTGATTTCAGTG
>NZ_JBFJTH010000174.1:0-7652 GCF_041625495.1 Litorivivens sp. | reverse complement strand
GAATCACGCGGGGTGTGAGAAATTCGTTCACTGCACTCTGCATAGTTTCACCTGTAGTGAGATTAACTGGGCTGACAACTTACTTAGAGTAAAGCTCAACAATCAAATGCTCGTTGATCTCTGAAGAGAGGTCAGTGCGATCTGGATTGGCTTTAAAAGTGCCTTCCATTTTGTCCGCGTTTACGTCAATCCAGCCGATGTCACCGCGCTGAGCGGCCAACGCCATCGCAGATTTAATGCGCAGCTGGTTTTTTGACTTTTCACGAACAGAGACCACGTCGCCAGGTTTAACCTGATACGAGGCAATGTTAACAGTCTGACCGTTAACCGCGATGGCCTTGTGGGATACCAGCTGACGAGCTTCAGCGCGAGTAGCACCGAAACCGATACGGTAAACCACGTTATCGAGGCGCGACTCAAGCAGGCGCAGCAGGTTTTCACCAGTAGCACCTTTCAGGCGCGCAGCCTCTTTGTAGTAATTGCGGAATTGCTTTTCCAGAACGCCATACATACGGCGAACCTTTTGCTTTTCACGCAACTGGACACCGTAGTCTGACAAACGACCACGACGCGCACCGTGCATACCCGGTGCTGTTTCAGCCTTGCATTTCGAATCCAGAGGACGGACGCCGCTCTTGAGAAACAGGTCAGTGCCTTCCCGTCTGGAGAGTTTGCAGCTAGGGCCTATGTAACGAGCCATACCATGTATTCCTGTTTATCTGTTAATTACACGCGACGTTTTTTCGGCGGACGGCATCCATTGTGCGGGATGGGCGTCACGTCGGTAATATTGGTGATTTTGTATCCGCAATTGTTCAATGCACGGACAGCAGATTCACGACCGGGCCCTGGACCTTTAACTTCGACGTCCAGGTTTTTGAGGCCGTAGTCCTTCGCAGCTTCACCAGCGCGCTCAGCAGCTACCTGCGCAGCGAACGGGGTGCTCTTACGTGAACCACGGAAACCGCTACCACCGGCAGTTGCCCAGCTCAGGGTGTTGCCCTGGCGGTCAGTGATGGTAACGATCGTGTTATTAAATGATGCGTGGATATGGGCAACGCCATCCACTACGGTTTTCTTTACCTTTTTACGGGTAGAACCGGGCTTAGCCATGTTTACGTCCTATCTCTAATATCAACACTACACATTGTCTTCAGCCTGAGCCGGACGGGGTGTAGCTACACTAAAGCGGAAACCAAAAGTCGCAGATACTAACAAACGTTACTTGCGAATCGGTTTACGCGGGCCTTTACGGGTGCGGGCATTGGTTTTCGTGCGCTGTCCACGAACTGGCAAGCTACGACGATGACGCAGACCACGGTAGCAGCCCAGGTCAAGCAGACGCTTGATGTTCATAGATACTTCGCGACGAAGATCACCTTCAACCTGGATTTTGCCGATTTCATTACGCAGCAAATCCAGTTGCTCTTCGTTCAGATCACCAATTTTGGCATCTTCCGCTACACCCGTTGCCGCACACAGACTTTTGGCTGTGGTGCGACCGATTCCGTAGATGTAAGTCAACGAAATCACGGCGTGTTTGTTATCTGGTATGTTTACACCAGCAATACGAGCCATTTATAACACTCCAAACAATAATTCCGGGTTCAAACCCGGTACCCAGCCTTGATGCAGCGGGCTACCGCACGCGAAAGGCGCGATAGTCTATACGCAAGGCCCAGACAAATCAACCCTGACGCTGCTTATGGCGCGGTTCTGCAGAGCAGATAACCCGTACCACACCTTTGCGGCGAACCATTTTACAGTTGCGGCAAATTTTCTTTACTGATGCGCGCACTTTCATTTCAACTTCTCCTGAAAACCGGGCCGGCTCTTAACGCAGGCCGCCACCGTAATTTTTGAGGTTTGCCTTTTTCATCACTGACTCATATTGATGAGACATGAGATGCGACTGAACCTGTGCCATGAAATCCATAACCACCACAACCACGATCAGCAGCGAGGTACCGCCCAGATAAAAGGGCACATTCCACATCACTACCAAGAACTGCGGCAGCAGACAAACCAGCGCAATATACAGTGAACCGAACATGGTCAGGCGGGTTAATACGCCATCTATGTAATTCGCTGTTTGCGCACCTGGACGAATACCGGGCAGGAACGCACCGGACTTCTTCAGGTTCTCTGCGACTTCATTCGGGTTGAACATCAACGCCGTATAGAAGAAGCAGAAGAAAACGATCAATACTGTGAACAACAGGATGTTCAACGGCTGGCCGGGACCAATCGCGAGAGCAACCTCCTGCAGCCACTCCATCCCTTCGTCACCGCTCTGCCCAAACCACTGCGCTATAGACGCAGGAAACAGCAGGATCGAGCTTGCAAAAATGGCTGGGATAACACCCGCCATGTTGACCTTGAGCGGCAGATGGCTGCTCTGGGCCTGATACATCTTGCGACCGCGCTGTTGCTTGGCATAGTTGACGGTGATACGACGCTGGCCCCGCTCGATAAACACCACCAGATAAATCACCGCAATTGCCAGCGCGAGGATACCCAGCAACACCAGGATGTTGATCTCACCCTGACGCGCCTGCTCCAGCGATTGCACAACTGCGGCAGGCAGGCCCGCCACAATACCAGCAAAGATCAACAGCGAAATCCCGTTGCCGATCCCGCGCTCGGTGATCTGTTCACCCAGCCACATCATGAACACTGCGCCAGTTACCAGTGAAACTACGGCAACAAAATAAAACGCAAAGTTCGGCTCAAATGCGAGGCCTTGATTGCCCATACCGACGGCCATACCAGTACCCTGGAGGGTCGCCAACGCTACCGTAAGATAGCGAGTGTATTGGGTAATCTTGCGTCGCCCAGCTTCACCTTCTTTCTTAAGCGCTTCGAGCTGCGGGCTCACCGCCGACATCAGCTGCATAATGATAGATGCAGAGATGTAAGGCATGATGCCGAGCGCGAGTATACTCATCCGCTCCAGAGCACCACCGGAAAACATGTTGAACAGCCCCAGAATCGTACCTTGATTCTGGTTAAACAGTGCTGCCAGCTGATCCGGGTTGATGCCAGGTACTGGAATATGGGTGCCGATGCGATAAACAATTATCGCCAGCAGTACAAAACGAAGGCGAGCAAACAGCTCGCCTAATCCTGCCTGATTGATGGACCCCGGTCCTGGCTTCGCCATGCTGTACCCCGATTAGTCTTCGACTTTACCGCCAGCTTTTTCAATCAGCTCACGTGCGCCTTTTGTCACAGCCAATCCCTTGATGGTTACTGCCTTGGTCAACTCACCAGACAGGAACACTTTGGCACGCTCAATGTTAGTGCCTACGATGTCGGCGCGCTTGAGCGCATCGAGATCGATTACATCGGCATCAACTTTCGCCAGCTCAGCCGTACGCACCTGCGCAGTTACCCGCGCCAGACGAGATGTAAAGCCGTACTTCGGCAGACGCTTCTGCAAGGGCATTTGACCGCCTTCGAAACCGGGGCGTACTTTACCGCCGGAACGAGACTTCAAACCCTTGTGACCGCGGCCACCGGTTTTACCCAGGCCACTACCAATACCGCGTCCGCGGCGCTTAGCATCTTTCGTGCGACCGGGCGCTGGGCTCAATGTATTCAAACGCATATCTGAGCTCATCACTTAATCCTCAACACGAACCATGTAATTAACTTTATTGATCATGCCGCGAACAGAAGGAGTATCTTCGACTTCAACGGTATGACCAATCCGGCGCAGACCCAATCCTGCCACGCAGGCTTTATGAGCTTGCAGACGGCCTGATGTAGACCGGGTTTGGGTTACTTTGATCGTTTTCGCCATGGTTCCAATTCCAGCTCGTTTAGCTTGTAATCTCTTCGACTGACTTACCGCGCTTGGCAGCAACATCTTCCGGCGATGAAATTGCTTTCAGGCCGTTGATGGTAGCGCGAACCACGTTTACCGGGTTGGTCGAGCCGTAGCACTTCGCCAGTACGTTATGAACGCCGGCAATTTCAAGTACTGCGCGCATCGCACCACCGGCAATTACGCCAGTACCTTCTGATGCAGGCTGCATGTATACCTTGGATGCACCGTGGCGTGCCTTCACCGGGTACTGAATAGTGTGGCCATTCAGATCCACCTGGATCATGTTGCGACGCGCGGCTTCCATGGCTTTCTGGATAGCGACCGGCACTTCACGCGCCTTGCCACGACCGAAACCTACTTTGCCATTACCATCGCCAACAACAGTCAATGCGGTGAAGCCGAAGATCCGACCACCTTTAACCACTTTAGCGACGCGGTTTACCTGAACCAGCTTTTCCTGCAGGCCTTCGGTATTGTCTTTACTTTTCTGCTCGTATGCCATTGCTCGCCTCTTAGAATTCCAAGCCGCCTTCACGTGCAGCGTCAGCCAGTGCTTTAACACGGCCGTGGTAACGGAAACCGCTACGGTCAAACGCTACACTGGTAACACCGGCAGCCTTGGCACGCTCGGCAATTAACTTGCCTACACTTGCTGCAGCATCTGCATTACCCGTTGCATTACCGCGCAACTCCTTGTCGAGCGTAGACGCACTGGCCAGCACCTTGTCACCCTCGGCTGTAGTAACCTGGGCGTACATGTGGCGCGGTGTGCGATGTACGGTCAAGCGGACTGCACGAAGTTCACGCATTTTGACACGTGAGCGACGGGCGCGACGTAATCTTGAATCTCTCTTTACGCTCATAATCTCAGCCTTTACTTCTTCTTCGCTTCTTTACGGCGGACGTACTCATCCGCGTAACGCACACCCTTGCCTTTATAAGGCTCTGGCGGACGGAAGGCGCGAATTTCAGAAGCGACCTGACCCAACAATTGTTTGTCTGCAGCTTTCAGCACGATCTCAGTCTGACTGGGAGTTTCAGCAGAAACGCCCTTTGGCAGCTGATAATCGATTGGGTGTGAGAAACCCAGCGTCAAGTTAACAGTGTTTCCGGAAGCTTTAGCTCGATAACCAACACCGTTCAGCTGAAGCTTTCGTTCGAACCCCTGGCTAACACCGACAACCATGTTGTTGACGAGTGCGCGGGTAGTACCCGCCATCGCCCAGCCGCCTTTTGGGTCACGAGGAGCGAACACCAGAGTGTTCTCTTCCTGCTTGACTTCAACGGACGCATGGATCGCCAGTGTCAGGTTCCCGTTAGAACCCTTGATCGCGATGTCGCTGTCGCCCAGCTTGACCTCGACGCCCTTGGGGATGCTTACCGGGTCTTTAGCTACTCTAGACATTTTGTAAACTCGCCAATATCAATCTTTAGAAGACGGTACAGAGTACTTCGCCACCAACACCGGCAGCACGGGCTGCTCGGTCAGTCATCACACCTTTGCTGGTGGAGACAATGGCAACACCCAATCCGCCGCGTACTTTCGGCAGCTCATCTTTCCCGGCGTAGGTACGGAGACCGGGACGGCTGGAGCGCTGAATTTCAGCGATAACCGGCTTGCCTTGGAAATATTTCAGGTCGATAACCAGTTGCGCTTTCGCGCCATCTTGCTCAACACGATGACCTGCGACGTAACCTTCTTCCAACAATACGTTAGCAACGGATTGCTTTAACTTTGAAGACGGCATAGCAACGCTGGTCTTTCCTGCCATTTGAGCGTTGCGGATGCGGGTCAACATATCCGCCAACGGGTCTTGCATGCTCATGTTCTGCTCCCAACTCTGGCCGGAGTGACCGGCGCCACAATACTCTTGATTACCAACTGGCCTTAACCAGGCCAGGAACGTCACCGCGCATCGCTGCTTCACGCAGCTGGTTACGGCACAGGCCAAACTTGCGGTAAACCGCATGTGGACGGCCAGTCAGCTGGCAGCGACGCTGCTGACGGATAGGACTGGCATTGCGGGGCAATTTCTGCAGCGCAATCTGCGCATCCCACTTTTCTTCATCAGAAGCCGACTGGCTGCTGAGGATTGCTTTCAATTCAGCACGCTTCGCCGCGTATTTAGCGACCGTTTTAGCTCGCTTGGCTTCACGGGCTTTCATTGACTGCTTTGCCATAATCTCTACCCTTTAGTTCTTGAATGGGAATTTGAATGCTTTCAACAAAGCTCGACCTTCATCGTTGTTACGCGCTGAAGTGGTAATGGTGATATCCAGACCACGCAGCTTGTCGACTTTGTCGTATTCAATTTCCGGAAAAATAATCTGTTCTGTTACGCCCATCGCGAAGTTGCCGCGACCGTCAAATGACTTCGGGCTGATGCCGCGAAAGTCGCGAACACGAGGGATCGCAATGCTGATCAGGCGCTCCAGGAAGTCATACATACGCTCGCCGCGCAGTGTAACTTTGGCACCGATCGGCCAACCATCACGAATCTTAAAGCCCGCGATGGATTTGCGCGCTTTGGTGACAACTGGTTTTTGACCAGCGATACGCTCCAGATCAGCAACTGCGCTGTCCAGAACCTTCTTGTCGCCCACAGCCTCACCAACACCCATGTTCAGTGTGATCTTAGTGATGCGCGGAACTTCCATTACGTTCGCCAAGCCAAGCTCTTCTTTCAGCTTGCTGCGCAATTCTGTGTCGTAGAGCTCTTTCAGATTCGCCATGTTCTTTTCCAACCAACTTACGCGTCGATTACTTCGCCGCTGGATTTAAAAATGCGTACTTTCTTACCGTCTTCTACCTTAAAGCCAACACGGTCAGCCTTGCTGGTAGCCGGATTGAAGATAGCGATGTTAGAAATCTGGATCGCCGCTTCTTTCTCAACGATGCCGCCGGCTACACCTGCCTGCGGATTGGCGCGCTGGTGTTTTTTCACCATGTTTACGCCAGCAACCAATACACGCTCACCGAGTACTTTACGTACCTTGCCGCGCTTACCTTTGTCTTTACCGGTGATGACGATTACTTCGTCATCCTTTTTGATCTTACGCATTCTGCTTCAACCCTTTCCGTTACCGTGCCTTACAGCACTTCCGGTGCCAGAGAGATAATTTTCATGAATCGTTCGCTGCGAAGCTCCCGAGTCACCGGCCCAAAAATACGCGTACCGATCGGTGCCAGGTTGTTGTTCAGCAGCACCGCAGCGTTATCGTCAAAACGGATCACAGAACCGTCCCCACGACGCACACCCTTTTTGGTACGAACTACAACAGCGCTCATAACCTGGCCTTTCTTCACTTTGCCACGCGGAATCGCCTCTTTAACGGAAACCTTGATCAGATCTCCAACGCGCGCGTAGCGTCGGTGTGAACCACCCAGCACTTTGATACACATAACGCGACGGGCACCGCTGTTATCTGCTACATCCAAATACGATTGTGTTTGAATCATGTCCTACCCCAAACCCTTATCTGTGTATCACTACCGATTACACAACAGCCGCTTAAACTTCGGCGGCACTCTCTTCGATCCGCAACAGAGTCCAGGACTTTGTTTTGGACAATGGACGAGTCTCGCTGATGGTTACCAAGTCGCCACTCTTGCACTCGTTGTTCTCGTCGTGCGCATGAATCTTGGAAGACTTGGTGATGTACTTGCCGTACACCGGGTGCTTCACTCGACGCTCAACGAGGACAGTGATGGTTTTTTCCATCTTGTCACTGACCACTCTACCGGTGGCAGTACGTGCATTGTTTGATGCTTCCGCCATTATCAGTTACCTGCCTTTTGTTTGAGCACTGTCTTGACGCG
>NZ_JBFJTH010000173.1:0-7870 GCF_041625495.1 Litorivivens sp. | reverse complement strand
CTGTTATTGCCAGCTGTTATTGCCAGCTGTTATTGCCAGCGGCTATTGCCGACTTTTCTGCTGCCGGGCTTCCTCGAGCAACCGTACAATCTGGGTACGCAATTTGCGTTCATCGCCCTTGCGAAACCCTTCGTGCACGGCCCGTACAAGGCCGGTGTGATCCACCAGAAAACCGGTTGGCATGCCGACCACGCCAAGGCGCTTGGGCAAGCTGCCGTCGTCTTTCACCAAAGGGTAACTTACCGGGTGGGCTTTTAGGAAGGCCTGAGCCTCATTTTCATTTTTATCAAGATTAACGGCCACCACAGTGAAGCCCTGCGACTGAAATTCGCGAAACAAGACATCCATTGCCGGTAGCGATACGCGGCAAGGGCCACACCAGGAAGCCCAGAAATCGATATAGAGGACACGGCCCTTCAGGTTTTCGGTGCGCAAGGTATCCGAATGCAGCAAGCCCGGGCGTGCAAAGTTGGGCAGCGGGTCACCCACCTTCAACGCGTAGCTCAGCGGCGCAAACCACAGCAGTGTTAGTACAACACATCGCAAAATCATCGTAAGACGCGCCCTCCCCATCCATATAGAGACTAACTATTTGTTGCCGCTACCTCGGCACCCACCCACGCCAAGTTTGGCTTTGCCGTGCCAGCACTGGAAAGACGCATACCGTCAGTATAGTGAGCGATTTACGTCCAAACCAAAACTAGAACACGTATTTTAGGTCCACACCGTAAGTGCGAGGATCTCGCACACCAACGTGGTAGGTGCCCAGCAGATCTCCAGTGAGACCACCCGGCTGCGAAATGCCATCATCCCCCGTCAGGTTGCGGCCCCACAGCGCCACTTCAAAATTTCCCGCGCCGGGTACAAACAAGACCCGGGCATTGAACACGCGGGAATCTTCGCCGTAGCCGTTAACCTGATAGAAGAAGTCTTCGTGATCTTCGTTTTCCGGGTCGGTGTTGTCTTTGAAAATATAATCCAGATGGATCAACAGAGAGCCGAAGGGCAACACCGGCGACCAGTCCAGGGTAATGGTGTAGTCCTGCGGAGCAGTGACATTCAGCTGCTCGGCTTCCTTGAATTCGGCCTGGGCATCGAAGTGGGCTTCACGCTGGGATTCCTGCTTCCGGTAGCTGTAGATAATGCCGGTACGCAGCTGGTCTGAAATCAGCCAATCCAGGGTGATTTCCGTGCCGGTAAATTCCTCGTCGGTATTGATCACCGTGGGAACTGCCGCGCCGGTACCGGGTTGCTGGGATTCGATGGATTCCTGCCGATCCTCTATCTCCATATAGAACAGCGCAATTTGGGTACGCAGGTGCTTGTCGAAAAAGTCGCCCTTGATACCCAGCTCGATATTCACCACTTCTTCCGGCTCCAGCGGCGCCTGACCGCTGCCCGGATTCAGTGAGTCAAAACCACCCGACTTGTACCCGGTGGAATACGACAGGTAGGTCATGGCCTCTTCGGTCATCTGGTAATTGGCCACCAACCGGCCGGTCACCTTGCTCCATTCTTCGGCGGCATACTCCGGCTCGTTGTTTTCAGTATTGAAGATAAGGTTTTCACCGAGCAATTGGGCGATCACAAAGTCCGAATGCGGCGCGTGCCAGCTGAATTCTTTCTCATCCTTGGAATAACGAAGCCCGACTATGACGTTCCAGCGATCGCTCAAAGTGAAATCCGCATCGCCGTATACGCCATAGTTCTTGAAAGAACCCTCGTTCAGCATGCTTTCGCTGCCAAAGGTGCCCTCGTAGCCCGGGCCAATCAGCGAATTGAGCAGCGATGGCGGAATCCCCACCTGCGCTGACGCCAGCGACACAGCGGCAGCGGTACTGAAGGTAAGATCGGTACGCTGAAAGGTATCTTCGTCGCTGTAATTCAGCCCTACAACCAGGTCGAGAAAGTCACCGGTAAAATTGAACTGCAGTTCGTTGTAGAAAATATCAGAGTCTTCGATATTGTTCGTATCAACGTATACCTCGTGCTCGCCGGTACCATCCTCGTCCTGCAGGTTGAAGGTATCGAACTGGCGGTAACTGGTGATGAACTTACCCGCCCACTGTTCGTTGATATCGAAAAAGGCCTTGGCGATCCAGGCATCCATATCACGGGTTTCGCGACCTGCGATAACGTCGGTATTGAGCTTGCGATCGGTTGGGTCGGGGTATTGGGTTCTATCGTTGAGCACACCCAGTGCTGCCTTGGGTCCGTTGTCGACCTTGTCATAATCATAGGACAGTTGCAGGGTCAGCCAGTTGCTGGCATCCCAGCGCGCTGCCAGCCGCGCTGACTGATTGTCCTGCTCGCGCGGATCGTTCGGCGACGGGCCAAAGTTTTCGATCACCGCTTCACGCGTATTGGTCAATGCGTTAACCCGGAAGGCAACGCCACCAAGCGTGATATTGCCCATCGCTTCGTAGCGTCGCAGACCGTAGTTGCCGATACGCGCGCTGAGCATGCCTTCGGTTTCCTCGCCCGGCGCATTGGGAATCATGCTAACAACACCTGCCGCCGCATTGCGCCCAAACAAGGTACCCTGCGGCCCCTTGAGCACTTCAATACGCTGCATATCGGAAAAGGCGACCGTTGTGGCGGCGCGCGGTAGATAAACTTCGTCGTAAAAAGCCGCTACCGAGGGGTCGCCGCCGGTGCTGATATTCGAGCCCTCCACGCCGCGCACGACCAGCTGCGACTGGGTAATACCGCCGCCCGCTTCACCATCCTTGGTGCTGCCAATCTGAAAGCCGGGAATATAATCCTGCATGTCTTCCAGAATCAGGGCGCCCGTGTTTTCAATGTCTGCCGAGGTTACCGTGTCCACGGTAACCGGCACGGTCTGGGCGTTCTGCTCCCGCTTCTGGGCGGTCACCACCACCTCCTCCAGCGCCAGGTCTTTTGCCACCGCCGTGGCGGTAAAAGCCAACAGGGGGAGAGCTAATCGATGCGACGTTTTTTTCATTATTCTTTACTCTCGTTTAGCAGCTGTTCAACCCGGAGGCAGCCCCGGGCTTGCGTTAGTCGGCCATTTTTTCACACTTGGCGACCTGCCCCTGAGCGGCGGCCACTTCTTTAAGTTTCTTCGGTGACAGACACAGCATGTACTCGGCCACTTTCAGCCGCAATTCCTCGGACAAATGCCCCTGCGAGGGCATCGGTGGAAAGTCCGGGCGCTTTTTCACCGGATTGGCAAGGTAGTCGGCAATACCCTGCGGGTTTTCGTAGTACTGCGCCTGAATAGCCATGGTAGGAGGCCCAATCATACGCAGGTTATAGGCATGGCAACCAGCACAGATTCCTTTGTACAAACGCGCCACACGGTCGGCATCGCTTTCGATGGTGCGAGGGGCGGCATCTTCCGGCAGCAGGTAGGTGGTCACGTCTGCCGTGGTCGTGATCTCGCACTTGCTCCACTTGCCGATACCAAAGGAAGTATAGCGTTCGGCATTAAGTATGCAGTTGTCCGGTTCCTGGGCACTGCCCACATTGGCCAGAATGTCCGGGCCAGTGGTCTTGAATTTGGTCAGCATGGCAGCCTTGACCTCGGCAACCGGTTCAGCGCCATTGTTGAACATCAGGTTGTCCAGCACCTTGATATTGTCCGGATTGGGCTCGCTTTCCTTGTCACTGGCGACATCGGTCACAAACGCCAGATCGGTAATGACGATGCCGGCGGTTTTATTGCCAGTAATGATATTGCCCTCAATCTTCACATCGTCAGCCGCCATCACCACGACACCAATACCCACGGGCACTTTGGATACGATTGAGCCTGGGGCACCAAAGTTCGGCGTGTTGTTATCGACGATAAAATTGTTGCGCACAATGATGTCGTAGGCAGTTTTGATGGGCAGGCCCGGCGTAATAAACACCAGTATGCCCGCAGTATTATTGTGTGCGTAGTTGTTCTCTACCAATGCATGACGGGTATTTTCAATCTCGATACCTGCGACACTGTTAAAAACTTCGTTGTGGCGCACATCTACGTTGTCACACATACCTACGTATATCGCCGCATCCTCAATACCGCTCAACACGTTGTATTCAATCAAGCCATTCTTGCCGAACTGCGGGAAGATGCCGTAAACACCGGTATCGATAATCCAGTTGTTCCGAATCACGTAGTTATTACCGGACTGCCCCATGATCGCATTACCCTTGTAATGCATGATCTTGAGCCACTCAATTGTGATGCCATTACCGGAATAAAGAATGGCGTCATTGAGCTTGTGATCGCCCTCCAGCAATGGCCATTTACCTTCCTTTACAACGCCCCGCAGCGTGATGTTGTCCTTGTCGATATACACACTTTCACGATACGTGCCGGGGTGAATCAGAATGACATCGCCCGATTCAGCCTTGTTGACGGCCTGCTGTATGGTCTCACCGTCTTTTACTGTTATCTCCTTAGCATAAAGCGGCAGGCAGAAAAGCAGGCTTAGCAGCAGCGTTATTTTTTTCATGGTTTATCTCCCATTGCGAGGGATGAAGGATGTTGGGTTTGTCCGCCGACAGGTAAGCCTGACGGCACGCGCTCCGGAATAATGGGCATAAAACTCTGATCTGTAAGAGTGCGAAGAAAATCTACTAGCCGGTCAAGCTCGGCATCCGTGAGCTTAGGCTCCCAAATATGCCAGTGGATACTCAGGTGCTCTCCCTCGGGTACCGCATGACCCCGCCCCTTGGTGTAGAACTCAACGGTTTCGCGCAACGACTTGAAACGACCAGAATGCATATAAGGTGCGGTTAACTCTATATTACGCAGACTTGGCACTTTAAAGCCGCCACGCAAAGAACGATCCCCTGTTGGCCCCTCAGCACCAATATCCAGCGCACGGCCTTCAGGCTCAGGGGTACCCAGCACCGCAAGTTGCTGATTGGTAAACAGGGGCGGGGTGTGGCATTCGGCGCAGCGGGCAACAAACGAGCGAAAGATATTCATTCCCGCGATTTCTTGTGCATTAAGCGCGTTGTGAAAGCCGTGGGCATAGAGATCATAACGGCTGTTGAGCGAAATCAACGACGCCTCGAATGCTGCCAGCGCGCTATAGACAGCCTCTAACGACAACCCCATACCGGGAAACGCTTGCGCAAACAGTTCGTGATAGATCGC
Source organism: Litorivivens sp. (assembly GCF_041625495.1). Taxonomy (GTDB): domain Bacteria; phylum Pseudomonadota; class Gammaproteobacteria; order Pseudomonadales; family Spongiibacteraceae; genus Litorivivens. Next base: position 2,754 of record NZ_JBFJTH010000173.1, on the reverse strand, counting down.
ATTCTGCGAAAGGCTTGAAAGCAATTGTTCGGGTGTATTGCCCATCTCGTGTTCCGCATACAACGGGCCTTCTGCCTGTTGCTCAAGCGTGGTGGCGCGCGCATCCCAAAAGAGCGTCTTAAGAAACCCGACATTCCAAAGGCTTGGTGCTGAGCGAGCGGCAAGGCGGTTGTGAATACCACGACTTAGCGGCAAGCCGTCAGTAAAAGCCTTGTCGGGCTGATGGCAAGAAGAACAGGCTATAGATTGATCACCAGACAGTAAGGGATCAAAAAAAAGCAAACGTCCCAGATCAATCTGTTGCGGCGAAAATCCGTCCCGAATCTCCGGCAAACCTGTTTTCAACCCTCCAACGCCCGAATCCTGCAGCGAGCGATAGTCGGAATACAGCGATGCGAAATAGCAGCGGCCCTCATCCAACTGAAAGCCCGCAGGGCAATGTTCCGATAACTGCCAGTCTGTCGCTGACGCCCACGGCGCGACAGCAACCAGCATACTCAACCAGAAGCGGCGCATCATTTCTCTGCGAGAGACTGGATATAACTGACGACGTTGGTTACGTCTTCATCGGTTGGTAAGGCTGGCGCCATCATCACCATCTGACGACCATACTTGTCGTCGGCCCCGCGTATTCCTTTACGAAAGAGTTCAAACTGGCGAACGAGATACCAATCGTCCACCCCGGCCAACGCCGGTGAATCAAGTAGCTCATTGCCCTCGGCCTTTGGCCCGTGACAAGAGCCGCACACCATGGTGTAGTAATCTTCGCCTTTTTTAGTATCGCCTTTTACCGTTCTCTCAGGAGTGTGGCCTGAGAGGGAATCTATATAGGCGACCAATGCATCCACCGCGGCCTGATCCGGTAAGGTTTTGGCGATAGCAGCCATTTGCTGCCCGAAAGTATCCTCCGGGTGCGCACCGCGCCGTCCTTCCATGAAGGCCAACATTTGGCGCTTGAGGTACCAGGGACTCTGATTGACCAACGACGGCGCATTCAGCGCTCTATTGCCTTGGCCTTTTGGGCCGTGACAGGCCTGACAAGCGACATATAGCGCCTTGCCATCACTCGCACTTGCCTGTGCGAGCATGGCCTTGGCATCGCTTGCGGCTTCCTGGCTATCGGCAGTGATCGAAGGTTCGTCACTGCAAGCAAACAGAAAAAGTGCGGCGACAAACACTGCCAAGCGCTTGATTATCATTATATTTCTCCGAGACAAAGCGGGTAGACATGGTAGTGTCCAGATTCTAACCCAGTTTGCAGGTCAAGTGCACAGCGAAAACATGGCGCTACTGCAACGCTAGGCGGAGGGCTTCCAATTCGGCTTTGGCTTCCTTCAAAAACAACAGACCCTGTTCAGGCCCCAAAGCGCCAAGATCGAGCTTGGCAAAGGCGGGCATATCAGGCAAGGGTGGCAATGCCTTAAAACCGGGTTGTCCGATATAGGTGTGGTAGCGGGCAACCAGAATCAGATCGACGAGCTCGGGAGCTGGCTGCCTGTCCCGCAGCCATGCTTCGCGATCAAGTCCGACGACAACCATGGCGGGCTCGAAGCCCCAAGCATTCAGGATTAATCCGCTTACTTTTCCGGCAAACTGTTGCAGTAATTCCTGAACACTGGCGGGATTGGCTGCAAGATCGGGAAAGTGTTGGAGCTGCGCCAGAATTGGCAGTGCTCCTATATCTTGCATCAACCCCGCCAACAGGGCTTTTTCCGTTGGAAACCCACAGCGCGGAGCCATTACATGCGCCATAGCAGCGGTGTGAACGCTACGCTGCCAGACCGCACGTAGATGCCCTTTGATAGTGGGCTCTTTCAGAAAAAACAGGGTGCGGATGGCATAACTTGCGGTGAGATCACGGGTGGCATCAATGCCAAGCCGCGTCAACGCCGTCGTTAAAGAAGAAACCACACGCCCGCGATTATACTGTGCGCTGTTCCCTATTTTGATCAAATAGGCGCTCAAGCCTGGATCCTGCTGAATCACTTGTACTAGCTCGTTCAGAGCCAAATCGCGTTCAAGCGCTATCGATCGCACTTCTAGTGCTATGTCGGGCAAGCTGGGCAACTCGAGCGTGCCGTCCTTAAGTGCCCTCAAAATTCGCGCAAAAAACTCACGTCGAACAGCGCTCAAGCTGCCACTCTCATGGGATCGTTCGCTAATTAGTCCGTACCCTGCGACAACTAAAACTCCACTGTCACTCTCAGCGAATCAAATGGCAATACGGGCTAGCCCTAATGCCACACACAAAGATTTAACTATTTGATAAACAAAAAAGCCGCTGATTAGCGGCTTTCTCAAAGATTGCCAGCTGAAACCGCCACTACATGACACGCTCAGCAGGCGGGGGACAATCCAAGCTAGCCCTCTATAGGCAGCAAACAGGCTGTTGCAGGATCACCATCGGCACAGGCATTGAGCTGCTCAAGTACGGTTTCCGGAGAAGCCTGATTGCCTTCGATCGGCAACGGGCAGGCCGTAGATACATCCTGATCAGTACAGTCTGCAAAACACTGTCCGTAGGTTTCCGGATTAGTAGAGTCACATGCCACCGGATCACCACCGCCCGGCTGCTGTTCTACCGGCAGCGGGCAGACTGTTGCAGGATCACGGTCCGCACAGTCATTGAGCTGATCAAGCACTTCCTGCAGTTCTCCCGGCACTCCCGGATCACCTTCCACCGGCAGCGGACAGGCCGTAGTTACATCCTGATCAGTACAGTCTGCAAAACACTGGCCGTAGGTTTCCGGATTG
>NZ_JBFJTH010000172.1:0-7900 GCF_041625495.1 Litorivivens sp. | reverse complement strand
GACGACGCCAAGTCGCAAGCAGATCACGTCGGTTGAAACGGATGCTTTCTGTGCGGCGGCCTCCCAATCTTTACACAGCGTGGCTGCGAAGTCGCTGCCGGCCTGGCCTTGCTCGTTCAGTGTTTCGTTATCTCTGGCACCATAGTAGCCAATAGCCGACGCCGAGATAAAACGCTTTACGCACTGTGACTTGTGGATGTTGTCGACAAGATTTTCGGTCAGGGCGATGCGACTGTCACGGATGGTTTGTTTCTGTTTGGTGGACCACCGCTTGGTGAAGAGGTTTTCGCCGGCGAGATTGATTACTACGGTATAGGGCCAATAGTCTGCTTTCGTTCCTTGTGGTAGTCGATGAATGACTTTGACCTCCTTAAGGTCGGTCTTATGCTGACGTGTTAACACGGTAACGGTATGCCCGCCCAAGAGCAGTTTAGGAATAAGTGACCGTCCTACAAAGCCGGTGCCGCCGGTAAGCAGTATATGTTCGCTCATAGTGAAGAAACCTTTTGTCGAATATTTTCAGCCAGATTGCGAATCTCGGTTAGTTCCGTTGCGGGAATACGGTCTAAATTGCGTGTTTGTAGCGCCATTCGAGGGTGTTTGTTAAAACGCTTTCGGTGTTTATGTAGAAAATCCCAATAGAGAACAGTAAATGGACAGGCCTCAGCTCCAATACGTTTGTCCGGTCGGTAGCGGCATGAGTCGCAGTAGTTGCTCATCCGCTGTATATATTTGCCGCTGGCTATATAGGGCTTTGACGCGGTAACTCCACCATCGGCGTATTGCGACATGCCAATGGTATTTGGCATTTCCACCCATTCGACGGCATCTACATAGACGGCAAGGTACCATGCGTGCACCTCGCTTGGCTTAACGCCAAGCAAAAGCGTGAACAATCCGGTAATCATTAATCGTTGAATATGATGGGCGTAGCCGTAGTTGAGCGTCTGTTTGACGGTGTCAGCAAGGCAGACCATTGACGTGTCGCCTGTCCAGAAAAATTCTGGTAGCGGCTGCGCTGCCTGTAAGGCGTTGCCTTGTGAGAACGCTTCATACCTATGAAAGTACAAACCGCGAATGTACTCACGCCAGCCAAGGATCTGTCGAATAAAACCTTCAGCTGCATTGATACTGACATGTCCGTTTCTCCATGCAGCTTCGGCGGCAGCCACTACTGAGCGCGGATCCAACAGTTTTAGGTTCAGCGCAGCGGCTAACCTGGAATGATAGAGCCAGGGCTCAGCGATCCACATAGCATCCTGGTAATCCCCGAATCCAATAAGGCGGTGTTCAATAAAATCAGTGAGTGCCTGCTCAGCTTGGTGTTTGGTAACAGGCCAATCAAAACTATCAGTGCTACCTGGGTTGTCTGGCAGATGACTATTAACGCAGCGTATAACCTTTTTAGTAATAGCGTCTGGTGTAAACGTCTGTGGCTGAGGAATTCCTGCGGGCCCGGTTTTCGGGAAGGCTTTACGATTTTCGGCGTCAAAGTTCCAAGCGCCACCTGCGGGTTTGTCGCCGTCCATAAGGACACTGTGGCGTTTGCGCAACTCGCGATAGTAGTACTCCATTCGAAGAGACTTCCGCTTTGCTGCCCAGTGAGAAAAGTCCGCAGGAGTTGAAAAGAAGTGGCTATCGTCAAGAATAGTCAGCGGAATACCGGCGTGCTTGGCTGCGCCCTCAATAAGCTGTTGCACGCGCATGTCGCCGGGTTGAACTACGGTCACTGCCTGTGGCCGGAGATCATCAAGTGTGGCGGCCAATGCTTCGTCGAGCCCTGTCCAATCGTGTTCATCGAGTGCATGGTAGATCAATGGATAATTGCTACGCTTCAGCGTTTCGGCAAAGTGACGCATGGCGGATAAAAAGTATACCGACCGGGTCTTGTGAGACGGCACGTGGCGACTCTCTTCAATGACTTCTGCCATCCACAAGGAGTCACGCTCGTGCCACTCGTTAAACAGTGGACTATCGAGTGAAAGCTGGTCACCGAGAATAATGCGAAGTGTTTCTATACCCATGTTGTAGTCTACGTATAAGATTGTGTTTTGTATCAATCACATGTGTTAAATCCATTGCACGGAAAGAAAGCCCGCGCTCAGCAGCACACCAAGTGCAGGTATCCACACCCTGTAGGAGTAATGAGGGCCTTGTTGGTAGGCGATTGCAGATTGCGAGGCATTCACGCAGATGAATACCAGTAATACGATGCTGGCGGTGATTTCAGCCAGCGTTTTTAACGGAAACGCGACCGCAAAAATGAAGACCGTCAATCCGACAGCCACCGTCGCGATCACCGGGGTGTATCGTCTTTTGTGAACCGTTGCCATTAGCGCAGGGGCGAGTTGTCGCTTACCCATTCCGTAGAGTACTCGTGCTCCCATAATGATCTGCACCAGGGCGCCATTAATTACCGCAATGAGACTAATCAATGTGATAGCCGAAACTGGGAAAGCGCCCGTGTGCGCTACGAGGTCGGCAAAAGGTGCGTCGCTCTTTGCCAAAGATTCGATAGGTAGTGCGGTCACCGCGACCACCGCTACACAAATATAGAGCACGGTGCTGATGATCAGCGCCGCGCCTATCGCCATGGGCATCGCCGTTTCAGGGGATTTCACTTCCTCGGCCATGTTGACCATATCTTCAAAGCCTATGTAAGCGTAAAACGCGAGAAATGCACCGGCGAGAATGCCACTGATTTCCGGTGCTGGTGCAGAGGGATGAAAGGGGAGCGCGTTAGAGTCCATCGCGGGTACACCAACGGCCAGGATTATCGCTATTCCGAGCAGTTCTATAATGGTGATGATTACCGCCACGCCAACCGCTTTCAGTACGTTAAGTGTTGCTATATAGGTTAGCCCGGCAACGATAATCAATAGCCCTGTTAGGGTGTCAACGGCAATGAATACATTGATATAGCCCAGTGCACCGCGACTAATGGTCGCAGCGGAAACGACGCCCGTGAGTAGGATGCCCCAGCCTACAACAGCGGCCAGTGTCTGGTTGTTAAATGCCTCCTGAACATAGGCGGGCTCACCGGCGCTGACGGGAAAGCGTCGTGACAGCTGGGCATAGGAATACGCGCTAAAACTGACGACGATTGCTGACAGCAGGAAGGAATAGGGGGCATAGTGCCCAGCCTCTTCAGCGATCTTGCCAATGAGGACATAGATGCCAGCGCCGATAATGGTGCCTACGCCGTAGAAGGTCAGCAATAAGCCGGAAATGCGGCGGGCCAGCTTGGGTTTCGTGGTAGGGCTATTCACCCTAAACAGTATAGTTAAGATTCATTCGAGCATGTTTTCATGCCGTTGATGCTTTATAATTTGGCCGTATAAACAATTGGTTATGACTTTATCCAGCGCCTTGCTTTACTGCCACACTGCCTCATTTTAGTAGGCGGTGGCACGGTGATGTCACAGCACGCTCGGGCGCTGCTTTGGTGAAGTGAACCGCATAGCTGTATTTTCCAGAGTATTTTTACGCAAGGGCACTAAGCATGAGTCTCAATGTATATCTTTCCGGCGAAATTCATACCGATTGGCGCCAACGTATTATCGAAGGTTGTAGAGACATTGATCTGACCTTTTCATCTGCTGTCACCAATCATGAGGCCAGTGATGCCGCTGGTGATTTACTGGGTGACGAAGAGAAGAGCTTTTGGCGAGATCATAAGTCGGCCAAGGTAAATGCCATCCGAATATCAACACTCATAGAAAAATGCGACATCGCGATTATCCGGTTTGGCGATAAATACAAGCAATGGAACGCTGCATTTGATGCTGGTTACTGTGCGGCAAAAGGGAAGCCTTATATCACCTTGCACAGCGAAGATATTATTCACCCGTTAAAAGAAGTGGATGCCGCTGCTCATGCGTGGGCGACTACACCCGAGCAAGTTGTAGAGCTGCTAAGATATATGGTTAGTGATCAGTAAGGCTTTGCTGCTATATCTATATTTCGCGTCCTCTGGTCCACATTAACTGTGCAGGCGGTGTCAAAGCCAGGCGACATTGTTTAGCTCTTCTATCAGCAAATCGATAAACAGCCTGACTTTGGGTGAGAGGTGTCGGTTGCTTGGGTATACAGCCCACACCGCCATGTCTGTGGGTTTATAGGTGGACATAATCTCGATTAGACGCCCGGCAGCGAGATCTTCATGCACGTAGAATTCCGGTAGCTGCACAATGCCCAAGCCCTGACGCGCGGCGGCGAGCAGCGCATAGCCATTGTTGCTGCGCCAGCTGCCGGTCACTGAGATATCGATATGGCTGTGCTTTTCTGGAATGCGCAATCGCCATTGCTTTCGTGAGCCGACCAAGCAGTTGTGTTGTTTTAGTGCTTCGATGGTTTCCGGCTGGCCGTACAGATCGAAATAGTCTCTGCTCGCGCAAAGCACCAGATTCCGCGAGGCGATGCGTCGTGCGATCAAGGATGAATCCTGCAGCACACCGGCGCGGATAGCCAGATCGTAGCCTTCCTCCACAAGGTCGACATTACGGATTGAAAAATCCAGCTCGATCTGGACCCGCTCATATCGTGCCATAAAGGTTGCGGCGGCCGGTGCAATGTAGCGTTCACCAAAGGCCCCGGCAACGCTAATGCGCAAGCGACCTTGGGGCTCGGCCTGCTCCGCCTGCACTACCCGCTCGACGTCGTCGATCTGATCAGCGATTTCCCGACAGCGCTGGTAATAGACGTTCCCGGTTTCCGTCAGAGCCAGTTTGCGCGTGGTGCGGTTGATTAATTTGATGCCAAGGTGGTTTTCCAGCTGGCTGATTTGCCGGCTGACGTGCGATTTGGAAAGGTTGAGCGAGTCCGCAGCCGCAGAGAAGCTCCCCTTTTCAACCACTTCAATGAGTAGTTCTGTAGCGTTCCAGCGGCTGAACATGGCAGTGTCTATTGTTTCTGTGTGGCAACAATGTGTTCCATTGTAGACCATTACAATTCAAGCTGGAACAAAATATAGTGGTAGCCAATGAGTGATATAAATGAGGAGCTCCCTATGAAAACGCGCGCCGCCGTAGCCTTTCAGGCAGGCAAACCACTGGAAATTGTTGAAGTGGACCTGGCCGGCCCCAAAGAGGGTGAAGTGCTGGTAGAGATCAAGGCGTCGGGCGTGTGCCATACAGACGCTTTCACTCTCAGCGGCGATGATCCGGAAGGCGTATTTCCAGCCATTCTGGGCCACGAGGGAGCCGGGGTTGTGGTCGAAGTGGGGCCGGGGGTAAAAGGCCTCAAGCCCGGTGATCATGTGATTCCGCTCTATACGCCGGAATGCCGCACCTGCAAGTTCTGCCTCAACCCGAAAACTAATCTCTGTCAGTCTATTCGTACCACCCAAGGGCAGGGCGTGATGCCCGACGGTACTAGTCGTTTCAGCTTCGAAGGCAAACCAATACTGCACTACATGGGCTGCTCTACCTTTTCGAACTATACCGTACTGCCTGAAATTGCTTTGGCGAAAATCAGAGAGGACGCGCCCTTTGACAAGGTCTGTTACATCGGTTGCGGTGTAACCACCGGCGTAGGTGCGGTGGCCTTTGAAGCAAAAGTTGAGGCCGGTGCCAATGTGGTTGTCTTTGGTTTGGGCGGTATTGGGCTCAACGTAATTCAGGGTGCCAAAATGGTGGGTGCTGGAAAGATCATTGGTATCGACCTGAACCCTGCTAAAGAGGCGCTCGGTCGCAAGTTTGGTATGACAGACTTTATCAACCCAAAAGAGGTTGAGAATGTGGTGGACGCCATCACCCAGCTCACCGACGGAGGTGCTGACTACAGTTTTGAATGTATCGGCAACGTAAATACCATGCGGCAGGCCTTGGAGTGCTGTCACAAAGGCTGGGGCGAGTCGTACATTATTGGTGTTGCCGGTGCAGGTCAGGAAATTTCGACACGACCTTTCCAGCTGGTCACCGGTCGTTCCTGGAAAGGCACTGCCTTTGGCGGTGCTCGTGGACGTACTGATGTCCCGCGCATTGTCGACTGGTATATGGATGGTCGCATTAATATTGACGATATGATCACTCACACTATGGGCTTGGACGATATCAACAAAGCCTTCGACCTGATGCATTCCGGTGAAAGTATTCGCTCGGTGGTGCTGTATTAATCGAACGTTACTGATGGAACTTTACTGATGGAAAGAGTCTCTGACGTACTCTGTTTTTCTGGTCGGCAGCAGCGCTACCAGCATCGCTCCGCAGTGCTTGGTTGCGATATGCATTTTTCCGTGTTTCTGCCGCCGCAAGCAGAGCAGGAAAACGTACCAGTGCTACTGTGGTTGTCTGGCCTGACTTGCACTGACGAAAACTTCGTCACCAAGGCCGGGGCGCAGCAGTATGCGGCTCTGCATGGCATTGCCATCATCGCACCCGATACCAGCCCCCGGGGGGAAGGGATTCCTGACGACCCGGAAGGTGCTTACGATTTTGGTTTGGGCGCTGGTTTTTACCTCAACGCGACGCAGGCTCCGTGGAGCAAAAACTACCGGATGTATGACTACTTGGTGGAAGAGCTCCCTGGCTTAGTCGCGCAGCACCTCCCTGTCGATCTTAGTCGTTGTGGTATTTTTGGTCACTCCATGGGTGGGCATGGCGCGCTGACGATCGCCTTGAAAAACGCGGGTCGGTTCAAGTCGGTGTCTGCGTTTGCGCCGATCGTTGCTCCAACCCAGTGCCCCTGGGGCGAAAAGGCTTTTTCCAACTACCTGGGTGACAACCGCATGGAGTGGGAAAAATACGACAGTGTGGCTTTGATTAATGGCGGCGCTGTAGTGCCGCCCCTAAAAGTGGATCAGGGCACCGCGGATAATTTTCTGGAAGACCAATTAAAGACTGATGTGCTGATCAACGCTCTTGGCAAGCGGGCGATAGCCGCTGATGTCCAGTACCGCGCCGGCTACGATCATAGCTACTTCTTTATTGCGACGTTTATGTCTGAGCATATAGCGTTTCATGCGCAGTATTTAAAATAAGTGGTAGCTGAAGTGGGGGGGCTGGCGAGGATAATGTTCGGGCTGTAAGCATTTTGAATGCTACGACTCGCCTGGTCCTCAGCGTAAGGCTGCTGAGAAAAGACTGGCTCCTGTAGTGGCAAAACTGGCCGGTTTCTTGACCGGCCATTTTCCTCCGCCTACTGTCGTCGCTTTTCACGTGACGCGCGAGATCTTCAAAACAACTGTAATCTTTTGCCGTCCCATTTATAGGCATAGTGACTTGCTTGAATCACATCGCTGATAAGGTCTGGATAGAAGAGAGCAAAACACTTGCTGCCAGCGTGCCTAACGGAGTTAAAATGGATTCCCTCCCCTCCCTTATCGAATACAGCTCTACCGAATATTCTGGCGCGGGAGTAATCACTAAGCTCATACAGAGCGGAGTTCTTGAATTTAGAGCTTTTGCGCCTCACACCCTGTCTTCCTACCTGCAGTTGCCCATTTTTGCACCTGATGTAGTTTATAGTCCGTTCTAGGATATTCTGGTTGTATTCGGCCAAGATGGTCACATGACGCAACAACAGCTCGGCCATAAGTACCGGCTACGAGTGATATAATGCTTCTCGAATTCATTTACTCAGGGAAGTATTCCCTTGGTTGAGAAAAGAGGCATATGAACTACATTTTAGACGATGGTATCGCTGTAATTTCCCTTGATGACGGAAAAGCCAATGCAGTAAGTATTAGCTTTGTCGAACTCCTTAACAGTTACTTGGATCAAGCAGAACAGGAAGCATCGGCCGTCATCATAACCGGCAGAACAGGTATGTTCTGTGCGGGCTTTGACCTTAAGGCTTTTCAGCAGGGGGCCGAGGTTGCAGATAAGCTGGTGGCGGGTGGTATGGCAATGCTCACTCGGTTGTATGAATTTCCGCTTCCAGTAATTGCTGCCTGTGATGG
>NZ_JBFJTH010000171.1:0-8052 GCF_041625495.1 Litorivivens sp. | reverse complement strand
GACAGCAATACGTAGATCTCGATCCGGCAGGTGACGACCAGCCAGATCGCAATGCCGCGTTTGCTGCCAGCGGCGCGGATCTCCACGACTGGGGCGGCGGAGATGGTTTTTTGCAGGTCACCGTTCCGGCAGGCGGTGAAGTGTATGCCGTGTTGCAATGGAACCAACCGTCCGCTTCCGTTAACTCGCAGGCAGGCTCGCAGATTGATCTGGATCTGTATGCAACCCGCGCCGATTCAGTACTCGCGTTGAACCCGTCGAACCCCGCCCATTCCGGTCGCAGTATTTCCGCGCAGGGAACAACGGGCCAGCCCCTAGGCGACGCGTCTGAATTTCTACTGCTAACTGGCGCCGCAGTTGATACAACCTATTATCTGGCGATTGAGCATTACCAAGGGTCGCAGGGTGATATTCCGCAGGCCGCCGGCGTGCCGTTAGAGTTTCGGCTGGTCTTGGTAGGCGCTGTGGTGAGCGCGGAATATCCCTACGACGGCCCGGCAATTTGGGGGCATCCGACGGCGGAGGGCGTGATCAGTGTCGGTGCAGTACCCTGGTGGGAGGCACCGCCATTTGCGCCCGCCAGCTATGGCAGTCCGGCCATTGATCCACAACCTTACAGCGCACGGGGAGGGAGTATTCCCATTCAGTTTGACGCTTCCGGACAGTATCAGTCGGTACAGCGATTTGTACCGACACTTTCCGGTGTAGATGCCAATAACACCTCATTCTTTGGCAGTGATTTTACCGAAGGTGCCAACCCGGGCTATGGCGAGCCCGATGGCTTTCCAAACTTTTTTGGCACCTCAGCAGCAGCGCCGAATATCGCCGCACTCATTGCGCTGCTGCAGGAGCGATTTCCGAGTCTTACGCCGGCCGAAGTAGTGGATGGCCTGATCGCCAGTGCGGTTGATGTGGCAGGCATCCGCGCAGCCTCAGGCACTGACTCCGTCAGTGGCGCAGGGCTGGTATCTGGCGAAGCGGCCTTGGCCTACTTTACTGCGAATCCACCGACCCCCCGCGAGATGGCGCCGCCACCGGCGCAAGCCAGCTCTGGCTCAGGGTCTTCTGGCGGAGGTGGCGGGTGCTTTATTGCGACCGCTGCATGGGGAACCGCCTGGTCTCAGGAAGTGCGACTGTTACGCGAGTTTCGTGATAGACATTTGCGGCGGTATGCCGCCGGTAGATGGTTCATCGGGCAGTATTACCGTTATTCGCCAGCGCTTGCTGACTGGATTACTGAAAGTGAAACCACGAAGCAACTGGCACGCATTGCGTTGGCACCGCTCATCTACAGCATTCGGTACCCCTTGAGCACCTTTGTGTTCAGTGTGGCATTGCTAGGTTTGGCCTGGAACCGGCATACTCGACGTCTCACGTAACGGATATCAGGCTTCCATAATGACTGCGCTGCGCCGGCGTTCGCTTCTCAGACGCGCCTTTTTTGGCTCTCTGGCCCTTAGCACCGTTTCAGGCCGGGCGATAGCCGGTACTTGTCTGCCCGTCAGTGGGCAACGTGAATTGCCGCTGCTGCCGGGCCCACTGAGCAAGGCCGGCATGCTGCGGCCGCCTGATTCGCTGGGCGTTGCGATGCCTGCAGATTTTACCTGCCGATTGCTTGCTGTCGCCGGTGATCGCGTTGTGACGCCAGCCGGTGCTGAACCCATCAGTACCTATCGATGGCATACCTTTCCCGATGGTGGCGCTGTTTTTCCTCGACCCGATGGTGGTTGGATCTATACCTCTAACTCCGAAGTTCCGCTGCTACCCCTAGGCGGTTGCGGTGCGCTGGGTTTCGATCACGGTGGTAAGGTTGATTCGGCCTACAGCATATTGCAGGGCACTACCCAAAACTGTGCTGGCGGTAAGACCCCTTGGGATACGTGGCTTTCCTGTGAAGAAGCCAAGACGGGATTGTGTTATGAGTGTGACCCGTTCCGGCCGGGGCAGGGGGTTGCGAAGCCGGCCTTGGGGCGCTTTGCCCACGAGGCCGCTGCGGTAGATGCTGCCCGTCATACCGTCTATTTGACCGAAGACACTATAGACGGGCGTTTTTATCGTTGGGTGGCAGATTCGGAAGATAAAAAAGCGGGGCGCCTTGGGCTGGAAAAAGGCAGGCTGGAAGTACTTAACCTCGTGGGTTATGCCGACGACTGCTATCCGGAAAGTGATGTGCTGGTACGTCGGCAATTACCTGTGAATTGGGTGCCGGTGAAGTTTCCGAACGAGGTTCAGGGAGAGGTCCGTCAGCAATTGCGCAAGCGGGGTGAGACCGTCCCGGGAACTCGCTTTGCCGGCGGTGAAGGTTTGTGGAGCTACCAGCTGACGCCAGAGGACGCAGCCCTACTGACATCTCCCGACGCGGTGTTACCAGATACCCTGATCTTTTGGACCACAAAAATAGACAACCGGGTGTGGGTGCTCGATGTGGCCAATCAGGTTGTCGAGTTGATCTTTGATAATGCCAGCATGGATTCCCCACTGCACAGTGTGGACAACCTGACAGTGAGCCCCTGGGGTGACGTGCTGGTCGCAGAAGATCCGGTGAGCAGCGATATTGCGCGTCTGGTCGTGCTGCAGCCAAATGGCGGCGCATCGACTCTACTGGAAATACACCATCCCGGGTCGGAAATATGCGGGCCAGCCTTTTCACCTGATGGCCGGCGCTTGTATTTCAGCTCACAGCGCTATCACAAAGGCGGTGCCACATTCGAGGTGACATTGCCAGAGCGCCTGCTCAAGCTCGCGGCTCTCTGAAATCGCTGACCACGTGCAAATCCCGCTGGGGGAAGGGCACCGAAATGTTGTTCTCGCGGAACGCATCGTCTATAGCACTCAGGTACACCCCGCGAACCAGGCTCGGCCGGTTGGAAAATTCCGGTCTGGTCCAGACCAGCAGCTCAAAATCCAAGCTGGAGTCCCCAAACGCCTTCATTATGACCTGCGGTTGATGCTCAGACGTGTCTGCCAGCGTGATAGATTGGGCCAGTGCTGCCTTGATGACGCACTCATTCATGAGGGTTTTGTCGGTGCCATAGGCCACGCCGAACGGAATGCGCTGTCGGCAGAAATTATCAGTGTGAGTGAAGTTGGTGACCTTGCCGTTCACAAATTCGGCGTTCGGCACCAGAATTTCCGAGTTTTCCGCGGTGGTGATGACGGTGGCCCGCACCCGGATCTCAGTCACTGTGCCCATGACACCACTGTCGAGCTGAACAAAGTCGCCTACCTTCAGTGAGCGCTCAAGTAGAATAATCAGCCCGGACACGAAGTTGCTGACAATAGCCTGCAATCCAAAACCAATGCCCACCGAAAGGGCAGAAACGATCAGTGCCAGCTTGCCGAAATCAACGCCCATGACCGACACGCCAATGAGTACACCGGCTATCAGCACAAAATAGTGGGAGATGCGTTCGAGTGTGTAAATGGAACTTGGGGTCAGTGCATAGCGGCCCCGGTTCAGTGAGCCGACACTACCTTTGAGCAGCCTGGCCAGATGCAGCGACAGCACAATAACCAGCAGGCCCGCGAAAATCGATGCCAGAGTGACAGGCCCTTTACCCAAATCGATCAGGGGGTAGCGCATCACACTAAGTACACTGGCGATTGAAATATCGAACATGGCGGTCCCCACCTGCATTTCAGTATGGTTATGCTAACCGAGAATCTTTGCGGCGAATACGCTTTTTCTGCGCGGCAGAAGGAAACTGGCGATGGCTTGGCGTATCATGTCGGCACAATGACGAAACCGTAACGCACAGCGGTTCATCCACGGCAGACTATGTCGGTCGCGTACAGATAGCGTAAGTTTTTTGGCATTTTAGGAAGGAAGATGGCAGTTACTACTTTTACACTCAATGGCCAGCAGCAGCGGCTCGATGTTGAACCCGATACGCCCCTGCTGTGGGTTATTCGAGAAGCCTGCGAGCTGACGGGAACCAAGTTCGGCTGTGGCCGAGGATTGTGCGGCGCCTGCACCGTGCATCTGGATGGGTATCCCGTACGGAGTTGCAGTTTTCCGGTGTCATTGGCCGAAGGTAAAACCATTACCACAATAGAGGGAATCGCGCCTTCGGAGGAAGAATTGCATCCGGTACAGCAGGTCTGGATGGAGCAGAGCGTCCCCCAGTGTGGTTACTGCCAATCGGGACAGATTATGGCGGCAGTTGCGCTACTGAAGCAAAACCCGGAGCCCAGTGACGATGCAATTGATTCTGCCATGAGCAATATTTGCCGGTGTGGCACCTATCCCCGTATTCGTACGGCAGTGAAAGAGGCCGCGCAGCGTATTCAAAGCGCGTCGATGGTTACCATCGTCGAGCCACAGGAGGCCGCACTATGACAACACTGAGTCGACGCAGCTTCTTCAAACAGTCTGCGGCACTGGGTGGCGGTATAGCGGTTGCCATCCATTTGGGCGGTTGTGGCTCCGAGCCTGTTTATCCCGGCGATCGCGAGAACGCACTTCAGCCAAACGCCTATCTGCAGGTTACCCCCGATGGCAAGGTAGTGTTCCAATTGCCGCGTGCTGAAATGGGGCAAGGTGTATACACCGGTCTGACAACCTTGGCGGCGGAAGAGCTAAACATGCCCGCCGAGCAGATAGTGGTTGAGCACGCCTACTACCATCCGGAATTTCGCGACCCGGAATTTCAGATGATGATGACCGGCGGCAGCGTTTCACTGCGCAATAACTTTATGCCCATCCGTCAGGCGGCTGCGAACCTGCGGGCCTGGTTGCGCGCGGCAGCTGCGCAGCAATATAAGGTGTCATTGGATGCGGTAGAGCTAAGTAATGGCCAAGTATTGGTGGAAGGTCGTGAGCCAGTGGGCTTTGGCGAACTTATAGAAACAGCGAACTCGCTGCCCGTACCTGAGAAAGCTCCCCTGAAAAGCCCAGCCGATTTCTCGCAGATTGGCCGGCACAGCGTGCGACTTGATGCGCGCGACAAAGTAACCGGTTCAGCCCGGTTTGGTATTGACTGCACGGTGCCGGGTACGCGCACGGCGGTCATGCGTCGCTGCCCGCACCTCGGCGGACGGGTGAAATCCTTTGATGCGAGTGCGGCCAAGGCCGTGAAGGGTGTTGAGGCGGTATTTGAAGTTAACGGCGGTGTCGCGGTGGTGGCATCCGGCTACTGGCCCGCGCGCAAAGCTGCTGATGCCCTCGACATTCAATGGGATAAGGGGCCTCTGGCGGGTCTAGATGACAATACCTTGCGCCAGCGACACGAGAAACTATTGCAGTCCGAAGGGCGCCAGGTAGCAGAAGTGGGCGACGCCGAAGCCGTCACTGGTGAGCGCATGACAGCGCGCTATCGTGTGCCGATGTTGTCGCACAGCCCGATGGAACCGCCCAACGCGCTGGTTCAGGTGAGCGAGAACCGCGTGGAAGTGTGGACTGGTACCCAGGTGCCAGACACGGCTATTGGTGTAGTGGCGGCAGCGCTGGAGCGACCACGTGAGCAGATTATCGTTCACAATCAGATGTTGGGCGGTGGCTTTGGTCGCCGTCTGGTCCCCGATTACATTGTCGAGGGCGCGCGTATTTCGGCGCGAACCGGTCACCCCATCAAGCTGGTGTGGAGCCGCGAGGACGATATACAGCACGACTATTATCGCCCGGCAGCAATGGCCGAGCTGAGTGCAACCGTCGACAACGGCAAAGTAACCAGCTTCAGCGGCAAAACTGTGGTGCCAAGTATTATGGGGCAGATTATGCCGATGTTTGCCGAAGCCGCCATGCCAGAGTGGTTGCCTCCGGCAATCCCGCGTAGTCTTGCGGGCCTGCTCAAGCATGTGGACACCTCCATGACTGAAGGCTTGGGCGATACCAATTATCAGTTCCCCTATAAAAAGATGGAAACGGTTCACGACGATACACCGATACCGGTGGGGTTCTGGCGCTCCGTGGGTCATTCACAGAATGCGTTTTTCACTGAAAGCTTTATCGACGAACTTGCGCATCGCCTCGGGCAGGATCCGGTGGAATTCCGCCTCATGCATATGCCGCACGACTCGCGACGCTATCGTGCACTGAAACTGGTGGCCGAAAAAGCTGGTTGGGGGAGGCCAACACCGGGGCAATTTCAGGGGGTGGCGGCCCACGATGCCTTTCACAGTTCGGTGGCACAGGTGGTGACTGCCTCGGTCGAAGGGACAAATATTCGGGTTCACAAGGTGGTATGTGCGGTGGATTGCGGGCTTGCCGTTAATCCCGACATTGTTATTGCCCAGATGGAGAGCGCGATCGTCTTCGGCCTGACCGCCGCGTTAAAAGCGGGTATTACCCTGGAAGATGGCAAGGTCAAGCAGAGCAACTTCCATGACTACCCCATGCTGTCGCTAGCTGAAACGCCGGAGATCGAAGTCCATATCGTACCCTCCACGGACGCACCGACAGGTGTAGGTGAGCCGGGGTTGCCACCGGTCGCGCCAGCGCTGGCCAACGCCGTATTTGCGGCAACAGGACAGCGTTTGCGGGAACTGCCACTCAGGCTTGGCTAGCACCTAAAAACTTAAGGATTACTATGAGAGGTTTGCACTATCCCTTTGAAAATACTCCCATTCCTGGCGAATGGCAGCCCGTTGCGGAAGGTATATACTGGCTGCGGATGTCATTGCCCATGGCGCTCGATCACATCAATCTGTATGTGCTTGAGGATGACGAGGGTTGGTGGATTATCGACACCGGTATGGGGCTGGATAGCACGCAGAAGGCCTGGAATACGCTGTTCGACGGGCCGATGAAGGGTAAGCCGGTGGTGGGTGTCATTGTGACCCACATGCATCCGGACCATGTAGGTCAAGCGGGCTGGCTCTGTGAAAAATGGCGCGCACCGCTCTACATGAGTTTTGGCGAGTATTACAACGCCCGCACATTCTCGACGATGCCTTTTGATAAGGTTCCTTGGACCACACGCGAATACTTTATAGGCGCGGGTGTTGAGCAGGATTACATGGACAAAATGCGGGCAAAAATGCGCGGTTTTGGCTCAATCATCGAGCCAATGCCACTGGCTTATCACCGATTGTGCGAGGGTGACGTGTTGTCAATCGGCGGCCGGGATTGGCGGGTCATGATAGGCAGCGGCCATTCCCCTGAACATGTCTGCCTGTTTAACGAGCGCGACCAGCTACTTTTTTCCGGGGACCAGATAATTCCCAGAATAACCAGTAATATCAGTGTGATGCCGTCGGAGCCCCGGGATAATCCGCTGCGACGCTGGATGGCGTCGCTGGATAGATTTCAGAAGGATCTGCCAGCAGAAACGCTGGTCTTTCCAGCTCATAACACGCCATTTACGGGTGTGCACAAACGTTTAAGCTATCTTAGAGAGCACCACGAGGATCATTTGCAGGCGGTAGAAGAGGCCTGCCTCACGCCGCAAACTGCCGTTCAGCTACTGCCGGTGCTTTTTTCCCGCGAGCTTGAGCTGACACAGATGAACCTGGCGCTGGGCGAGGCAATTGCACACATCAATTATCTTGTGGAAGCGGGGCGATTATCCTGCCAAACTGATGAAAAGGGCGTGCATTGGTACAAAACCGTGAGCGCCGAGGTTGCAACCCGCGCCGGGCGTGACCATCACAAAGATCCTGCACCGCTGGAGGTGTGAGTGGCGAGTGAGTGTATCTTCTGCCAGATTGCAGCCGGCAATGCGCCGGCGCATATCGTCTACACTGACAAGCAACTTATTGCTTTTCTCGACCTGTTTCCGGCTCATCGAGGTCATACTCTGATTATCCCGAAGCGACATAGTGACGATATTTTTACCGCTGATTCGGATGATATCGCCGCTGTTGGACGTTTATCGGTGCCGCTGGCGCGGGTTTTGGAGCGTATTACCGGGGCTGATGGTCTCGGTGTACACCAGTTGAACCGAGCGGCGGCTGGCCAGACCGTCTTTCATTATCACCAGCATTTGATCCCGCAGACTGCCGGTGAACCGCTTGCGATCCACGGCCGTAAGATGGGGGAGCAGGCAGAGCTGGCAGCGTTGGCAGCCCATATCCAGCAAGAGCTGCGTGCGGAGATGAGCGGATGAAGCGCCG
>NZ_JBFJTH010000170.1:0-8071 GCF_041625495.1 Litorivivens sp. | reverse complement strand
CTGTGCCGTTCTGCTGTGTTCCAGCATCCCAACGGATGCCAGCCTGTGAGCCGGTCCAGTGGTCGAAATTTTTTGAGCCGTCGGGTCTGATCGCATCGTCGCGTTCGAATGATTTAAGGTAAACGCGGCCGTATTGATTGTCTGCTAACTCTGTACCGTAGCGGAGGTTGGTACTCCACTTTTCTTCATTGCCGGCAGACGCTTCGGCGAGTGTGCCGGTGGTGTCTCTGCTGTGGCTTGTAACAATGTTAATGACGCCGTTAAACGCATTGCCTCCCCAGAATGCCGTGCCGGGGCCTCGTACAACTTCGATGCGATCAATGTCCGGAATCAGGGTATCCACAGTGTCCCAAAACATGCCAACTTTGGCGGGGGAAAAAACGCTTCGACCATCGATTAAAATGAGCATGCGATTGGTAAACAGTCCGCCGTTAAAGCCGCGAATACCAATGCCCCATTTGCCTGTCCCAAAGCGAGTGACTTCAACGCCGGGTACCAGCCTAAGAAGCTCTGGTATGGTAGTGGCGCCCGAACGGCGAATGGTTTCGTTGGTCAGTACATAGACGGCTGCGGGCGATTCTTTGAGGGTTTCGCCTTTACGCGCCGACAAGCTCACATTGACTTCAAGTAGCTGCTCAAGGGAAAGCTCAGCGAGCTTGCGAAGGTCGTGTTCGGCGAATGCAATGGATGGGAATAACCCAAAGGTACCCAAAAGGCATGCAGAGCCTAGTGCAGTCAGCGCCTTGGGTTTGTGATAATTAGGCATTTCGCTCCATGAAACTGGTTTTTCTCGCAAAAATGCTTCTGCACTCTCATTTTTAATAAAGTCTAGTTCAGGAACCTGACTTCGGCGAGAAATCACCTTGCAAGGTAGCAAGTATGTTCATTGCAAGGTTGTGGTTTGGAGGCGGTAATTCCCGGTAGGCGATTAAAATACCTATTTTTTCAGTTACTTGTGTCGGTTTGTTGAGGTGCCCCGTCGCTTGGTAATCTCTTTTAAGAAAGCGGCGGCGACTGTTTTGAACCGGGCCGCAAGCTTAATTCTCAGGCGCAAAACATTGTGTCGTTATTATCGGGTTTTCATTGATCGATGTTGTAAATAGAAAACCCAGTGGCACGATGATCTGTTGCTGAAAGAAGCGCCTTGGATTGTGCAGATAAACGAGGTGACCCGAATGATGATGCTGGAATGCGACTGAGTGGGCTAATGTGGCGGCGTGTGATAATACGCCGCCCGATAAGAGACTAGCTCGTTGTTGTCAGGATTTCATGTTCTCAGGCCCCCAGAAAGCCCGCATCGAGATCACTTTGCCCTGCGCATCGAACTTGAACACATCAATCACATCGATGGTCATACCCGGCGCGCTTACCTGAAAGGGGAAGGCCACTTCGTCGCCCGCGCAGCGGGGTTCGCCAGATAAGGTAAGTTTTATACCGCTGCCCAGACTGGGCTCATAGAATTTGACTATCGCCTCTATGCCGCGATGTATGTCGCTGCCAACAGGGTCTTCGACAGTTGCATCGGTGGCATACAATTCTCTGATAATGCTCATATCGCCCGTTGCAAATGCTTCTACGTAACGTTGCACAGCGGTGATTTTGTCCTGGTATTCCATGGTGTTGTCCCTTGAGTTTTGAGCCCAGTATAGGCCCAGAATCACTTAGCAAGAATGACGAATACGGCCAGGCTCAATTCCGCTGCGGTCAATCGATCTTTTTTCTGAGGCCAGATTTAACCGGTCTGGATAAGCCTTCCGAGTCTTTCACTCTGTTGACACAAACTATGGCAGTTGACGAGCTAGATACCCTCTGGCTCCCAAAGGTCTACCAGCAACCTCCCCGTAGAGCCAATCAGCATCAGAAATGATCCGCTGATAAACAGCCAGACCGCGAAGGTTTTGTAGGGTTCAAATTGGGGAAGAAACAGTATGCTGCCCACGAAGAATGTAATATTTCCCAGTAACCCCAATGACAGATGTATCCAGCTGTAATCATTGACGATTGTGCGAATGACATTACTCATCACTTAGGCCCCTCCTGTCTGAAAAATCGCTAGAAGTAACAAATCTCAAGCGCGTTTGTTAAGTTTGCATCTTGTGAATTTTGTGGGCGACGGAGAGGTGTGAGCACTGGGGGGCGGTCTTGCTGTTATTCAGTCTTTCAGTCTTGCTCTGGGCGGCGGGGCCGCTAAAGCCGAAAAAAGTTTGTCAATATTACCCCGTTAATCGCGGCTAAATAGCATCGGTTCGATGCCCTTATTCGTACAATGGCTTTGCGGTCTTTGCTGTGATCACGTGCGCTGGCGAATTCTATAGTCCGCAGGCAATCTGCCGGGCAGTTGCTACACTGTTGAGCAATAAAAAGTAAGTGAGCAAACCTCCGATCAATCTTGTAGGGGAGATGACAAATGACGACCTTCACGCTTAATGGCAAAGAAATGTCGACCGATGCGCCACCCGATACACCGTTGCTGTGGGTAATTCGCGACGAATTCAACCTCAAGGGCACCAAATTTGGTTGTGGCATTGCCATGTGTGGCGCCTGCACCGTGCACTTGAATGGCAACCCGGTGCGTTCCTGCTCCATGCCACTAAGCGCGGTCAGTGGCGGTGAGGTGCGCACAATCGAAGGCTTGGAGAGCCGGCATCCCCTGCAGCAGGCGTGGGTCGAGCAACAGGTGCCGCAGTGTGGCTACTGTCAATCGGGGCAGATTATGCAGGCGGCGGCTCTGCTGGCGAGAAAAGCCAACCCATCAGACAAGGATATTGTACAGCACATGTCTGGCAATCTTTGCCGATGCATGTCTTACGTGCGTATAAAAGCAGCAATTAAACAGGTTGCCAGCCAGAGCAACAGCACCGTGGAGGTATATGACCCCAAGCGCAAGGCTGTGCTCAATATGGACGACCTGCTCAATCCCGCCCAGAGTACTGAGCGACGCGCGGTAAGGGAGGAGAGCTGATATGACACGGTTAAACAAAGGGGAAGATATTCAGCACAGCCGCCGGCAGTTTCTGGTCGGTTCCGTCGGTGCCGGCTTGGTCATGGCTTTTGCTCCGGCCTTTACTCAATACGGCTCGTTGTTGGCTTCAGAAAAAATTGAAAAGAAGCTGTTTAACCCGACCATCTGGTTTGAGATCAACCAAAGTGGCGACATTCTTGTGAATGTGACCCGGGCCGAGATGGGGCAGCATGTCGGTACCGCGCTGGCGCGGATTGTAGCGGATGAGCTGGGAGCCGACTGGAATCGAGTAAGCATTAAACACGTGGATACCGATCCCAAATGGGGCTACATGGTAACCGGTGGCTCGTGGTCGGTGTTTCAATCCTTTATGCCAATGTCGCAGGCCGGTGCGGCGGGGCGGGAGGCCCTCATTGAAGCGGGAGCAGCTTTGATCGGCGTTAAACCTGCAGCGTGCACTACGCAAAACAGTCAAGTGGTGTGCGGCAATCAGTCCATTGATTTCGCTGAAGTGGTCAAGCGCGGCAAGATTGATAAAACCTACTCTGCTGAACAGTTGGAAAAATTCAGCCCGAAAAAGGCATCAAAACGGAGCCTTATTGCTAAACCCGGTAGCGCGCTCGATGTGCCGCCTAAATCTAACGGAGAGGCGCGCTACGGTATCGATGTTGAACTGGATGGTATGGTTTACGCGCGGCCACTGGTGCCGCCTACTCGCTATGGCTCCGAGGTAAAAGCGGTAAACGATAGCGCCGCAAAAGAGGTCAAGGGCTACCTGGGCTACGAAATACTGACGGACCCCAGCGGGTTATTACAGGGCTGGGTGACGGTGCTAGCCGACACCTACTACGGTGCAATCAAGGCGGCGGACAAGTTAAAGGTAGACTACCGCAAAGGCGATACCGCGAAGGTCACTGAGGAAGATTTGATTGCCGAGGGTGAAAAGCTGGCCGCAGATAAATCCGCCGGCGCCTTGTTTGTGGAGCACGGCAACATTGAATCGACTGCCAGTCAAGCCAACAAGTCGATTGAAGGGGTGTACCGTACGTCTTCTGCTCTGCATTTTGCGCTGGAGCCCGTCAATGCCACTGTGGAATTTCGCGATGGTGTTTGTCATGTGTACACCGGTAATCAGTGGCAGTCGCTTTTTCTGCCCGTGGTGGCCAAGTCCGTCGGTCTGAGTGAAGACAAGGTGATCATTCACCAGCATTATCTGGGCGGTGGTTTTGGCCGGCGCCTGGCTGGGGACTACATGTTGCCCGCAGCGTTGACCGCAAAGGCTGTCAACAAGCCGGTAAAGCTCGTGTTTACCCGCGAGGATGATTCCCGCTTTGATTGTATCCGCTCGCCCTCGGTGCAGCACTTTTGGGCTTATTGGGACGACAAGAACAAGTTGCAGGGTATTGAACACGCCGCAGCGGCGGGGTGGCCGACAAAAACCATGGCACCGGGTTTTCTTATCGATGCGGTTGACGGCAAGGGCAAAATCGATACGTTTTCTATCAGCGGTGCCGATCACTGGTACAGCCTGAAGAATCACCGTGTTCGCGCGATCAATAATCCCTTGGCGCAGGACACCTTTGTGCCGGGCTGGTTGCGTGCAGTAGGGCCCGGCTGGATTGGCTGGGGTGTAGAATCCTTTATGGATGAAGTGGCCCATACACAAGGCGTTGACCCGGTGGAGTTTCGCCTGAGCCTGCTGGATGGCAAAGGCAAGAATGCCGGCAAAGCGCCAGAGGCGGTGGGTGGTGCAAAGCGTCTGGCCCATGTATTAAGGGAAGCAAAAGCGCGATCGGGTTGGGGCCGTAAGTTGCCGAAGCACGAGGGGTTAGGTGTAGCTGTCGCCGCCGGACAGGAACGAACCATGCCAACCTGGAGTGCCTGCGTGGCGCACGTAAAAGTCGATCCGGCTAGCGGCAAGGTCACTGTACTCAAGCTCACTACGGTGATGGATTGCGGCACGGTTGTGCATCCTGACGGGGCCTTGGCGCAAACCGAAGGGGCTATGCTGTGGGGCCTGAGTCTGGCACTGCACGAAGGTACTCGAATCAAGGACGGTCAGGTTGCCGACAACAACCTCAATACTTATACACCATTGCGGATGAACGACGTGCCAGAGCTGGATA
Source organism: Litorivivens sp. (assembly GCF_041625495.1). Taxonomy (GTDB): domain Bacteria; phylum Pseudomonadota; class Gammaproteobacteria; order Pseudomonadales; family Spongiibacteraceae; genus Litorivivens. Next base: position 2,983 of record NZ_JBFJTH010000170.1, on the reverse strand, counting down.
TCCGTTTTGTAGACAATGCGGAGTTTCCGGTTGGTCTTGGCGAGCCAGGGCTTATTGCTGTAGCACCGTCCATCGGCAATGCAATCTTTAACGCCGTAGGTGCACGGATGAGAAACCTGCCCATTACCGCCGATGCTGTAAAAGCTGCTATGACGGGCTAGAACCTTGGTGCCGGTTCTTAGCAGAGTCGGTGCCTGCGCAAGGTGCAGGATTTGCTACACTTCAGGCTGGGCTGGGTTATTCATTGTCAGGTGTCAATTATGAACACGCTATTCGGGTCAGTCAGGTTTGCATTGCTTAGCCTGGTCTTGTTGACGTCGACTCTCTGGACAGGCGCGCTGGCGGACGAAGGCTCAGCAGGGCCTGTATGGATCGATGTAAGAAGTGTTGAAGAATATCAAGAGAGCCATATCAGCGGCGACACGCGGATTACCCACACCGATATCGTGCCGGAAGTCATGACACTGTTTCCTGATAAAGATACGCCGATCTACCTCTATTGCCGCAGCGGCCGGCGAGCGGGGATTGCCAAGCAGGCACTCGAGGAGGCGGGTTATGTAAATGTTATTAACGCCGGTGGTATTGATGACGCCAGGCAGGCGCGCGACTTGAAGTAATAATCGAGTGTTGACGGTGAGGTTACAGCGCGCGTCAGCGCGCAATTCGATATCACTAGCGCTGCTGCTTTCATGGTGTTTGCTGTCGTGCTTGAACGCTTCCGCGGCGGTGCGCAGTACACCGGGCGACACGCGCCAGGTGGCGCTGTTACACGGTCTTGCCCGCACCGAACAATCGATGGCGGTGTTAGCCGAACGGCTGCGCAGCGAGGGGTTTAGTGTCTGCAACGTGTCCTACCCATCCCGAGACTACCCCATTGTCACATTAGCCCGTGATTATGTGCTGCCGGCGTTGCGGGATTGTTTTCCAGACCCTGCTAAGCCCATACACTTTGTCACTCATTCGCTCGGCGGTATTGTTGCGCGTCAACTGGCAACAATTGACGCCACAATTAACTTTGGCCGTGTGGTCATGCTGTCGCCGCCGAACAAGGGCAGTGAAGTGGTGGACGTCTTGGGAGACTGGTGGCTGTTCGGTGTGATCAATGGGCCGGCGGGGCGGCAACTTGGAACCTCACCAGAGTCGGTACCTAACTCCCTGGGGCCGGCGCCCTTTGAGTTGGGTGTTATCACTGGCAGTCGAACCATAAATTTCATTTTATCCACGCTGATTGAAGGGCGGGACGATGGCAAGGTCTCCATCGAAAGCGCCAAGCTCGCCGGGATGTCGGATTTTATGGTGATGCCGGTAACCCACCCGTTTATCATGCGAGACGACGCGGTGGGTGAGCAGGCGCTACATTTTCTTCACCACGGTGAATTTGCACGCGAGTGATTGGGGGGCTGACTATGGCCAATCTGCTCGTGTGAAATCGAGGAATCCCTGATTGGATGTTTCAACTGCGTTGGGTCAGTTGCTCAATACGCTGCCGCAAGTCGGCACAGTAATGTGGATTGGAGCGCGGCCGGCCCGTGATGAGCCCATGATTGTGGTTGAATCAGCACAGCTTGTCGCTGGCAGGGGCTTGGTCGGAGATCGCTTTAAAGGGCGCCCCGGCAGTGCCCGTCAGGTCACATTGATCCAGCATGAGCATTTGGCGGTGCTGGCGGCCTGTCTGCACCGAGATTCGATTGACCCAATGCTGCTACGGCGAAATATTAGCGTTGGCGGTATCAATCTACTGGCACTGAAAGACAAGCGCTTTCGGGTAGGTGAAACCCTGTTGGAATACAGTGGTCTGGCGCACCCGTGCAGCAAAATGGAAACGTTACTTGGAGCGGGTGGCTATAATGCCATGCGGGGTCACGGCGGCATAACCGCGCGGGTTATAGACGGTGGGGTCATCCATCGCGGGGATGCGGTTGTTTATCTCAGCCAAGATGAGCACCGGTAACCCCAGCTAGCTTAATTGCTGTATCAGTGTAGGATGAAACAACTGACTTGACTGACTGATTAAGACTTATGGCTGAGCAGATCATAAAGATTTCCGACGATTTTCTGAATATCCGTGGCGACTTCAAGATAGGCGGTATACTGAATATCGGTACTCAAGCGTCGCTGGTACGACGTAGCAATGGTGCCTATGTATTACTGGATTCATATGCTTTGAGTGGGGCGATCAAGGCTGAAGTCGATGCACTGACCGAGCACGGTGAAAAACTGGAAGCCATCATCAATCTGCATCCTTTCCATACGGTGCATGTTGAAGCGGCGCACGCGATGTATCCGAATGCCATGCTATACGGTACGCAGCGTCATCACGACAAATTTCCGGAATTGCCCTGGCAACCAGCGCTGACCGAATCGGCGGAGTTTGCCAATGCCTATGCGGCGGATTTTGAGTTTTCCGTACCGGCGGGTGTCGATTTCATTTCCAATAATGAGAACCTGCATTTTTCTTCGGTGCTGGCCTACCACAAGGCGTCCAGAACGCTGCACGTAGACGACACGCTGATGTACATTCCGTTGCCAGGTATTGTCGGCAAAGTACGCAAACCCAAGGTGAGTTTTCACTTAACCTTGGCAAAAACCCTGGAGAAACGCGCTGGAGCCTGTGCGGATTTCCGTCGTTGGGCTACGCAACTGGCTGAGCAATGGCATGACGCACAACATCTGTGTGCGGCTCACTCGGCAACGTTGCTTGATGGCGGCGCGACACCGGGTAGCATTGCAAAACAGATTCTGGAAGCGCTGTCGCGAGCAGAAAAAACCTTGCGCCGGCACGAGAAAAAATACGGCTAACCTTCCGGCCAGTCGCTGTTAACCTGCGATTGCCAGCGCGGCGCGCGGCGTTCGGCGAACGCACGGCCGCCCTCAAGCGCATCGGCTTTGCCCATGGTGTGTTGCAGCCATTGACTCTCTTTGGCATCCATCGCGTCAAGTGACATGCCCAGACCGTCCCATAGCAGGCGCTTGGACATGGCGG
>NZ_JBFJTH010000169.1:0-8129 GCF_041625495.1 Litorivivens sp. | reverse complement strand
CCCTTCAGTATCGACAACCTGCTAAACGATGAAAAAGCCCAAAAAGAATTCACCCAAAACGCTGACAAACTGCTGCAGAAATAACACGCTGCAAGAAGGATCTAGGAGAAAACTATGACCCCATGTACCGAGCTGTGGGTAGACCGAAGCAATTTCCGTAAAACCAAAATAGTTAACGAGCCGCTGCGCTCGATAGATAACGGCGAGATTGTTGTTGCCATAGACAAGTTTGGCCTCACTGCCAATAATGTCAGCTATGCGGTTTCCGGTGATTTTATTGGTTACTGGAAGTTCTACCCCGCCACCGATAACTGGGGCAAGGTCACCGTATGGGGTTGCGCCGATGTCATTGAGTCGCGCTCCGACGACATTGCAGTGGGCGAGCGACTCTACGGCTTCTTCCCGATGAGCAGCCATACCATTTTGCAACCGGGCAAGGTCCGCGATGACAGCTTTATCGACATTGCGCCCCATCGCAAGGAACTCCCGGGTACAGGCCTATATAGCACCTATCGTCGTACCCAGAACGAACCCGAGATTGTCCAGCAGTTTGAGAATGAGCGCTGCCTGTTGTTTCCATTGATCGCCACCGGCTACGTTCTGTATGACTATCTGATCGACAACAATTTCTTCGGCGCAGAACAGGTCGTTATCGGATCGGTTTCATCGAAAACCGGTTTTGGCCTCGCGACCTTGCTCCACGACGACCCTAATGTCTCTCAGAAAATTGTTGGTGTAACCTCCGAGCGCAACGCCGGGTTTGTGGATTCACTGGGATGCTGCGATCAAATCGTGACCTATGGCAACGAGACCGAGATCGATCCTTCTGTGCCAACTGCCTATGTGGATATGTCAGGCGATGTGAAATTAACCCAGGCTCTGCACAATCACGTGAAAGAAAATATCGTAGAAAGCTCGATGGTCGGTGCCAGCCACTGGGAAGAAGGCGGTAAGGCCGGTGAACTGCCTGGGGCCAAACCAACCTTTTTCTTCGCGCCCGCCCAGATCGCCAAACGCGAAAAGGACTGGGGACCCGGTGTACTCATGATGAAAGCGATGGAAGCGACTTTCACGATCTCCGGCAAAGTGAAGAACATTATTCAGGTCGAATGGTCCACCGGAGCAGAAGCCGTAGACCAAAGCTGGCACAACTTGTTGGACAACAAAGTTCCGGGCAGTGTCGGCATTATGGCTTCACTGGTCTCTGGCAAGGAGTAAGCAATGATAAAAATACATGGCGTATACGGTTCGCCCTTTGTTCGCAAGGTATTGGTATTACTGGATATAAAGAAGGTTCCGTACGAGCTTGTACCCCAAATGCCTTTTGCGCGTGACGAGAACTTTCAGAAGCTCAACCCTCTAGGCAAGATTCCCACGTTGGTGGACGGAGATCTGACTCTGGGAGACTCGAAAGTTATCTGCCGGTACTTGGAAAGCGCCTACCCCGATACACCGCTATATCCTGCCGACATCAAGGATCGTGCCCGCGCTGACTGGTACGAAGATCTTACCACCGGACCGGTCGCAGAATTGGCGGCGGGCATTTTCTTTCAGCGCTTTATGCGGCCCTTCGCGTTCAAACAAGAACCTGACGAGGAGCTGGTGGCCAAGATCATCGACAAACAGCTGCCACCACTGCTCGATTATCTTGAGGGTATAGCACCTGCTGATGGTTTTGTGTTCGGTGACTTTTCAATGGCCGATATGAGTATTGCCAGCCCCTTTTACAATGCGAGTTATGCTGGCTATGAAGTTGACGACAAAAAATGGCCCAAGCTCGCCGGACTGATAAGCCGAGTGCGGGATATTCCAGAGGTAAAAGCTATCCTGGAGAAAGAAGCGAAAACTCTGGGTTTGAGCTGATTTGAATACCGGCAGGGGCTGAATACTCAGCCCCTGCCATGCCTCGATGTTCAGGAGTACCCTGGCACGTCCGCTAACGCCATCTTGCTTCGCATGAAGATACCGTTACCTCGCCCGATTTCTCTTCCTTTTTCGTCGTAAACCACAGATTCAGCAATGAACTGGCTTTTATTGCTGTTAACCACTTTTCCTACTGACTTCAATTTGCCACTGGAGGCAGGACGGGTGAGGTAAGTGGTGAACGATGTGGTTAGCACAAAGAATTCCGGCTCCAGCGAATTGGCCGCAAAAAACGCCGCGTCATCCAACATCTTGAAGTAGACCGAGCCATGAACAGCACCGGCCGAGTGGAAGTGCTTTTCACACGCTTCTATTTCTATCACGGCCTCACCTTCGCTCACCACCATCTCTGGCAGATAAAAGGCATTGATTGGGGCGGCCTTGTACATGGAGGCAAGCGCGAGGTAATGATCCTGCGCAGACTTTTGAGACATGGATCAATGGCTCCTGAATAATTTAAAGGAATCGTCCCCAGAGCGGGCGCAGGGCACCCAGTGTGTAAAACATTGCCGCCGAGCTCTTCTTGTTCTTGCGCCACATAAACCGCGCCTGTTCCTTGAAAAACGGTGCGCTCAGAAAAGCATCGGCCAACTCGACTGATTCTTTGGCATTAACGGCTTTCAGCTCATTCAGCTTGCTGCCCGCGAGAAAAGACCGGGGTTCATTTTTCTCAACCCACCCTCGAGCGATCTTGAAAGCTTCGCTCTGCAGTTGATCGTCAGGCACCACCCACTGAACCAGACCAACCTCCAAGGCTTCTGCTGCCGTGGGCTTCCAGCCTTCAGGACCCAGCATGCGCTGCGCATTCGCCTCACCCATCAGACGCGGAAAATGGATGCTTGAACAGCCCTCGGGTTTGATTCCCAATGCTGCAAACGGCGTTGAAAATGTCGCTTTTTCTGAGGCAATAATCCCATTACATAACGTTGCGGAGGTTACGCTGGCACCAATAGCCGGACCATTCATGGCGACAAGTATCGGCTTGGGGCAATCGAGAAAGGTTTCAAAGAGTGCCTGATTATTGCTGACAATCATCTGATGGAGCTTTTTGGGCGACATCAGTGACAGTGTGCCGCCCAGATTCACCCCGGCCGAGAAGTAACGACCTGTGCCGGTGAAAATAATAGCTTTCACTGCCTCCGTAGCGGCAGCTTTGCGAAACGCTTCCTGGAAGCTATCCATCATTTCCCGCGTCCAGCCGTTAAGCTTTTGCGGGTTGTTCATAGTGATCGTAGCAACACCCTCTTTAAGGGTGGTTTGGAGATAGTTGGCGGACTCGGCCGACAGATTCAAATCATTCACAGGTATACCCCGTTAGTTGTATGAACCGACTGTTTCAAAGCCCGCCAGTATAACCTCCAATACAGTGCTTATGCGATGCTGTCTGATTTCAGAATGCTGAGGATTCGAGTTTCATCAGGCTATCGCTAGAGGCCTTGATTGTCATGGCGTGTACCGTCGTGCGGGGTAATAAACGTTCGAAATAGAACTCGGCCGTCGCCAGTTTCGATTCATAATAGGTTCGGTCATTCGTGCCATTCGTCAGTGCGTTATGCGCTGCCGCTGCAGCCTTGGCCCAGCACCAAGCTAGTGTTACATAGCCGATATACATCAGATAGTCGAAGGCTGCAGCACCAACGGCGTCTGCTTCGCCATTCATTGCACGCTCGCCAATACTGCCGGTCAGCGCCTGCAATTCGTTGCTCAAGGTTTCGACTCGTTCAACATATGAAGCGATCTCGCCGGTACGATGTTCCGCGCAAAAAGTATTAATCTCTGCCACGAAGGGCTCGAGAATCTTGCCGCCGGAGGCCAGAATTTTTCGGCCCAGTAGGTCCAGGGCCTGAATGGTATTGGTGCCCTCGTAGATCGCCGTGATGTGCGTATCCCGGTATTCCTGCTCAAGCCCCCACTCGCGTATAAACCCATGACCACCCAGCACCTGCAGCCCGTTTTGGGTAGCTTCCATACTGACTTCAGTCAAAAAGCCTTTGGCAATCGGGGTTAATACCGCCAGCATCGTATTGGCGTGGTCTTTTTCTTCCTGGTCAGTCGCACGGTGAGCAATATCAGAATACAGGCCGCAGATATGGTTAAGAATTCGACCACCCTCCGCCAGTGATTTCTGCATCAGCAACATGCGACGAACATCTGGATGAGCAATGATGGGATCAGCAGGTTGATCAGGTAGCACGCGCTTACTGGCGCGCATCTGAATACGTTCCTTGGCGTAAGCCAGTGACTTTTGATAGGCCACCTGCATATGGGCCTGCCCTTGAATCGCAACACCCAGTCGAGATTCATTGATAAAGGTGAACATATTGGCCATGCCTTTATTCGGCTCGCCAATCAAAAAACCACGGGCGCCATCAAAGTTCAGCACACACGTGGCGTTGCCGTGTATGCCCATTTTTTCCTCTATAGATCCACAACTTACGCCGTTACCCTCTCCCAGGGAGCCATCATCATTGACTATGATTTTGGGCACGATGAAAAGTGAAATACCTTTTACACCGTCCGGCGCATCGGGTAGGCGTGCCAATACGAGGTGGATAATATTGTCGGTTAAGTCATGCTCACCGGCCGAGATAAAAATCTTGCTACCGGTAATACTGTAGCTACCATCGTCGTTGGGGGCGGCTTTGGTACGAAGCAGCCCCAGATCCGAGCCGCAATGGGCTTCGGTCAGGCACATGGTTCCGCTCCACTGACCGCTTACCAGTTTTTCAAGAAAAATATTTTTCTGTTGCGCTGTGCCGTGCGCGAGGATGGTTTCAACCGCCCCACCCGACAAAGTCGGATACATTGTCCAGGCATGGTTGGCCGAGAACAACAATTCGTTTATGGCAAAATTAAGTGAACCCGGCAAACCCTGCCCACCGTATTCTTCGGGCATGGGCAACCCCGGCCAGCCTCCCTCAACAAACTGTCCGTAGGCCTCTTTGAATCCCCTGGGAGTCTTCACGGCGCTATCTTCCCAATGACACCCCTCGTGATCACCGACAGCGTTAAGTGGGGCAATTTCCTGCTCGGCAAATTTTGCCGCTTCCTCCAGAATCGCCGAGACAAGTTCTTCATTGACCTCGTCGGCACCAATCTTTTCACAATGACGTGGGTAATCGAGTACCTCATTCAGACTGAATGCAATATCGCGTAAGGGCGCTTTGTAGTCGCTCATGTCACAGGCTTCCTTTGGAATAGGTGTAAATTGAGGTTAATGCTTTAAAAATAAGCGGCGATACAGCGCGGGTGAAACACGCTTCACTCGCCACATCCAACGACTCGCGCGGTGTGGAATCACCATAAATTGCTTGCGCTGCACAGCCGAAAATACTTGCCTTGCAATGTCATCAGCGCTGATCGGCGATTTCTCCATCTCGGCTTCCAGAGCACCAAGAAGCTTGGGATTATCAATGGACGCACCTTGCGCGATACCTGTTTTAAACATCGCTGGACACACTACCGTCACGCCGATATTACTGGGCTTGAGCTCTACCAGCAGAGTTTCCGATAAACTGATAACACCTGCTTTAGTCGCATTATAGGCAGCCATATAAGGGGTATTGGCAACTCCGGCTATTGACGCGATATTAACGATATGGCCACTGCCCTGTTGCTTGAATAGCGGCACAAAGAAGTGACAACCACGCACAACGCCAAGCAGGTTTATTTCTACCAGACGCTGCCAGCGGTCTAAAGGCTCTTTATGAATAGCGGCCATCGACGCTATTCCAGCGTTGTTGATCAACACATCGAGTCCGCCCCACTCGGCTTCACACAGCTCACGTAGTTTGATCAGTTCGCTTTCTACGGTAACGTCACAGCGTGCGGATAGCACATCCCCGCCCCGTGCTTTCATGCGCCCTGCAAGCGCTTCAACGGCATCGCGATCAACATCACACAGCGCGACTTTCCAGCCCTGTTTGACAAACTCGCTGGCTAACGCGCTGCCCAACCCGCCAGCCGCTCCGGTTATCAAAACCCGGCTCTGGGAAACGTCGGGATCAGGCACGACGGGCTTTCCCGTTAATGTTCACAGCTTTCACTCTCCACAAGCCACTTTCTTTTCTGTGGCCGCGAGGAAGCGAGTTACTTCTATTACCAGCTCGTCCGCTTTTTCTTCCTGAATAAAGTGACCACCGCCTTCAATAATCTTATGAGCTTGCCCTTGAGTGCCCGGCACATAACGCTGAAGAATCTTATCGTAACCTCGGGTCACCGGATCACGATCACCGTAAAGCGTCAGAAAGGGCTTATCAAAGGTCTTAAGCCGCGCCCAGGTCTCGCGATTAATGCCTACCTCGGGATGGTCTGGAAACACGGTAATCAACAAGGGAAACTTTAAGATACCGACTTGATATTTCCGTGAAGGGAAAGGCGCTTTCTCGTAGGCCGCGTATTCCTGAGGTGTCAGCTTGCGCTGCAGTGTCCGCCTGAAAACCAGACGCCAGGGGAAGAATGGCGCATAGCGCATACCTGCCTGCCAGAAGCGCAGAAATGAATTTGTGCCCTTCCCCAGAGGCAACCCGGTATTGGACGCGATTACCCGATCAAAACGCTCCGGGTGATGGGCCACCAAATGTAAACCCAAGGTCCCGCCCCAATCTTGACAGAACAGCGTAATATTTTTCAGATCATTGGCGAGGAGCCACTTCGTCATCCAGTCGCAATGTCTGGCCAGCGAATAGTCCTTTTTACTTGCGGGCTTGTCGCTGCGGCCGCAGCCGACCAGATCAAGTGCGATAACCCGGCGGCCCGTCTTAAGCAAGCCAGGAATCATGTGCCGATACAGGTAGCTCCACGTCGGATTGCCGTGCATCAGCAGGATAGGTTCAGCGTCGGCCGGTCCTTCGTCGATGTGGTGTATTCGCAATGGCGTACCGTCATCGGCCTGTATCGTCGTGTAATGCGGCGCGTAATCAAAATCCGGAAGTCCTTCAAAACAGCTGTCCGGCGTTTGCAATACTTTCATCGAAATAGTCCTATGTGCGTTAGGAGCCTCCCAGCAATTACTGGGGTTGCCCCCACACTTCAATATGCTGTTCACGTTCAACGCGACGCGACGCTTTTAGGCACAACAACGGCGCCAGCCCCAATGGCTCAAAAAATTCGCTGGCACGAGCCTGTGCCTTCGCCGGGAGCTTATCGTAGTAGTCAGTAATTCGTTGCAACATATACAAGCGGTAAGGTACTGCCATCCCGCTAACAGTCTCGCCCCGAAATCGATACTGCATCATATCGAGCACTTTGATATGGGGCTTAGCGGTGACGCATTGGCCTTGGGGGTCATCTATCGATTGCGCAAGATGATCATTCACCACATCAACTGTCTGCTGCAGTTCCGGCAAGAAGTCTTTTGCAACCAGCGACAACAGGTGCGTCAAAGTTGCGGGTAATGCATCCTCATCAAACAGACATTCCTCGTAGGGGCCAAATTCAGGCATATCGCGGTCCGGCGCCTGCATGCGCTCAAGCCAGCGGTACACGCGCTGGGCTTTACTTTTCATAAGGGCGCTGGGATAGGGATCTCTGCCGCAGTGCGCATACAGCGGCGCGAACAAGCCATAATCAGCGACTGTGGGCAATCCACCCAACAAATAAGGATGGGAGCTGAAATGCTCATCGAGTAAAGTGAGCACATCGTCAAACTGGGCTTCAATCAACGGTGCAGTATCGCCCGTGATACCCATCATGGGGAGATAATTTCTCATTGGCGCCATGCCGGCTTCAGCAATCGCCAAAACAGTCTCCTGACTTTCGCCGGGCACGATGTGATCACCAAACTCTCGCTGTAAAAAAGCTTCATTGTCGTTGGGGAAATTCCAGCGAAAATGCATCGCCACCTTGAACAGTCCCTCACTCCCAAAGAGATCAATAATCAAAGCCGTCAGTCGCTGAATGGGCGTTGATGGATAGACTGAAAAACGACGATCAGCCTGGCTCTCGAAATGGTCAATGATATCAACCGAATCTTGAATTAGCGTGCCATCAGCCAGCTTTACCACGGGGACTACTCGGCGTTTTATGGCTGGGAATACCTGCTCTTTGCATTCTGCACTTCCCGGCATGCGCTCATCAAAAGGGATGTGCTGCTTGCGCAGATACGAGCGCACTTTGCCGGTAAACAGTGACATGGGGGCGCCATAGAGTACGATTGGATTGGCCATAACTCAGTCGCCCAGTTTGATCATCAGCTTGCCATTGTT
>NZ_JBFJTH010000168.1:0-8129 GCF_041625495.1 Litorivivens sp. | reverse complement strand
TGTCGGATAGTAATTTGTGGGAGCGGGCCCTGCCCGCGAAGAATCTACTTAAACAAATTGACAGCTCGCGCTGCCAACCCCTTCCAGAACCATTTCCATTTTGTCGCCAGCCTTCACGTTCTCCAGCGGCACCAGAGAACCAGACAAAATCACTTCGCCGGCTTTAAAGGGAATATCGTAGGCGCCCAGCGTATTGGCCAACCAGGCCACTGCCGTCAGCGGGTTACCCTGCACCGCACTGCCCAAGCCTTCGCTGAGGAACTCGCCGTTCTTCTTCACCACCACTTTCAGATTCGGCAGATCCACATCGCGTGGATCAACCTTTTCGCTACCCAGCACAAATACACCACAGGATGCATTGTCTGCCACGGTGTCCTGAATCTTGATCTTCCAGTCCTTGATACGTGAATCAACAATTTCAAAACACGGCATAATGTAATCGGTAGCATCGAGCACATCCTGCTCGGTAACACCGGGGCCGACCAGATCCTTTTTCAACTTAAAGCCGATTTCTGCTTCGGCACGCGGTGCAATCAGATTGCCCGCAACTGGAATATCAGCACCGTTTTCATATTCCATTTTATCGGTCAGGAAACCAAAATCCGGCTGGTGCACGCCCAGCATGTCTTGTACTACCTTACTGGTAACACCTATTTTTTTGCCGATAATCTTTTCACCGGCTTCGACCCGGCGGCTGACCATGCGCAGAGAAATATAGTAGGCGTCATCAATGGTGATATCGGCCTCACGCTCGGTAAAGGGTGTCAACGTAGTCTGGGTCGTCAGAGCGTGATACAGCTCATCGCCCAGCGCTTCCTGTCTGGCTTTATCCATTTTTCAAGAAATCCAGTGTCATGCGGTTAAACAGCTCCTTGTGCTCCACCATCACCCAATGGCCGCACTCGGAAACGATTGTAAGGCGTATGTTCTTACACTTTTTGGTGAGCTTGGCGATACCGGTTTCCGGCATCATGTTTTCGTTAGCACCCCAGAACGCAATAATCGGGCAGTTCAGCTCACCCAACCGGTCTTCAACATTGGGAACAACCATAGTGTTGATCACCTGCATATTCTGCTGCTGAAAAATGCCCCAGCGCTCGTTGACCAGTTGTTCGTCCACCACCGACTCATCATATACCAGGCCGCGACGGATAAACTGTTCCAGCGCGTCCTTATTCGGGCCACCGGTAAACACCTCCTTCATGATCGCCATGCCAGGCATCGCGAAATACGAGGGCTGGTCTTCGATGCCGCCTGGCGCCATCAGGTTCAGGGTTTTTACCTGATCCGGATAGGTCAGCGCATAGCGAATCGCTATCGCGCCGCCCAGAGAATTGCCAATCAAGTGCACGCTATCGACGCCGATGACATCGAGCGTCTGTTTAACGCACTCCACAAAAAAATCGATGTGATATTCCACATCATCGGGCTTGTCCGAATAACCGTAGCCGATCAGATCCGGCACGATGGAACGATAGCCATTCTCGGCCAGAAAGGGATAATTGAATTTAAAGTTACTGTGACCACTGGCGCCGCTGCCTGAACCGTGTAAAAACACCACCGGCTCACCACTACCCTGATCCAGATAGTGAATGGTGTGGCCGTTGGCCAGCTTGGCGTACTTACCTTCAGGTAATCCTTCTACCAATTGTGCCATCGCTCAGCTCCCTGCTTAGAGGTTCAGATCTGTATTGTCGTTGCCAAACTGTACACCGCCAAAGTTGTTGGCGTACATGTTTACATTATTGGCCACGTGGGCCTGACTGGCCATGATATCCAGATGCCGCTCCAACACGCCATTACCCAGAAATATCCCCTTGCTGCCCACGGCTTTAAGCATGCGGGCGCTCAGTTCGGCGCAGCGATCTGCCACAACGGCCGAATCAAAACGATACTGAACACGGTCATCGATAGCGATGGGCTGACCGGCGCGGGCGCACTCCATCATGGCGTCGAAATTGCTGAACATGGTGCGTTTCATTTCCACAATCGCTGTTTTCACATCGGCGGCCAAACGGCGGGCAAACGGGTCATCTGCCATTTTGGCCGGACCAACCATTCGCGTTTTGGCGGTTTCAACGTAAGCAGCCAGTGCGCCCTCAAGCGCACCCAGCGAGGCGGTACAGACCGCGCGCACAAATACCTGGCCGAATGGCAGCCGGAACACCGGCGCGTCATTGACCTTATTGCCGGGGTTATCGCAGTTGTGGCCGTCGATCAGTTTGTGCGTGCGGTGCTCAGGTACAAAGGCGCCTTCCACACGGACATCCTGGCTGCCCGTGGCTTTCAGGCCGACTACGTGCCAGGTGTCAATAATTTCGTAATCGGCTTTGGGCAGCAAAAAGGTTCGGTAATTGCGCATATCAAAGGGCGCGCCCTCTTCCGGTACTACCGCGCCGAGGAACACCCAGTCGCAATGCTCGCTGCCGCTGGAAAAGCCCCATTGACCGCTGAGCTTGTAGCCGCCGTCGACCTTTTCAACTTTGCCAACCGGCGCGTATGAGGAGGAAATCAGGGTGGTTGGGTCATCTTTCCACACATCCTGCGCCGCCTGATCGTCAAACAGGGCCAGCTGCCAGTTGTGCACAGCGACCACGCCCAGTACCCAGGCGCTGGACATGCAGGCTTCGGCAATCTTCATTTGAACTGCGTAAAACACCTGCGGATCAAGCGCATAGCCGCCCCATTGCTCGGGCTGAAGCATTTTGAAAAAGCCCGCTGCCTGAAAGTCGGCTATGGTTTCATCGGGAATACGACGGATCTCGGCGGCTTTGGCGCTGCGCTCACGCAATACCGGCTGCAAATCCTGCGCTCGCTGGAGCAGAGTTTGTGCCAGTTCGGAATTCAGACCCTTGTCGCTGCTTACGTGAACTGTTCCGTCCATCGCCATTACTCCCAGTTTGAACTAAAGGCGAAAATTTTAGCGGATTGACGCCCCGCGCCTATAGTCCAAATGGGCCATATTCGGTTCTGGAATTGGGCCACTACCCGGGGAATTTATGCCAGTGTGGCAAGGGTTTAGTCCGGAAAGGAAGGAAAGAAGCCGAGCCAGCGCCAATGCGCTCACTCGCAATGCACTTGCGCGGCGACTACATAGACTCTAGCACCGCCAACGCTGCCTCGCCGATTTTGACATCTTCTTCAGTCAACGCACCGCCGACACCAATAGCGCCGATGATCTTTTCGCCGGAACGAATCGGCAATCCGCCACCGAGTAAAGTGACATCCTTCATCGTTACCATCGACAGCAGGTTTGCCTGGTTATTGCTCAGGGCTTCCGCCAGCTCTTCCGTGCTCAGCCCCATCAGTGCCGCCCGCGCTTTCGCCGGCACGGCGTCTACAGCGATGACCGGGGTATGATCCATACGATGAAAGGCCTTGAGCATGCCATCGGTATCGACCACGGCAACTGCAACCGCAACCCCCATGGCATTTGCTTTGTTAACCGCAGCATCAATGAGCGCCAGCGCCGCAGCAGACGAGATAGATTCTGTTGAAAAGGTCAGGGCAGCCACATCAATACTCCTACTCAATGACAGCATCGCTGAAAGTGGTTACATCACCCAACATCGGCCGGTGAGAAGGCGGCTTTTTGCCGTCTACATCCACAACCGAGTATTCCTCGGCCAATTCGGCCCCCACCCAAACTTTGCCAGTACGTTCCATCAGTGTAGGATCTTTCGCCAGAGCGTCAATAACACGCCCCGGAAATTCCGGACTCTCAGCGGTTGCTTCCATCTCCCGATACAGCTCCGGATCAGCATCAAATACCTGCTGGCTGCGCTCAGTTTTCAAGAGCCCCATCCACAGGGAAACCACCGCGACATTGTAAGGCTTGAAATCGACAGCCATATCGTGGGCCATTTTATCCACCGCTGCCTTGCCGGCACCGTAAGCCGGGCCGTGCATGTAGCAACGCCCGCCAAAGGAAGAGGTGTTAACCACGAGCCCAGCCCCGGCCTTCAGCAGCAGCGGCGCCGCATAATAACTGGCCACATAGGTCGAGCGCATTCCCACATCCAGAATTGCCTGCAAGCTAAGCGGCTTTTCCCAAAACGGGCCGTGCTGCACCAGTTCCGGAGGAACATAGAGCGCATTGTTTACCAGAATATCAATGCGTCCCTGCTCGCGTTCAACCTGTTCAAACAGCGCCTTTACTTGGGTGTCGTCGCTGTGATCACACACTACGGCGATACCTTCGCCGCCGCGCGCGGTCACCTCATCGGCAGTCGCAAAAACGGTTCCCGGCAGCGGTGCATCGCCCTCGCGCTGGCTGCGCCCGGTCACGTAAACAGTCGCGCCCGTGGCACCGAGCGCTAGCGCAATACCCTTGCCTGCGCCCCGACTGGCACCCGTAACAACCACTACCCGATCTCTAATCAGCCCCATATCTCACTTTCCATATTATTGGCTACCAATGGCCAGTATCGCAGCTCGCCCAATGCGCTGCCTCCTCCATTTGTAGCAGCGGCCCGCAAATGACGGCACAATGGCGTAAACCCTGTTAGAGAGCACGCTGTGGAACTTGTCGAATCGTTGGTTGGCTCACAACTTCTGGCCCATGGTCTCGTCGCCCTGCTCAATATTATTCTGATTATCGCAGCGCGACCGATCTCACTGGCCTTCAATGACGGACGCAACACCGACTTTCAGCAGGGCCTGCTGCGCGTCATGGCCTACATGCTGCTGGTGCTCACCCTCGCTGACCTTGTACTGGTATGGCTACTGCCGGATTACCACCAGTTTTTCATACGGTTGGGACTGTCATTGGTGCCGGTATACGGCGCGATTTTTGTCTTCAATGTGATCTCCCATTTCATTCGTCAGCGCTTTGGCATTGAGCGGAAAATCGACGACAAGCTGGTCTATCTCGACAGCTACAACAGTCGCTTGATGGAGTTGTTTGCCGTTGTCGTTCTGGTACTGGTAGTCATCTATGCCCTGATCAAAATCTGGGGCCTGGACAGTCTGCTCGAAACCACCGGGATTTTTGGTCTGCTCTTCGCCTTTATGGCACTGACCAACCAAATCTGGGCGCCGGATATTTACTACGGCATGGTGATTCTCAATTCCGACATGATGTCAGACGGAGACACAGTGCGCCTTGAGGGTGACCCCAATATCTACATCATCAACAAAGTGACGTTCATCTACACCATTTTGCTAAACATTCAGAACAACCACCGCTCCCTGATTCGCAACAGCAAACTGATCAACCTGACGGTAGAAAACCTCACAAAACGCGCCTCTATAGACGGCCTGCGGGAATCCCTACAATACAACATTGGCTACCCCGAAATTCAGGCGACCGACCCAGAAGAGCGCAACATCGAATTGCAGAAATATCGCCGTCGCATAGACACAATGTTTAGCGCTGTCGCTGAAGCGCTGGGCGACAACGAGCAAAACCGGATCAACGCCAACTGTGAATTCGAATGGGCGCTCACTCAGGCCGGCGACTACGCGCTCACCTACACGCTGTGGTACTACCTGGAAGCAATCCCCAACACCAAGGTAACTCGCACCGTACGCCAGCATCTTTTCGGCACACGATTTATGATCAATCAGAAAGTCTTCGAAGAATCCATCGCTCAGGGTGTTGATCTATCCACACCGATTCTTGTCCACCAGACCGAAAAACTCGGGCGACGCCCATTACCTGCCTCTTCAGCTCCCGGTAATCGCCCTCAGCATCAGAAGCAAGGCGACGGGAATGGCGCCAATGGCCAAGGCAAGTAACACTGTCAGCAGTTTCAGAAGACGGGCGTAGCGTAACGCTGCCCTCCCTTCGCGCACTGGAGTATCGCGCAACAGCAATGTACCCGGTGGCGGAAAGCGTGTTGCGATTCGCGTCCGCTCTGCCAGACGCCACAACAGCACCAGCGGTATAGCCAGCGGCAGGCTCAGTAGCACGAGCAGCGCCACCAACCAACGCACTTGCAGTTCAAAAGACGCCGAAGAATCACCCAACCATTGCGGCAAGTGATCGAGCTGAGCCATCAGCGCCAGTAACGGCAAGCTGAGCACAATCAGCCAGAACAAAGCTCTGCGCCGATGGACCGGGTTTGCTTTGTCTACCGCCATGAAACAAAGCGGGGCGGTTTAACAATCAAGAATCGTGGCATCGCTGCGCAGTTCACGCCGGGCCATGGCCTCCCATAAAAACGGGAAGCCATTGCCATCGATCATCTCGCCCACTGAATCGGCAACGCTCTCAACCATGGGCTTACCACCACCGAGCGCCTCTACCTCATAGGCAGTGCGCGCCCGCCGCTCGAGCGTTACAGCACGCAAATGGGCCTGCGCGATGCTGTCTGCCACAACCAACACGCCGTGGTTAGCCAGCAGCGCCCACTTTGCATCACCCAGCAATTCTGCGCAGCGGGCGCCTTCACTGGTGTCATTCACCGCCGCGTTGTATTCATCTACCAGCTTTAATTCACCGTTCACCTGCGCCGAGGTCTGATCGTAGATCGGTGGCACCCGCCCGGCATTAGCCCAGAGCGTGCCATAGCGGGAATGGTTATGAATGATAACGTTGACATCAGGGCGGCGGGCATGGATTTCAGTGTGAAGGTTGACTGCCGGGGTCACGTTCCAACCGCCCTCGATCACCTTGCCCGTTTTATCAAGTCGCAGGATATCCCCCGCTGTCAGCTCGTCCCAAGCCAGCTCCCAAGGGTTGATCAAAATCGTTTCATCATCCTGCAGGTAACTAATATGCCCCGCTATATGATCGTTGTAGCCGTCTCTGAATAACACCCGGCACAGTAGCGCCAGCTCCGCCTGCGGCGACAGCTCCGGCAACAGCGGGCGCTTTTGTGGCACCGGTGCCAGCAATTTGAGTAGCTCATCATTCATTGCGTTATTCTCCGACCTTGCTCAATCGATCACAAAACACCTGCACACCTAACATTTTATTTGCGCAGCGCCGGTGATTGCTGGCAAATCCCATGGCGACACAACGCCCGGTGCCGCTCCACAGACCGCCGGAATGGCATTCACCACACGGTTTGCCGCTGTCGCATTACCACCCGCGGCAGCACCAGAATCATGATGATCATGGCCGTGTACCGTAATCTCCAGATCAGGGTCGCCGGAAATCAACACCCGATGGCAACCACCCTCATTCGGTGGATACGGCCAGTCCGGTGCGCAGCTGGCATCAATACGCGTGATATGTTCCGCAACGATCAGGGGTTTACCGTTTTTCATCCCCATCACTTCAAAACGAAAAGCGCCCTGACCACCTTTTTCAAAAGTGCCCATACCTTTCACATCAACACTCTTTTCCAGTGGCCGTCGTTCCACCTGCGTTGTCACTTCGTCCAGCTCAACATTTACGCCCTGCGCAACCAGCCGCACCATAGGCTCCCAGATTTTCAGCAGCACTTCGCTGTGCAGCATAAGCGGGAGCTCTTCCATTGGCTGACCAAAGCCAATCACATAGCGGACAATATCTGGCGCGTCGTACAGCGCATAATTGAATATTTCCTGGCAGCGAATCTGGGTAATACCCGACACCATGCCGCTGCCGAAGACGGGCATGATATCCATCGCCCAGCCGGGATCGATACCCGACACAAACAGGCTCGCCTTACCCTCTTGGCAGGCAGCCTCCACCTTGTCCATCGATTCCCGGGGCGCCAGCGCCGGATGCAAAAAGTCGTAAAAGGAGGTACTGACCACATTGCACCCAGCCCTCAGGCAGGTCAGTAAATCTGCCAACGCTTCGTCGGGGCGGATATCTGCCGAGGCGGTGTAGATCATTGCGTCCAGGCCTTGGGCGAGCACGGCGTCATAATCGAGCGTGGCCTTCAGACCGACCGGCGCCACACCGGCCAATTCGCCCGCGTCGCGCCCCACTTTCGCCTCACTGGAAACGATCACGCCAACCAGTTCCAACTGGGCATGGTTTAGCACTGCCCGTATCGCCGGGCGGCCGACGTTACCCGTTCCCCAAACTGCGACTTTCATATCCGCTATCCTCATTATCGTTATCAAGTCTCATCATAGGCCCCCTGAGCACACACAGACATTACAAGGGGTTAAACAGGAACAGGTCCGAAAATGGCTATCCCAATCGCGCCATGGCGCTAGAATGCCACTATGGAAAACACACTACACCC
>NZ_JBFJTH010000167.1:0-8178 GCF_041625495.1 Litorivivens sp. | reverse complement strand
TGCCAGTGGTATGCATGAGCTGCTGAAGCAGCCTGAGCTATATCGCCAGCTAGAGGCCAACCCGGACCAGCTGCCGGCGGCGGTGGAGGAAATGCTGCGGTGGTCTACGCCGCTGCATTACTTCCGCCGCACAGCAACCTGTGATACCGAGCTGCGGGGCCAGAAAATCCGGGAAAATGATCGAGTGGTGATGCTGTACTCATCGGCCAATTTTGATGAGCGCGTGTTTGAAAATCCGCTAACGTTTGATATCTCAAGGAACCCCAATCCCCACTTGGCTTTTGGTCACGGCATACATTTGTGCCTGGGCGCCAATCTGGCGCGACTGGAAGCCCGGATTTTCTTTGAGGAGTTCTTCAAGCTGTTTAGTGGTGCTGAGTTGGCCGGAGAGCCAAAGCGCATTCGCTCAAATCTGGTGAATGGCTATAAAGACATGCCGGTGAGGCTGCAGCCGCGCTAACGCGGCTGTTCACTGGCTAAACTGGGCGTTGGGCTGGCCCGGTCGGGGCATGAGTGCGCTAGCTATTGGCGGCTTCGCGCAAGCCGTGCTTTAGTACTTTATCTGCCCACTGGCTCTGTGCCGTTTCGCGCGATGGATAAAGCTCTACCCCTGACTGGTATTCATTTCCCACCTGTCGGGTCCACTTGACCTCGCCTACCAGCGTCAGCGGGTATTCCTCACCGTTATCCACGAAAATTCGCAGGATACGTTCGGGGAGCAGAGATTCTTTGGTGGCGATCTGCATACCGCGGGAGGAGATATCCAAGGTACGGGCCAAAGCAAGTTTGGCTGATGCCGTAGCGTCAGGCTGAGCGGATTCCACTTCTACAAAAACCAGTGACTGGTCGTCAAAGCGGCGGTCGTTGCGGCGTTCGGTATTCATCATGATTACAGAGGCATGGAAACGAAAGTGGTGAGAATACTACCACGATTGTTCCCGGCAAGCCTGTAGCGTGATCGTAATGTGACCTAGCGCTCATTTTTTCGCGATTGGTTGACTGGGGGGCAGTATCGCCCCGAGGTTCTACCCAGCCAAACTGGCATGATCACTGGTTAGCGATGCTGCTGACGAAGACCGCAGAAGCATCTTGCTCAGACGGTTCTGCCACAAAAGGTAGTCGGTGCCGAGTGTGTCTTCCAGTAGAAGACCCATCAGGTAGCGGTTGCCACCCTCAGCTACCACCCAGCGGACGGTGCCGAACAGCGTCAGATCGTTGCCGGATTCAAGGTGAAAGCGAAGGCGAAAACGTTCGAACACGCGCAACGGGTTGATGCAGCGTACTTTCAGCCCGTGTTTGGAAATGTCTGTTACTTGGCATTCTTCGCGGCTTGCCACGATCGAATAGCCACCGTTCTGCAGATAGATATCCAGGCAGTTGTCGTCGGCAGTTTGGTAACGTTTCTCTATGCGGTGATCGGCCATGCTGTCAGGCTCCTGATGGTTCTAGAGACGTACTCTACTGGAACCGGTGGCAAGCAGTACCCGTAATTGTGCGTACCGGGATCAGTGCAAAACGGTGAGCAGGCGGTCCAATAAGCGCTCCAGTTTGGCCATCGAGTTGCACTCGGCTACAAAATGACAGGCGCTCTGGTAGCGTTTGATCTCGGAGTCGCCAGTATTCCAGCTTGCGCGGGGTTCGGGGTTGAACCAGAGCAGATACTTGCTGCGCTGGTAGAGTTCTCGCAGTTGGTCGAGGCCGGGGTCCGCGCTATTGGCACGGCCGTCACCGAGGATGATAAGCGTGGTATTGCGGTCGATCTGGGCAGAGTACTCGCTTACAAACTGTTTGAAACTGTTGCCGTAGTCGCTGCTGCCGCGCCCCCACTTCTGGTTGACCAGTTCAACCGCCTGCTCAGGCGGGTGGCGCTCAAATAGGTCGGTCACCTCGTAGGTTTCGCTGGTAAACACAAAGCTGCGGATGCGAGGCATCACATCGGTCAGGCTGTACAGGAACAGCAGCAGAAAACGGGCGTAAGTCGAGACGGAGCCACTGACATCGCAAAGCACAACGAGTTTTGGCTGGTCTTTCCGCTTTTGCTTCCAGTAGGTATGGAAGGGTACGCCACCATAGGCTAGGTTGCGGCGCAGGGTCTTTGACATGTCGAGTTTGCCGCGACGGTCAACCCGGCGCCGTTGGCGGTGACGGGTGGCGAGTTTTTTAGCCAGTGCGCGAATCAGTGTGGGGAGCTGTTTCAGGTGGTAGTGCTCCAGCGCCGAAAGTCGGGTATTGCGCAGCATCTGTTGTTGAATGGCGCGCCCGGCGGCATTGGCGTTAAGTAATAGCTGGTGCTCAACGGCATCGCGCGCCGCCATATCAAGCACATATCGCTGCTGTTCCAGCCATTCAATGGGGCCAGCCAGCTCCTCGCTGTCGATGGCCTTCAATGCATCGATGGCCCTGTCGAATTGGCCGGTACCTGCTGCTTCTGCCAGGCGCCGCCGGAATATGCCTTTCTGGGTGTTAAAGCGCACATTGTCCAGGCTGATGCCTTCGGCGGCTTCTTCGATGGCCATGGCCACGGCATCATTATTACCTTCCAGTGCGGCCTGCACCATCGGCGCGCTGAGCGCATTCTGCACGGCGGCGTCGCCGGCTACAGCGTCAGGCAATTCAAACTTGCTCGGGTGAGGTGATTCTGTCTTGGTTTGCTGCTGTTCGCTGTGGCGCTCACCTTTGGCCAGAAAGTACAGGTCAAAACACTGGTGGAACAGGGCTTTCTCGTCACGCGTTTTAGTGAGTGAGGCTGCCAGTGCATCGCGCAGCAGCTGCTGGTTACTGTAACCAATAACGTCGGCTGTTTGCAGTGCATCGAGGGTTTCGCTGGTAGAGATACGCACGTCGTGCTGCCGTAGGGTATTGATAAAGCCAAGCAGAGTCTGTTCCATGGTGGTGGCGCCTAGCCTTTCAATAGCTGCCGGATTTCCGGCGTCACCAGCTGGATATCCTCTTCGAACTTGAGGATCACATTCAAGGTGCTTTGCACCAGCTCCGGCGATAGGGCGGTGGCGTGCAGCAGCAGCAGGGCGCGAGCCCAGTCCAATGTCTCGCTAACGGCTGGGGCCTTTTTCAGATCCAGTTCGCGGACCTGCTGAATAAAGGTAACCAGCTGCTCGCCGAGAGAGTCTGGAATTTCCGGCACTCGGGTTTTTACTATGCGGGTTTCGAGCGCGCGACTGGGAAAGTCAATGTATAGGTGCAGGCAACGGCGTTTGAGCGCGTCGCTCAGATCGCGCGTGTTGTTGCTGGTGAGGATGACGACCGGTTTCGTGGTGGCGTGGATGGTGCCGATTTCTGGGATGGACGCCTGAAAGTCGGACAGAATTTCCAGCAGCAGCGATTCGAATTCATAGTCGGATTTGTCAATCTCATCGATCAGCAGGACCGCGCCATCCTTTTCTCGGAGCGCTTTGAGTAGCGGGCGCGGTTCGAGAAATTCTTCCGAATAGAAAATATCGCCGAAGGATTTCAGCCGTTCCACAGATTCGGCCAGCCCTTTGGCGCCCTGAAGAATATCGTGCAGCTGCTCTTTGAGAACCTGGCTGTAGAGCAATTGCTTGGAATATTTCCAGTCGTAAAGTGCTTTGCTTTCGTCCAGGCCTTCATAGCATTGCAGGCGCACCAGGGGCAGTCCATTGAACTGAGCCGTTGCTTTGGCCAGTTCGGTTTTGCCTACGCCGGGTGGGCCTTCCACCAGAATCGGGCGCTGCAGCTGTTGGGCGAGATAAACCGTGGTGGCGATGGCTTCACTGGCGATATAGCCGGCGCCGGCAAAGCCATTGATCAACGTGTTCACGGCCACTGTGGCCGGGGAATCCTGCACCGTGTTAACTCCTGTTCCTGATTGTGAATTAGGTTTGGCAGAGGGCTTTCAGGCTGGGCCAGTGTTCCGGGTAGCGCTGCTGCATTTCATCCGCGCTGGCCATTTCGTGATCGTCGAAATCAAAGCCAGGGCATACAGCTTCCGAGATCAGCGCGTAATCGCCACAGAGTAATTGAGAGCCCTTCCAGAATCCACCGGGCACGGTGAGTTGCAGTTGTTCGCCGCTGGGTACATCCGGCCCGAGTGTTATTTGCAGAAGTTTACCTTCCGGCGTCAGCAGGGTGTAAAGCAGGGAGCCACCACCTTGCCAGTAGTGCACGATATCGGAGCGGTTGCGATGCAGGTGTCCGGTGGGTTGATCATCAGTGAGCAGGTAAAAAATGCTGCTCATCAGGCGTCGCCCCAGGTGGGTGTGCGAGCTCTCATAGGTGCGCCGGAAAAAGCCACCTTCGGGGTGGGGACTTAATTGGAGCTTTTCGATGAGGGTGTGTTTATCCACCGGTCATGTTCATAAAGCGGACGATCTGTGGTTCGTCGTCGTTAAGTTCGAAATGATGGCGCTCGGGTTTGATGGCCATGGCCTGGCGGATAGTATGCTGCAATCGCTCGCTGTCACCGGGGTATGCATCCAGCACCTCTTTAAGGTCGGCCGAATGCTCGTTTCCAAGGCAGAGCAGCAAGCGTCCTTCAACGGTAACGCGCACGCGGTTGCACAAATGGCAAAAGTTGTGGCTGTGAGGTGAGATGAAGCCAACCCTTATTGAACTGTCTACCATGCGGTAATAATCAGAGGGCCCCCCGGTGTTTTCGTGGCTGTTTCCGAGTGGGTAGCGCTCGTCTATTATCTCGCGCAGCTCGTCACTGGAACAGAAACTCAAGGCCCGACTGTGCTCGTCAATCAGACCCAGTGGCATTTCTTCAATGAAGGAAATGTCCACGCACTTGTGTCGGGCGAACTCCACCAGATCGAGCACTTCGTCATCATTGCGGCCCCGAAGAATGACGGCGTTGAGTTTGATGCGCGAAAAACCGGCGTCGATTGCGGCGTCGATACCGCGTAATACCCGGTTAAGGTCGCCAGTGCGGGTGAGCTGTCTGAATTTGTCTGCCTGCAGGCTGTCGACGCTGATATTGATGCCGGTGAGTCCGGCAGCTTTGAGCGCTGGTGCATACTTGTCCAGCTGGGCGCCATTGGTCGTTAGGTGTAGCTCTTTGAGGCCTTCCAGCGCACCCAGGCGTTCTACCAGCGATAACACATTGTTCCGGATCAGGGGTTCGCCGCCGGTAAGACGAATTTTGGTAACGCCAAGGTCTACAAAAGCCTTGCCGACGTCGTACAACTGTTCCAGAGACAGTATCTGATTGCGGGGCAGAAACGTCATGTCTTCGGCCATACAATAGACGCAGCGAAAATCGCAGCGGTCCGTTACGGACAGCCGTACATAATTGATTTGTCGGTCAAAGCGATCGATCAATTGGGAGGGGGTAACTGCGCTGCTCATAGTCGTCGATGGTATCACACTCCGTGACTGTGCACGGAGTGTCTAGGGTCGTCCTCAGTTGGACGCCAGCGCAGGAATTCGTCTTCAGGCAGTGGCTTGCTAAACAGGAACCCCTGCACATGGGTGCAGCCCATTCCTACCAAGGCCTGGAACTGCTCGGGGGTTTCCACGCCTTCCGCGACAACCTTGATGTCCAGCGCTGCACCAATATTGAGCATGCCGTCGAGCAGTTGGCGGCCCCTGACAGTGTGTAGCTGGTCGATGAAGTATTTGTCGATTTTCAGGATATCCAGCGGTAGCCGTGCGAGATAGGACAGGGAGGAAAAGCCGGTGCCAAAATCGTCAATGGCAATCAGTACGCCGGCATTGCGCAATTTCTCCAGTTCCCGATAGGTCGCCTTGTCATCGTCTATCAGTGCACTTTCGGTCAGCTCCAGGGTGATGCTGTCGGGCGAAATATCAAAGCGACGCATGGTTGCGAGAGTTTTGTCCGCGTACTGATGGGCGCGTAATTGCCAGGGACTGACATTGATCGACAGTCGGCCGCGAAATGCACCATTGCGTTGCCAGCGAGCCAGTGCGTGACAGGCCTCTTCCAACACCCAGTCGCCCAGTTCGACCATCATTCCGCGTCGTTCTGCCAGGGGGATAAACAATGCTGGTGATATCAGGCCGCGCACGGGATGTTGCCAGCGGATTAAGGCTTCTGCACCGACCGGTTCACGATTGGCGTTGAGCTGTGGCTGGTAGTAAAGCCGAAAGTGATTATCTTTAAATGCCAGATCAAGGGCGAGCTCAAGAGCCTGGCGCTCCGCCATGACGGCAGCAAATGAGGGGTCATAGTAGATTGCGGTATCACCGCCCCGGTTAGTCGCATCTTCAATTGCCAGATCGGCGTGGTAGAGCAGCTCTTCGGTGGAGAGGCTGTCCACAATGTCTACCATGCCGATGCTGTAGTTCAGATCTAAAGCCTGTTGGCCAATGCGAAATGGCGTGGCCAAGGCGCTCCCTGGGATCACCTGACCGATACCGCTTTCTGCCGAGAGTTCGATGATCTCTTCCGGTTGCGTGGTGATCAGGGCAAACTCCGCCTCGGAAATGCGGGCTGTGAGCTTGGCTTTGCGGTAGTGAGTTCGCAATCGATCGGCCAGCTGGCGCAGCAGTGATTCACAGTTAGTCTCGCCAAAGGTTTGCTTAAGTTCACGATAGCGATCAATTTGAATGACTAACAGCTTATAGCCTCGACGCTTGTCCTTTCGGCAGCGCTCGATCGCTGCCTTTAGCTTGCGGTTGTTGGCCAGTCGGGTCAGCTCGTCAGTAAATGCCTGCTGGCGGGCGCGTTGTTCAGAGGCGGCCTTTTCTTTGAGTTCTTTGGATAGGCGCTGACTCTTATCCGACAGCTCTGCCACCCGCGCTCGATTATCGACTCCGAAACACACACCAATAACAGCGAATAACCAGACGAAAATGACTCCACCGGGCAATACAAACGGGCTCAGGTCGTAGTAGTAAAGCAGCTGAGAAGTTGCCGATACGGCTTGGAGTAACACGTAACTGCCTATCAGGCAGGCGGCCAGTCTGGTGCCGCGCCGGTGCATATGCATGCAGCACCAGCATCCCCAGCCGACCATAAGTATCGCCAACAGCTGGAACGCGGCTGATGTTTTCCGGTAGGTGAATGAAAACCGCTCGGAACCTTCCTGCTCAGGGTAGAACTGCAGATTGTCTAAAAAGAAGCCGTAGGGTAGGGTCAGGCTGTAGACCAGCAGCGCTGTACATACGGCGCTGTAGGCAATTAACAGGGGCTTGCTTAACGATTTGTTAATAACCCCTGCATATAGGGCGAGCATCCAGGCGAATGCAACCAGGTAGCCAAAGGCTCCTATGTTCTGGATCTTGGTTGCAATAGAGAAGCTTTCCAGCGTTTCGGCCCTGTAGAACCAGGCGGTCGCGGTCAAAAACAGTGCAACGCTGAAACACAGTGCGGCAAATGCCTGATACAGCGCACGATAGCGGTCTGCTGTTCCCATAATGACGGCTTCTATTGCCGTGTACAGGGCGAGCGCGCTGGTTATGTAGTAAGTCAGCTCCATAGATACTGCAGTAGTTGTTTCAATGGTTGCAGCATCGTGCTGAGAATAGTGCCGAGATTAGCTGCCTGCACTAAGAGTGAGTTTACGGCCATGTGTTGTCAACCATTGACTGTTGGGCATATCGGCCTTAAGCCGGTCGGCAATACTCACTAGAATGGCGTCGCAATGGCTTTCGCTTAAGGACTGCCGAATTTCCCGCAGGCGGTCGACCTATACCAGCATCAGGCTCAAGCCGGTGGGGTCGCTCAGCAGCGTCTCTTTGAGCTGGGCACGTAATTCCAATTCGTTGGGCAGGCCGGTCAGCGAGTCTGAGAAAGCCTGAGCTCGCACCGTGTGTTCCGCAATACGTCGGCGCTCAACCTCTTCGTGGAGTTCGTCCCGCTGCTGGTTCAGCTCCTGAATAAGGAGGCGAGTGTCGTGGCCAAAACACAGAGAAATAACCACAAACAACCACAGGAAGGTAATTCCGCCGGGAATATCTGCTTGCACATGCCCAAAGTTGTAGAGCAGCTGTAAGGCGAACGACAGGCCAAGTACGACCAGATAACTACTTAATAAGATTGCAGCGAAGCGATTACTGTTGCGCCATAGCAAGCGGCAGCACCATGCCCCCCACAAAACACTGGCAAAACCCAGTAGTTGGTAAACCACGGACGATGGGCGATAGTCATACTGTATCTGTACAATTTTGCTGCCAAGAATGTCAATGTGGCCGAGCAGCGTTACATTGTCGACGAATAGACCAAAGGGCAGCGTCAGG
>NZ_JBFJTH010000166.1:0-8299 GCF_041625495.1 Litorivivens sp. | reverse complement strand
ATCAAGGCGACTGAAGACTACGCCGACATGGCGGATTGCGATCTGGTGATTGAAGCCGTGTTCGAGGATCGTAAGATCAAGGCGGCGGTTACTAAAGACACTGAAGCCGTCCTGAAAGCTGACGGTGTGTTTGCATCCAATACGTCTGCGTTGCCGATTACTGAATTGGCTGCAGCCTCGGTGCGTCCGGAAAACTTTATCGGTATGCATTTCTTCTCGCCCGCCGAGAAAATGCCGCTGGTAGAAATCATTCGCGGCGAGAAAACGTCTGACGAAACACTGGCTCGCGCGTTTGATCTTGCCCAGCAACTGGGAAAAACGCCGATTGTGGTTAACGATGCCCCCGGCTTCTTTACTACGCGTGTTATCGGCAAGACCGTATCGCAAGGTGCCATCATGCTCGAAGAAGGCATCAACCCTGTGCTGATCGAATCGGCCGCTCGTGACAATGGTTCACCCATTGGTCCGCTGGGTGCGATTGATGAGATCAGTCAGGAAACCGCCTGGACAAATGGTCTGCAAGCGATAGCCGATGCCGAAGCTCAGGGACAGAAATGGGAAGACAACGCCGCATCGCGTGTGCTGGATCGTATGGTCAACGAGTTTGGCCGCAAAGGTAAGGTGCACGGTGCGGGCTATTATGAGTATCCACAGGGTGGCCAGAAACACATGTGGCCTGGCCTGAAAGACGCCTTTGCGCCAAATGGCTATACCGAGATTCCATACGAGGATATCAAGGACCGTCTGGTGTACTCCCAGTGTCTGGAAGCGGTTCGCGCCATGGAAGAGGGTGTGATTGAAAACGTCGGTGACGGTAATATCGGGTCCATTATGGGGATCGGCTTCCCCGCGCAAACCGGTGGTGTTTTCCAGGCGATCAATGCGATTGGTCTGCAACAGTTTGTGGAGCGCGCTGAGTACCTACACCAGCAGTACGGTGAAGACTTTGCGGTACCCCTGCTGCTCAGAGACCGTGCGGCTAAGAACGAGCTGTTTCTGTAGATAGCCCCTTTCCCTGCCCTCCCTCCAAGGGGGCAGGACACCTTCTATAAAGATTTGGTGCGCGCATTCTTCCGCAGGTTGAGTGCGCTGCTTGACCTCCCCGCTGTCACTCTATACATTCACCGCCTTCGCTACAGGTCACCCATGGTTCTTGCTTTGAGAGCTGGGTGTTAAACGGGAAGTCGGTGCGCATGCGCAAAGCCGACACTGCCCCCGCAACGGTAAGTGAGTATCGCTGAACAAGGGCCACTGCGAGTCATCGCGGGAAGGCGTTCAGCCAGTTGTCATTACGATAACCCTCACAAGTCCGGAGACCGGCCTGCAGCGAGCCGCGATGACGTTGCGGAGGGCAACGGGCGGGGTAGGACTATGTCTTTTACCCAACTTCCTCCTGCGTCATCTCTTGCAATCCTGTTGGAGATGATAAAATGCAGAATGTTTTGACTCACTTGAATCGCAGTGCCATTGGCCTACTGCTCGGGCTGCTGATTATGCTCAGTCGCCCTTATCCACTCAGCGGTATTATCCATCTTGCCGATGTTACTCATGCCGCGTTGTTTATCGGCGGTTTTATTGGCCTTGGGTATCGCTGGTTTGGCGGCTTTGTCGCGCTGGCCGTCACGCTGGATATGTTGTCCATTGCCAGCGGAACCGATCCTTTCTGTCTCAGCCCTGCCTACGGTTTTCTTCTGCCGGCTTTTGCGGTGATCTGGTATGCCGGAGCTGCGTGCGGCAACGCGCCGGTCAAAGTCCAATTGCCGTTGGGGCTGGCGGGCTTTTCGCTGGCACAGGTAACAGCGTTTTTTATCAGCTCAGGAAGCTTCTATTTTTTGTCGGGCAAGTTTGTCGATCCGACACTAACGGAGATGCTCGCGCGAACTGAACGCTATTTACCGGGCTATTTCAGCAGCAGCTTTATCTATGTTGCGCTGTTTCTGACCTTGGCTGCGGCTTTCGCCTTGATTAACCGGAGGCAGGGTGTACATGAACACTAAATTGATGATTCTCGCCTCTCCCGGTAGCAATCATGGGAAAACTCTGCTTAGTGCCGGGTTTGCCAAAGCTCTGCTGGATCGCGGTGACCGCGTGACGCTTTTCAAAATGGGACCAGACTATCTCGATCCGCGCTTTCTGCAGAAAGCCACTGGTCTGGAAGTGCGCCAGCTCGATTACTGGATGCTCGGCGGTGATGGCATTGCCGCTGAGCTGACTCGTGCGGCTGCGGTGTCTGATGTGATTTTGGTGGAAGGGGTTATGGGGCTGTTTGATGGCAGTTTTCCCGTGGCGCAACTGGCGGCAGAGTACGCCATTCCAGTAACACTCACGATAGACGCAGCGGCGATGGCTCAGACCTTTGGTGCGCTGGTGCATGGTTTGGCGACCTATGATGAGCGGGTCAAGGTCAGCGCGGTTCTCGCTAACCGCGTGGGCAGTGACCGTCACGGTGAGATGCTGGAAGAGAGTGTGCGGGCGCCGGTCAAATACCTGGGATGGCTGCCGCGGGATGAACGCCTGCAGGTGGAGGAGCGCCATCTGGGAATCAGCAGTAGCGAAGAGCAGGCACAGCAGTGCGCGCGACTGGTGGCCGAGGTGGTAGCTCCCATGCTCGACGCACTGGAGTGGGGTGAATTGCCGCAGCGTGAACTCGCACAGGTGCAAACTGACGTGCCTAGGCTCAGCGGCAAGCGCATTGCTGTAGCGCGCGATGAAGCCTTCTATTTTCTGTATCACGCCAATACAGATTTTCTGCAGGAGCAGGGCGCCGAACTGGTTTATTTCTCACCGCTGCACGATAGGCAGTTGCCGCCCTGCGACGCACTTTATCTACCCGGCGGTTACCCCGAGCTGCATCTATCGGCATTGACTGTGAATACGACAATGGCGGAACAAGTGCGTGATCACATCCTGGCCGACAAGCCCTGTGTGGCCGAATGCGGCGGTATGTTGTATCTGCAGCAATCTCTTGAGTATGCGCAACACAAGACCAGTCTGATTGGGTTGTTGCCGGGCAATGCGGTGGTCGGAGATCGACTGGCGGCGCTGGGCTATCAGGAATTACCTGACGGCAAACTAAAGGGGCATACGTTTCATTATGCTCGCATTGATGATGCCGTTACCGACGAGCGTACCCGCTACCACGACGGCCGGGATGGGGAGTTTATCTGGCGTCGCAACCGACTGGTTGCGTCGTTTGTGCACTGGTATTTCCGGTCTGACCCGGAAACCGTGTGCAACTGGTTTTCCGGAGGCGCTGAATGAGTTTATGGCCGCAGCGTATCGTCTGCCTGACAGAGGAAACGACGGAAGCGCTTTATCTGATGGGCGAACAGCATCGCATAGTGGGTATTTCGGGTTTTACGGTTCGGCCTCCCGAGGCGAGGAAGGAAAAGCTCAAAGTGTCTGCGTTTACCAGCGCCAAAGAAAGCAAAATTTTGGAGCTAAAGCCGGATCTTGTCTTGGGTTTTTCCGATATGCAGGCCGATATTGCAGCAGACTTGGTGCGCGCTGGCCTGCAGGTTCATATTTTTAACCAGCGCCGTGTGGCCGGTATTTTTGAGATGTTGCATACCCTAGGGCGATTACTGGGGGTTGAGCGCAAAGCTGAAAAACTGTGCGAGGGATTTAACGACAATCTTGAGCGGGCGCGGCGTTTGGCCAACTCCCTGCAGCGGCGTCCCCGTGTCTATTTCGAAGAATGGCCCGATCCCATGATTTCCGGCATCGGTTGGGTCTCAGATCTGATTGAGTTGGCAGGCGGTGACGATTGTTTTGCTGAACTTGCAGCCTGCCCGGACGCCAAGAGCCGGATTATTGCTGATCCGCTCGAGGTTGTGCGGCGTGAGCCTGATATCATTCTTGCGTCCTGGTGTGGCCGTAAAGTACGACCGGAGCAGATAGCCGCCCGTGATGGCTGGGGCGATATACCGGCGGTCCGCCACGGGCAGATTCATGAAATAAAATCGCCAATTATTTTGCAGCCTGGCCCGGCGGCACTGAGCGATGGCGTCGCGGCGCTGAGCCGGGTAATAGCCGACTGGAACCAGAGTCAGGGGTGAGCGTTTATCGGCAATACCGTGCACAGCATCTAGAGGGTGGGCGCGCTGTCCTGTCGCAAGTCGGGTGAGGGTTTTACGGCGTCGTCGAAACTGATTGGTAGACTCAGTGTTATCCGTGTGCCGTCGTGCGTTCCAGAATCGGCGTGAATCGTGCCTTCGTGCAAATCAACAATGCGCTTGCACAGTGCCAGACCTATGCCACTGCCGGGCGTTTCTTTGTCATTGCACGCCCGACGAAAGGGCAAGAATATTTCTTCGGTTTTTTCCTCTGGAATGCCCCGTCCATTATCACTGATCGTCAGTACACACTGTGTCTCGGTTGGGCGAATCTCAATGCTGATAGTCAGCGGTCGTTCGGGTTCGCGGTATTTGTCGGCATTGTCCAGCAGGTTGCTCACAACCAGGCTGATCGCGTGAAAATCAGCGATAACCCTGCAATGACCCGACAGCGAAATGTCCGTATCGGGGTCTGTAGCACGGTTGCGAAAGTTCTCGATTGCATTGCTGACGAGTTCGCTCATGTCATAGGTTTTCAGGGTCAGGCTGTCTTTACCCAGATGAGATAGCGACAACAGCTGCTCGAGAATCGTTAGCAGATTTGCACTGCCAGTCTGCAAGGCTTCGGCCAACTCTCTGGTCGTTGGGCTCGCTTCTGAGGGGAGCTCGCTGGCCAGTAGCTCGCTCAGCATGTGAAGGTTGCGTGCAGGGCCGCGAATGTCGTGGGCGACGGCGTGGCTGAAGAGCTCAATGTCGGCCAATACGTGACGAAGGTGGTTGTTGCTGCTTTCCAGCGCACTGTATGCCTGATAGCTTTCTAACGCCATATGCACCACAGCGCGCAAACGCTGAGCGGTCATTTGGGTTTTTGGTTCGTAATAATTGATCCCGTAGGTTTCAGCTATTTCTGTCTCTTGCATGGTGCCGGGTTGCCCGGTTCGCACGATGATACGTGTGTGAGGGTTGCTGTATTGATGCCGCACGTAGGCTGCAACTTCAAGCCCATCAGTATCTTTGGCCATCACAATGTCGAGCAGCAGAAGGGCTATATCGGGGTTGGAATTAAGATGGTTTATGGCTTCCTGGGCAGAGTGGGCATGCAGGAGTGTAAGGCGGTGCCCGAGCACAAACTCGTCTTCCAGTACCATGTTGGTTACTGAATGGATGTCGGGTTCGTCATCCACGACCAGCACAAACCAGGTTGGCGCTTCTTGCCGTGCGATTGGTGTTGTCGGTGCCAATCGCATACTGTCGGAACGGTTGTCTATTGGCATCTGCTGCTCTTGAGGTCTTTGATGTCAAAACCTCAGGTGTTTGCCCAAAGCCCGGAGGCGGTAAGCCCAGTATAAACCAATGCGCGCCCCCGCGTGCTGTTGCTCGCCAGCCAAAAACTTACTGGCTCTATGATTTTGATATTTGCAGCCTCAGCATCGCTTGTGAATAGGTAAATACGCCTAACACCGGCGAATGACGGGGAAACCAGGGGTATGACACCTTGACGGGTGAGGTGCGCCTGTATAGATTTTCGGCCTCGCTGCGCCTGACGGGCTCAATGGGCGAGCCTAATACAGGAGAAAAGGGAATGCTGGGCAGCGTACTGGGTGTGTGGTTTGTGGGATTGCTGCTTGACGCACTGTTGGGTGAACCGGCACGTTATCACCCTTTGGTGGTTTTTGGCCGTTACGCTAGCTGGCTGGAAACCCGCTTTAACCGCTGGCAGCAGGCGAGCCAGCTGGGACAGTGGTGGCGGGGTACCCTGGCACTGTTACTTGCGATTACTCCAATTCTGGCGGCGGTTATGGTGCTGCGCAGTGTTTTGGGCAGCCTGGCCCTGCTACTGGATGTGGTTGTTCTTTATCTCGCCATTGGCCGCAGCAGCTTGCGGCAACACGCAGTGGCCGTACGCGACCCGCTATTGCGCGCAGATCTGCCGGCTGCGCGCGCAGCTACCGGCCGAATTGTCAGCCGCGATACTGCTCAGGCCAGTGAATCGGAGCTAGTCACAGCGGTGGTTGAAACCGGGCTGGAGAATACTAACGATGCAATTATCGCCTCCCTGTTCTGGTATGCGGTAGCGGGTGCCCCCGGTGTTGTATTGCACCGTCTCAGTAACACGCTCGATGCGATGTGGGGCTACCGCAGCGAACGCTTCAATTTGTTTGGCCGCAGTGCCGCGCGGTTGGATGATGTACTGGCTTTCCCTTCAGCCCAACTACTGAGTTTCCTGTTCTGTCTGGTAGCGTTACCGGGTAATCGGATCTCCGCATTTCGCGTCTGGTGGAGGCAGGGATGGCACTGGAAAAGTATAAATGCCGGCTCAGTAATGGCCAGTGGCTCGGCAGCTCTGGGACTGCAGTTGGGTGGGCCGGCGCGGTATCGCGAACAAGTTCAGGATCGGCCTGTTCTGGGGTGCGGACGGGCGCCACACGTGGGTGATATTACCGCCTGTTTTGCGTTGCAAGATCGTGCGCTGGGTTTGCTTGTCGCACTCTTGGCGCTGCTCGCATTTATCGAGGCAATAACATGAGAGGCCGCAGGTTGGAATGATAAGCGCAAAGTCTGAGTTAGCGGAGCAGGCGCCGTGGGAGCTACTATGTGAGCATGGCGGCAATGCTCAGGCGCTGGCAGCGGCGCTAGCAATTTCATCTGAGTCGCTGCTGGACCTCTCCTCGGCCGTAAGTCCATTTCCCTACCCGCTGCCACCGATGCCGGTAGACATCCTGACGCAGCTGCCTTATGGCGACGGCTCTGTGACCGGCCTCGCAGCCGACTGCTATGGCGTAGAGCCAGAACAGTTGGTGGCAGCCTCGGGTTCGCAATCGTTGATTCAGTGGTTACCACGAACGCGCAGTCGCTCGCGGGTGCTGGTGCCACGGGTGGGTTATGCCGAACATGCTTATTGGTGGACCAATGAGGGGCATAGCTGTGTGGCTTATGATGATATAGAGCAGCAAGCTCTGTCCCGTACTATAGTTTCCAGCGGGGCGTCGGTGCTGGTGCTTATTCATCCGAACAACCCGACTGGGGCTTATATTAGCGCCTCGGATTTGGAATGCTGGCGAGCTTGCCTGCCAAAAGACGGGCTGATCGTGGTTGACGAGGCGTTTATCGATGCAACCCCGGCGGCGTCGCTGGTGTCCATGCTAGATATGCCGGGTCTGATTATATTGCGCTCGGTGGGCAAATTTTTTGGTTTGCCAGGCCTGCGTCTCGGGTTTGCTCTGGGGGCTCCGGCACTGATCCGGCGCGCGTCAGAGGCGCTAGGGCCCTGGCCAGTATCAGCGCCAGCACTTTGGGCCGCGCGACAGTTTTTCGGGGATTGTCGTTGGCAAAACGACAATCGATGTCGTTTGCTATCTCTCGCCGAGCAACAACGGGCTTGTTTGGAGCAAACGTTATTCAGGTGTCTGCAAAGTTCGGGCAAGTCGTCGACGGCAGATATACGGCTTGTGCAAACGCCATTGTTCAGCAGTCTCAGGATGCCCCACAGTGAGGCTAAGGCTCTGGTGTCAGCGTTGCTTGAACGTAGAATCGCCATTCGTTACTACCGGCAACATCCGCAGCATGCCTGGCTGAGAATCGGGCTGGCTACGGATATTCAGCGGCAGCAGCTAGAGGAAACATTGGCAGATATTCAAGCTGGTTTATCAACCTGCGCTATTTGATACTCCAAAGAGCACTTCGGTCGCTTGTTGTGCGACCGGGTAACCCGTATAAATGGCCTCCTTTCACGCGGGGAGACAGACTGTGGCAAAACGAGTCCTGCTCACGGGCGCATTTGGCAACATCGGCACCTACACCATTGAATATCTGCTGGAGCGCGGGTACGAACTTGTGTGCGTTGATCGCAAACTACCCGGCACGGAGTCGATTGCCCGTCGTTTTGATCAACGCATCAAAGCCGTGTGGGGGGATATTACCGAGCCTGCCGTGTGGGACGAAGCGCTCACCGATGTGGATGTTGTCATTCACCTCGCCGCCATTATTCCACCGCTGTCTGAAACCCAGCCGGAGCTGGCTACGCGCGTCAATGTCACCGCGACTGAAAACCTGATAGCGGCAATGGAGGCGCGGGGCGTTCGACGTTTGATATTTGCATCCAGCGTTGCGGTTTACGGCAAACTTCAGGATCGTGAACCACCTCTGACGGCGGACAGCCCCTATCGACCGGACGACCACTACGGTGAAACCAAGCTCGCCTGTGAGAAGGCGATCCATGCCTCGTCGCTGGACTGGAGTATTCT
>NZ_JBFJTH010000165.1:0-8315 GCF_041625495.1 Litorivivens sp. | reverse complement strand
TCTGCTACCCGGCACCAAAAACACACGAACAGATATGGCGTTGATGCGCCAGCACGGCTGGGAGAAGGCGGTGCATGCACACCTTCAGCGTGGCAAAAAACTGATGGGGATCTGTGGCGGCTATCAAATGCTTGGCCAGGTCATTCACGACCCATTGGGTATTGAGAGCAGTGCAGGCTCAACCCCGGGGCTGGGTCTCGCAGATTTTGAAACTACCATGACCGCAGAGAAGATTTTGCGCCATACCCAAGGCACCCTGCTGGACGCAATGGCGCGTGGCTACGAAATTCACTGCGGCATCAGTGAAGGTCCGGCACTCGCGCAATATCCCGCGCTGAGCGGCGACTATGGGCCCGATGGATATTTGTC
This sequence comes from Litorivivens sp., assembly GCF_041625495.1. Taxonomy (GTDB): domain Bacteria; phylum Pseudomonadota; class Gammaproteobacteria; order Pseudomonadales; family Spongiibacteraceae; genus Litorivivens. The sequence goes on along the minus strand of NZ_JBFJTH010000165.1, from coordinate 7,946 downwards.
GCCAGACCAGCAGATTCTGGGGACTTATCTGCACGGCGTGTTTGACAGTAAAGCGGCACGCGATGCAATTCTTCGCTGGGCAGGTTTGACGCAAACCTCGGACTTCGACTTTGAAGCGCTGCTGGAGGCCAATCTCGACCGGCTTGCCGATTGTCTGGAAGAACATCTGGATATGTCGCAGATATTCTCGCTAATGCAGCAAGCGAAAACCTAGCCCCGGTGAAAGACCAGCTGGGCCCAGGGCTCAGTTCCCGCCATCTCAAAGATTTTAAAACGAGACATACCAGCATAGGGCACAGACAAGCTGGTGATGGCATCGAGCGGCATCTGCAGCCAGTTCACCATGATCGAACGGATCACCGCACCGTGGGCGACGACCAGAAAATGCTGACCGCGCAACTGTTGCGCCCACTCACCGATTGCGGGCTTTATCCGCTCGTGAAAATCCACCATGGCTTCGCCGTTAGGTGCTACAGCCTGAGAGGGTTTGCCGAAAAAGGCGCGCCATTCTTTGGGATATAGCTCGCGCACCTCAGCAACTTTCTGCCCTTCCCAGTCTCCAAAGTGAATTTCCCGCAGGCGAGCATCCGTGACGACCGGTGTCTCTCGCTCTTCACCCAGCCAGTGGCCAAATTCGCGGCAGCGTCGCAAATCAGAGCACACGATATGCGACCAGCCGGATTCCCCCTGCACGGCGCTGCGCATTTGTTCCCAGCCCTTATCGCTCAGCGCCACATCGGTACTGCCGCGAAAGATCTCGCCCCCTTCGCAGGCGCCGTGGCGCAACAGATCAACCGTGGTTACACGAAACTCAGCCACCGCGACTCACACCCGCTTCATCAAAGCTTGCCATATCCCGGTGCAGGGCGCAGGCGGCCTGCAAGATAGGCAATGCCAACGCCGCGCCACTGCCTTCGCCCAGGCGCATTTCCAGCGATAGCAGCGGTTTTGCTTCCAGTTTAACGAGCAATTTCTCGTGACCGGGCTCTGCCGAACAGTGAGAGAAAAACAGCCACGGCCTGATCGACGGGTTTACCTTGACGGCAGCCATCGCCGCAGCGGTACAGATGTAACCATCGACCATAACCGCAATGCCTCTTTGGGCGGCCCGGATATAGGCTGCTGCCAGGGCGTTTACTTCGAAACCGCCGATACGACGCAGATAATCGGCGCCGGCACGCATGTGCGGAATATGCTTGGACAATGCGCGCGTAACGACGGCAGCCTTTTTAGCTAATCCCTGATCGTTAATACCGGTGCCGCGCCCTACCATTGCCTGAGCGGCGAGCTTGGTATGGGCTACAGCCATCGCCGCGGCGATGGTGCTGTTGCCAATGCCCATTTCACCGCCAATAAACAGATCGATATCACCGGCGGTATCGATGGCCTCTTTGCCCGCTGCCATACACTCTTCAAACTGTCGCTCATCCATCGCTGGACTGTTGCAGATATTTTGCGTGCCGGCAGCGACACGACGGTCTTCAACATTCGGCAGCTCTTCCAGGGAATCAACGGTACCCATATTGAATACCCGAAATGGTACGTTCAGTGTTTTTGCCAACACAGTAATCGCCGCACCACCGGCGGAAAAATTACGGACCATTTCCGAGGTTACCGACTGTGGATAAGCGGAGATTCCCTCAGCGGCTACGCCGTGGTCACCCGCAAAGACAACAATGGCCGGCCGCTCTATTTTGGGGTTTAGCGTTCCCTGATTACCGGCTAACTGGATGGCCACGTCTTCAAGCCTGCCCAGCGAACCCTTGGGCTTGGTAAGGTTATCCTGCCGAGCTCGCGCCAGCGTTATAATCTCTTCATCAGGCGCCGGAGCCTCTTCCAGGTACCACGCTTCTTCCACCTCAATTCTCCTTTAGTGTTATCGCTATACCGGCGACCACAAATTTAACGCGGTCGCACTGTGTCGCCAGCGCCTGATGGAGCCAGCCGCTTTCATCGACAAACTGCCGCGCCAGTGCGTTGACCGGCACTACCCCTTGTCCCACTTCATTGCTGACCAACACAATATCGCCTGGCAGCTCCGGTAGGACTTCTAAAAATTCAAGCTTGGCCTGCTGCCATTGGTCCTCGCCCTGCTCCAGCCAATTGCTCAGCCACAGAGTGAGACAGTCAACCAGAATGCATCGATCTTCACGCGCGTGCTGACGCAAGGCCGTACTAAGCGCAAGCGGCTCTTCAATCGTGAGCCAATGTTGATCCCGATCAGCGCGGTGCCGGGCAATTCTGTCACCCATTTCGCCATCGCGAGGCTGCGCGGTGGCCAGATAAACACGCGCTTTACCGGTTGCGCAAACGGCGGCCTCAGCCAGGCGACTCTTACCCGATCTTGCTCCACCCAGGTAAAATTCAATCACGTGGTTGACCTGCTCCTTCGCGGAATCCGTTACACTACAGCTGCGCCGCAGCAAAGCTGCCTATTCTAACGCAATTTACCGAGCACTCCGCAAAAAGAGGTCAGCATGGGACACCGACTGTCTAAAATCTACACACGTACCGGCGATGACGGAACCACCGGTCTGGGCGATGGCAGCCGTATCGACAAAGATGCACCGCGCATGGAGGCCATTGGCACCGTGGATGAAATCAATAGTCATGTTGGTGTGCTGGTGGCCGCTCTGGCCGACGAGGATGAATACCGCCCGCTGCTATCGCAAATCCAGCACGATCTGTTCGATCTCGGCGGGGAGTTGGCGGTACCCGGTTTTACCCTGATCACCGACGAGCGTATCACCGCGCTGGAAAACGAGCTGGACCGTTTGAACGAATCGCTGCCACCACTGAAGAATTTCATTCTGCCCGGCGGCAATCTCGCGGCGGCCCATTGCCACCTTGCCCGTGTGGTCTGCCGACGCGCAGAACGCTGCGTAATCACGCTGAGCAAAACCGATAGCATCAACGAACCGGTGCGCAAATACCTCAACCGGCTGTCAGATCTGTTGTTTGTTCTTGCTCGACTGATTGCGCGCCGTGATGGCGGCCAGGAAGTGCTATGGCAACCCGCCAATAAATCCTAGCAGCATCAGGCGGCGGGCCATAGCCAAGCCGCGCCGCGCACACCACTGGCGTCGCCGTGTAAGGCTTTTACCACCGACGTCTGACACTCTCGCCCAAAAACACTGCCCGCCAGCTGATTGTTGAGCAATGGATAAAGCGCGTCGATATTGGATAAGCCGCCGCCGAGTACAATGATATCCGGGTCGGCTATATTGATAACCGTTGCAAGGGCTTTCGCCAGCGCCGCGGCATAAGCTTCAATTACCGCAAGCGCGCTGGATTCTCCCTCTTGCGCACGCTGCGCCAGATCATGAGTACTTTCTATTGCAGGGTTGAGCCGTTTTGCGCTGCGCAACAAGCCGCTGCCGCAAAGATAAGTTTCAATACAATCGCTGCTGCCACAGTAACAACGACGATGCTCGTTCGCACCCGGCAGCGGGTTATGCCCCCACTCGCCGCCAAGAAAATTACGCCCCAGCAGCGGCTGATTATCCACCACCAGACCTCCCCCGACGCCGGTACCGAGAATGACACCGAATACGACTTGCTGCCCAGATCCGGCGCCATCCACGGCCTCAGAAAGCGCGAAACAATTGGCGTCGTTGGCGAGCCGCACCTCCCTGTTCAATGCCTGCTCCAGATCGGCCTTTAGCGGCTTGCAGTTGATGACGGTACTGTTGGCGTTTTTCATCAAGCCGGAGTGGATCGATGGCGCGCCGGGCGTGCCAACTCCCACCGTTGCCTGCCTGCCAATCTCGCGCTCAAACTGAGCGACCATACTGGCAATGGCGTCGATGATATTGTCGTAATTGTGGGACGGAGAAGCGACACGCTGCCTGAATAGCGGCGCGCCGGAATCGGCCAATACAACGCCTTCTATCTTGGTGCCACCAAGGTCGATACCAATGCGCACGGTGAGCTCACATCAATTGCAGTAGCGCCAGAAAAACCAACCAGCAGAAGACACTGCGCGATAGAATTTTCTGGGCGCTTCGCAGCTCCGCCTCGGCCTGCTCGGTAAACTGCTGCTCGCTAATGGCTGCACCGATATCACCAGACAATACCGCTGAGCCGGTAACATGCAGCACTTCACCGGCGGGTGATCCATCCACAGCAACCGGTGCCACCGCCTGAATACCGCGTTCGAAATCTCCGACGATTGCGAAGGTTAGCGCCAGTGAACGCGCCGGCAACCATTCAATATAGAAAACCATCTGATCCAGCAGCGACTGTTCGCTGGCATCAGCCCCTATCCTGCTATCCATGATTTTGCAGAGCCGATACAGTAAGGCCGCCGCTGGCCCCAGCAGAACAAACCAAAACACAACAACAAACCAGCGCTCAAAGCCCTCGTAAAAAATGGCACGCCGTACCTGTTCATGTAACTCGGCGGCGTTATGCATTGACGCGCTGCCGTCAAAATCTTCCAGTTGACACGCGTGCTCGTAGGCAGACTCAAGGTCTCCGCGCTGCCAGGCGGCTACATACAAGTCCAACTCGGAGGTAAAATCGCCACGACCTAGCGCGTACAAAAGTACAGCGATGTAAAACAGCAGCAGAGGCAGACCGAAAAGGACGCCGGTCAGCAACCCATCCACTAGAATGACCGCCACAACCGGCAACAGTATGAGGATGGCCAAGCGCCAACGGTGATCTTTGACCGCCTGAAGGCGCCGATAAGTGGAGTCCACCCAATCGTCGCGCTGTATGACGGCACCGTGGCCCCAGACCTGAATGACAATCAGCACCGTGACTACCGCTAGAAATTCCATCGTATCAGCTCAATTCCTTTCTGAAGTAGGCCCAATCAAAAGCGGGCCCCGGATCTGTTTTACGCCCCGGTGCGATATCGCAGTGACCAACAATACGCTGTTTGCCAATTAAAGGGTACTTGCGCTGCAAGGCCTGCGTGACCTGCACCAGCGTCTGATATTGCTGCGCGGTATAACCCACGGTATCGGTGCCCTCAAGCTCGATGCCAATGCTGTAGTCATTGCAGTTGGGACGACCTGCAAATTCAGAGACCCCCGCATGCCAGGCACGGTCATCGAACGAGACAAACTGTGTGGTGTGGCCGCTGCGGTCTATCAATGCGTGCGCGGACACTTCGAGGTCACGCAGATCGGCAAAGGAGGGGTGCGCATCACAATTGAGACAATTACAAAAAAGATCGTGGATATAGCGGCCACCAAAAACACCGGCAGGCAGGCTGATGTTGTGTATGACAAGTAAATCTACCGCCGTGTCGCCAGGGCGCTCACCATAGTTTGGAGAAGGACAATGCTCTACGCCCTGAAGCCACCCGCGGTCATCAATGGAGAACATGCTTGTACCGTATAGTAAAAAGCCCGCGAGCAGCGGCCCTAAAACAGATGTTTATAACAAGCGTCCGTAACCGAGGCTTTCGGCAACCCTCGTATCAGCGAGGCTTGCCGGCAACATCACGACATTAGACCGGCTTGTCTTTCATATCGCGAAGGTTACTGATGACCGACTCCAGCGCCCGATCAAACAACATGCCGTCATCCAGCAGCGCCATCTGATCTGAAGCAAGCTTCGCCACCAGATCGGCCTTCTCATATTCCGCCACTTTCATTCCGGAGCGGTTAACGAAGATATGGCGACCGGTACTGGCAATCACTGCCGCAAGACGACAACGCAGTGTTTTACCTGCTTCTTGTGGTATTTCCACCCAGTTACCCACCTGCAATCGAGCCAGGCGGCGCTCTGCCTCTTCCAGCTCTTTCTCACTGGCAGCGGAGCCCTCTCCCAAAGTCTTTGCCAGCGAAGCATCCAGTGCATCGAGGTCGACTTTCTCAGACGGCGCGTCGTCTACTTTTGTTTTTAGATTCACAGGCGTCCCATCCAAATTTTTATTGTTCTGCTCTTCACCCGGCTCACTCAGTTTGCGCAGCCGATTCAAATGCACAGTTTCCAGTTGTTGCAATTGCTCTTTGAGATCATAGGGGTTGTAGCCCACTTGATTCAAGCCTGATCTCAAATCTTCCAGTATGGTGGGCAACTCCGACAGCAACTTATCACGATGAGCCGCGTTGGCAACCGGCTGAACGCTCCAGATCAGACTGTCTACCAGAGCAACCGATTGCTGCCACGCACCACTGTCCTTACCGTGCTGCACATAGTTCAAAAACAGCACTTTGCTCCAGCCTTCCCGGAGAATCGTTGACAGCGGCTCTGGAACGGCGGTTTGATGCATTTTGAGGTCAAGCAGCTCATCTACTGCCTTACGCGCCTCATCCGCGACTTTCTGACTATCCTGGACATCTTGTAAGCGTTTATTGACGATTTCCGCGCGGCGCTGTTCCTGTTGGAGGTAGACCTTGAATTCCTCCAACGCCTCATCAAAGACTGAAGCCGTTCCATCAGCACGCGACAGCACGTCTTTCACAATGCTTTCTATTTCTACATACAAAGGGTCTTCATCAATATCGCCCTCGGGCTGCCATCCGATACAGGCGTCTGCAATAGTGTTCAACAACAGACGCGCCGGGTGGCCTTCCTTGCTGAAAAAACGCTTATCCAGCATCGCAGCCTTTAGTACCGGGATTTGCAGATGCGCAATAAGGCCACGCATCGGGCTAGCCACACTCTCGTCTTCAAGAATGTACTGAAACAGCAAAGAGACCAGATTGATGACGTCGAAATCGCGCTGCGCCAGCCCCTCTTCAGACTCATTCATGGAGCTATTGCCAATCCCTCGCAGCCGCTCGGCCATATCCGCCGTCAACTGGGTGAATTCACCTGCAAAAACAATTTGCGGACTGGCATGCAACAAGCGCTCGAGCTCAGAGCCCTGCAGCTCCTGCAAAACCGACATCAAGGAGGCACGTGAAATCTGGATCTTGCCAGAATCTCCGGGGGAATTGGCTGCGCTCGCGAACAGGCTTTTCAGTACATCGAACACGGAACCGGAAGATTGCTTCGCCAGCTCATCCACATCCACCACATCGGTGGCTTCAGTCAGTTCAGCAGCCGCTTCAGGCACCTGCTGCGCCAACGGTTCCTCGACACCCTCGGTTTTCTTTACGACAGGGTTAGATTCGATATACAAGCCAGCGGCACGTAGAATTTCAGCCAGCTCCTGGTAAAGCCCACCAAATTCAGACACAACGTGCCGATCAAACAGTTTGAACAGCACCAGCTTGGGTTTGATGCTGATATCCAGATCCCGCGTGGATTTGGCAAAGGCATCACATATTGCCGGCGGCCCCAGCGGGAGCTGGTTTTCGTTCATGGCAATCACTGAACCGTTAGACGCACTCCAGCCTTCAAAACTGGCCATCAGTGACGCGATCGGCTGAACAAAGCGCTTACTGGCCTTGCTGGCCATACTCTCGACCGCCACCTGCTCTTCCATGTCGTCGTAGTCGAGAAGCTCCAGCGGCTTCAGCGTGCTGCCTCCGGTAGACTCACCGGCGCCAACCAGAGCGTGGAAAGGAGCAAAAAGATGGTTGCGGAAATCGTCTTCCAGTCGACGACGGTGCACGCGGATTTCCCGCATGGCTTCAAAATAGAGATTCTGCTCGCTGGCATTGAGGGCGCGATCAGCAAGCTCGAAGAGCGCATCGTCAGCATTATCCAGCAGCTTCTGCATATGGTCTGACAAAAACTGCCACCCACACTCATGGCATGCTGCAAAAATAGCCGGTAGCGAGCCACCCGCATTTTGGCCAGACCGAAGCTGAACAACTTTCTTTTCATTACTCATGTTGCGTCTCGTTTAACTCTGGCCAGCACGACATTGATCGAATGATTTGTAGCACTTGCCAACATCCGACGGTTCACCGCGTCGCTCCGGTCCAAACTGCAGCGAACCTAGTGGAAAGAGTATCCAAGGCCTTAGCTTAGGTCAACTACCACACAAAACACGTTAAGCGTCACATTGCGCCCAGTCGCCTCGCCCCAGAAACATA
>NZ_JBFJTH010000164.1:0-8339 GCF_041625495.1 Litorivivens sp. | reverse complement strand
CCCGTTTGAGCAGGCCAAGGACGTTGAATTCACCGTTCCTGGTCAGCTCGATTATGACCCCGGCCTGTACGAAACCACCCTGATGATGGGCCATGAATTGCTGCAGCTGCCCTATAAGGCTGCGGGCGTAAAAAGCATTCAGAAACAGCACCAGAAAAAGCGCATGACCGTTTGGGAGCGCATTCAGGTACTGAAGGATGCCGGCACAGAGCCCAAGATTCTCTACCAGAACTGGGGTAAAAACCTCGACGGCGCCTCGCTGGTAACCGGCATCATCAAGGTTAATGGCCGCGACGTGGCGATTTACGGCCACGACTTCACCGTGCGTGCCGGCTCGATGGACGCCACTAACGGCAGCAAGCTGGCTCGACTGTTTGAGCTGGCTGGCAAGCTCGGTATTCCGCTGGTGGGTATGAACGATTCTGCCGGTGCCTTTATTCCCGCCGGTGTCGGTGGTCTGGACGGCTACGCCGAAGCCTTTACCGCGCTGCGCCGGATTAATGGTGTGGTACCGTCGATCATGTGCATGTTCGGCTACAACGCCGGTGGCGGCGCTTACCTGCCACGCCAGGGCTCATTTGTGGTTCAGCCCAACGACACCTTCTTCGGTCTCACAGGCCCCGGTGTCGTCAAATCGGTGCTGGGTGAAGACGTTACTGCCGATGATCTGGGCGGCCCCAAAGTTCACTCCCAGTCCGGTGTGACTGACTTTGTGGTGCCAGACGAAGTGGCTGCCCTGAATAAGGTCAAACAATTGCTGAACTACCTGCCCGATAACAACACCTCGCTGGCGCCGTTTCAGCCGACCTCCGACCCGATTGACCGTAAAACCTGGGATATCGACCTGCTGCTGAAAAAGTCCTTCAACAGCCCGACTGGATTCAATACGCCCTTCGACATCAGCATTATCATTCAGCAGCTCTGCGACCACGGTGACTATTTCGAAGTGCAACCCGAGCGCGCTCGGAACACCATTACCGCCTTTGGTCGCATTGGCGGAAATGTGGTGGGTTTTGTTGCCAACAACTCGGCGGTGGCCTCCGGTCAGATTGATATCGGCGCGGCTTACAAAAACGCCCGCTTTATTCGCTTCTGTAATGTCTACAACATTCCAGTGATGTTTATGGAAGACACCACCGGCTTCCTGCCCGGTCGTGAGCAGGAAGAGGGCGGTATCGTCCAGGCTGGCCGTGCCATGCTGGATTCGATTGTTGATCTGCGCACCCCGCGATTCCTGATTATCATTCGCAACGCTTTTGGCGGTGCTTACGCGTCGTTCAACAACTATCCGACGGGTGCAGACTTTGTCTGCGCACTGCCCACCACCCGCCTGGCGGTTATGGGGCCTGCCGGTGTTGAGTATGTCTACAAAGACGAACTGCGCGCCATTCGCAGCACTCTGAAAGACCGTGTTGCCAAGGCCATGAAGCAGGGGCTGTCGGAAAAAGACGCCAAGGCTGAAGTAGCTGCGTGGCAGAAAGCCGAAGAAGCCCAGCTGGCCCAGCGTTACGAGCGCGAGCTGATGAACCCCAATGAGGCTTTGAGCCTCGGATCCATTTCACAAATTGTTATGCCGTCGGATTTGCGACAGGTCATCGCCGAGCAGCTGGAGCTGCATATAGCGAGCTACAAGCCCGAACCCATGGGCGGACCGCAACGCGAATTCCACTGACGTGACTGAAACGGCAAACCGGATTACAAGGGGAACACACTCGTGCAAAGCAACAACTACTATCTGAACAACCCGCTGATCCACGCGGATCGCAAGCTGTCTAACTCACCTTCGGCGTGGGTACGCAGCTTCTCCTGTGAAGATCTTAAACCGCTGATCATCTGTCGCGGCCCCATTCGCAAGGAAGCAATGGATGTCTTCGATGAAATGGGTATTAACGGCTACGGCATTTTGCTGTCGGAAAAAGACTCAATCACCTACACCAACGCGCTGGCGCCGGAATTGCGCCGGCTGACCGACCCGGACCGCGTTCATCGGGTGCCGGACTACACTGGTGCCAACAAGGAAGAGCGCGGCAAGCGTATCCAGCAGATTGTCCGTATCGCCAAGGATAACGGCTACAACGCTATTTTTGCCGGCTACGGCTTTATGTCTGAAGACGCCGAGATGGTTGAAGCGATGGAAGAGGCCGGCCTGAACTTTATTGGCCCCTGTTCCTACACTCAGAAAGCCGCTGGCATGAAAGACCAGGCCAAGCGCACGGCACTGGAAACCGGTGTATCGGTAACTCCCGGTGTCAACAACGCGACCAGCCTGGCTCTGTTTGCCAAATACGGTAAGAACGGGCTGGAAAAGTGTGCCAAAGAACACAAGCTGAAAGTCGATTTCTCCAAGTGCAAGGATGATGAAGAGAAAGCGCTGGCGCTGCTGGCGGCTTCCTACGATGCCGGTATCGATATTATCGACGCCGATGATATTGGTGAGGCGCTTAAAGTGGAAGCCAAGCGCATGCTGGCTGAAAAGCCAAACAACCGTTTTCGCCTCAAGGCCATCGCCGGTGGCGGTGGTAAAGGGCAGCGTATCCTTCAATCAGCCAACTCCTACAAGGGCAAGACCCTAGAAGAGCGCGTGGAGCTGGCCGCAGCCCCGGTACCGTCGCTGGTTAAGGAATGCTTGATTGAGCTCAAGACCAACGGTGTGGGCGATAACAAAAACGTCCTGATCGAAATGAATATCGACACCACCCGACACCAGGAAATCCAGGTAGTGGGTAATGGTGAGTGGTGCATGACCATGGGCGGTCGCGACTGCTCCCTGCAGATGCACGAGCAGAAACTGTTGGAAGTGTCTGTGACCGTGGAAGAGCTGGAAGCGGCTATCGAAGAAGCCAGCGCAGCCGGTCGTCGCGCTGAAGTCACCCAGTTGAAGAAGGATCTTGAGATCCTCAAGCGCATGGAAGAAGAGGGTGCGGTTTTCGGTAAGGCGGTTAAGCTGGATTCGGTGGGCACCTTTGAGTGTATCGTCGACGGCGAAGCGCACTACTTCATGGAAATGAACACCCGGATTCAGGTTGAGCACAGGGTTACCGAGCTTTGCTACAAACTGAAGTTCACCAATCCGGACGACCCCAACGATTTCTTTATCGCTGAGAGCCTGGTCGAAGTAATGGCACTCATTGCCCGCCACGGCAAGCGCTTGCCCAAGCCTGAGCGTATCGTCCGCGAGCCGGCCTCGGTTGAAGCGCGTATGAACGCTACTAACCAGGCGCTGCAGCCCCACGCAGGCGGCGTGATTGAGTACTGGTCAGATGCGCTGGAAGGCGAAATTCGCGATGACCAGGGGATCTCCATGCACAATCCGGATACGGATGTGTTTATGAAGTATCACCTGGCGGGAGCCTACGACTCCAACATCGCTCTGCTCTTGACCACCGGTCAAAATCGGCTGGACAGCTACACCAAACTGGCCGAAATTCTGCGTCGCACCGAGCTGCGGGGCAAAGATCTGGCCACCAACCTGCAGTTTCACTATGGTCTGGTGTACTGGTTTTTGGGCAATGGTATTAACGCGCGTCCCAGTACTCGCTTTATCGTTCCCTACCTGACGGCGGTAGGTGAACTGAGAGAGGCCGCCTCACAAATTGATTTGGATTTTGCCTATGGCCAGATCAAGCAGCGCTATCTTTCCGAAGCCGACCCGAAAACTGCCAAGGCCTGGGCTAACGCACTGGATCTCAAGCAGCTGCTGATCACCCGCCCGCTGGAACGCCTGTTTGGCGAGCCGCATTACATGGCGGGCTGGCTGAGCATCCACAAAGACGCGGTGAAAGTCAGCAAGAAGTCTGTTGAATGGACGGTCAACCCGATTGAGCTGCTGGCCGAGCTTTACCACTTCCTGAACATGGATTACGAGGCCGGCAAACCGGCGCGTCACATGATCTGGGATCACGACAACGAGGTACTGCAGGCGGCACTGAGCTTCTATGCCAGCCTGAAAGAGAAGCTGGGCACCGAAGACTTTGGCGAGCTGCAGGCGGCGCTGGCCTCGGACAAGGCGCCTAAGGGCATCACCAAGAAACAGTGGACCGAGGCGCAGCAGGCGCATGCGGGCTATCAGGCCGGTACCGAGCTGCTATCTGTTCTGACCTACATCGCACGCAAGACCAAGTTCTACGATCTGAAGGTGAACGCGGATCTGAGTATCACCATTCCGGACCGTCTGACCGAGAAAGAACTGCAGGATCGCATGGCCAAAGTGCTGGTGCCCCCACCGGCAGCCAAGTCCGACGAGATCCTTGCTGTCAGCGGCGGTATGTTCTACCCCCGTGAAGCTCCGGGTATGGATGTGTTCGTCAAGGAAGGCGACCACTTTGAAGCCGGCGATGTGCTCTACATTGTTGAAGTCATGAAGATGTTCAACAAGGTGGTTGCACCGTTCGCGGGTACCGTCGAGAAATGTCTGATCGATGGCGATGGCGTGATCATCAAGAAAGGCGAGCCGGTCTTCAAGGTGACACCAGACGAGAAAATCGTGATTGAAACGCCTGAGGAAATTGCCGAGCGCCGTAAGGTGAAGACTGCAGATTTCCTGAAAACGATCGTTTAGTGATCCGTCGGACGTCTGACATCAGACGTCCGACCAAAATACCTTGGCGTCGCTCCAATCTGGACGCGTCTACAATTATTGTTTGAAGCTCACAGGTAAACCCCATGATCACCGCACTTGACCATATCGCCATCGCCGTCCCTGAACTGGAAAAGGCGATTGCGCGTTTTAAGGAAGATTTTCAGCTGAACTTTGAAGGTACTGAAGACGTTGTTGATGCTAAGACATCAACCGCTTTTTTTCCGGTGCCTGCAACCAGTATTGAGCTGGTGCACCCCCTGAATGGTGAAGGCCCGATTGCCAAGTACCTGGAGAAGAAGCCAGGCGGACTGCACCATATCTGCTTTCGCAGTGACAACATTGAAGAGGATGTGGCACGCCTGAAAGCCAAGGGCTATCAGTTTCTTTCAGATGAACCAAGCCCGGGTGCCCACAACGCAAAAGTGATTTTCATTCATCCGAAAAGCTGCGATGGCGTGCTGGTCGAAATCAACCAGCCCGGCGACGATCACTGATCTACCTTATTACTGGCCGGGCTATCTCTGGCCGAGCTATCACTGACAGGTAACAGCATATGGCAGACAAGGACTACAAAGCACCCGAGGCGACTCGCGAAGCCTGGGAAGAACTTGCCAACAAGCAGATGAGCAAGGGTGGGAAAAGCCTGGACGATCTGGTTTGGCATACACCTGAAGGCATCGACGTCAATCCGCTGTACAGCAAGAAAGACCTCGAAGGACTGCCTTTCACCGACACCATGCCGGGTATGGAGCCTTTTATCCGGGGCCCACAGCCGACCATGTATGCGGGGCGTCCCTGGACCATTCGCCAGTATGCCGGTTTCTCCACCGCCGAAGAGTCCAATAACTTCTACCGCAAGGCACTGGCTGCTGGCGGGCAGGGGGTCTCGGTAGCCTTTGACCTGGCGACCCACCGCGGTTATGACTCCGATCACCCACGTGTTACCGGTGACGTCGGCAAGGCCGGCGTGGCCATCGACTCGGTCGAAGACATGAAAGTGTTGTTTGACGGTATTCCGCTGGACAAGGTTTCTGTGTCCATGACCATGAATGGCGCAGTGCTGCCGGTCCTGGCCGGCTATATTGTCGCGGCCGAAGAGCAGGGCGTCAGCCAGGAGCAGCTGTCAGGCACCATTCAGAACGACATTCTGAAAGAATTCATGGTGCGCAACACCTACATTTATCCGCCGCAGCCGTCGATGAAAATTATCGGCGATATTATTGCCTATGCGTCGGATTACATGCCCAAGTTCAACACCATTTCCATTTCCGGCTACCACATTCAGGAAGCCGGTGCCGACGCGGCATTGGAGCTGGCCTATACCCTGGCCGATGGTAAAGAATATATTCGCACCGCACTGACGGCGGGTCTGGATATCGACAAATTCGCGGGGCGCCTGTCATTTTTCTGGGGCATTGGCATGAACTTCTATATGGAGATTGCCAAACTGCGCGCTGCGCGCCTGCTGTGGGCTCGCATCGTAGATGAGTTCAAACCGAAGAACCCGCGCTCAAAAATGCTGCGCACCCATAGCCAGACCTCCGGCTGGTCCCTGACCGAGCAGGACCCTTATAACAACGTGGTTCGTACCACGATTGAGGCGATGGCGGCAGTGTTTGGCGGCACCCAGTCGCTGCACACCAATGCACTGGACGAAGCGATTGCACTGCCGACGGAATTCTCGGCCCGCATTGCTCGCAACACCCAGCTCATCATCCAGGAAGAAACCGGCATCACCAAGGTGGTTGACCCTTGGGGTGGCTCCTACATGATGGAATCGCTGACCAACGACATCGCCGAAAAAGCCTGGGAACTGATCCAGGAAGTGGAAGAAAAAGGCGGCATGGCCAAGGCCATCGAAACCGGCATGCCCAAGCTGCGTATCGAAGAATCCGCTGCGCGCAAGCAGGCCCGGATCGATCGCGGCGAAGACGTGATTGTCGGTGTAAACAAATACCGCCTGGAAACTGAAGATGACGTCGATATTCTCGATATCGACAATGAGAAAGTCCGCAAGTCTCAGGTAGCAGCGCTGGAGCGTATTCGCGCCAGTCGTGACGAAAAAGCCGTCGAAGATGCGCTGGAAGCGATTTACCAGTGCGCCGTCAGCGGCGAAGGCAACCTGCTGGATCTGGCGGTGAAAGCCACGCGCGTTCGTGCTACCGTAGGTGAAATCTCCTTTGCCATGGAGCGCGAATTCGGTCGCTTCAACGCGCAGGCTCAAACGGTATCCGGTGTGTACGGCAGCGCCTATCAGAACGACGACAATTGGAATGAAATTTCCGCCGATATCGAGGCTTTCACTGAAAAGCACGGTCGTCGTCCCCGGATGCTAGTGTGTAAAATGGGCCAGGACGGTCACGATCGCGGCGCCAAGGTAATTGCGACAGCCTTTGCAGATGTGGGTTTTGATATTGACCTGTCGCCCATGTTTTCCACGCCTGAGGAAGTGGCCAAGCAGGCGATTGAGAACGACGTTCATGTCGTGGGTGTTTCGTCGCAGGCTGCCGGCCACAAGACGCTGGTACCGGCTTTGATCGAAGAACTGAAGAAGCAGGGAGCCGAGGATATTATCGTGGTTGCCGGCGGTGTTATTCCACGGCAGGACTACGATTTCCTGAATAAGGCGGGCGTAAAAGGTATCTTTGGGCCCGGCACCCAGATCCCGAAAGCGGCGCGAGAAGTGCTTGACTCCATCAACGCGAATTACAAAAGCTGATTCGCGGGCATTTAATTGTCAGGCCCATGCGGTTTGATACTTCAGGCCCGGCTTTAGCCGGGCTTTTTGTTATGGACACTCGAATAGAATGACGAGTATTGATATTGACCAGCTCCGCCAGGGCAATCGCCGTGCACTTGCCAAGGCCATCACCCTGGTGGAAAGCAAGCGGGCTGAGCACCGCGAGGACGCCCAGCGCCTGCTGGAGGCGGTGCTGCCTTACACTGGCAATAGTATTCGGGTGGGCATCACCGGCATCCCCGGCGTAGGCAAGTCCACCTTTATCGAAAGTTTCGGCCAGACGGTCATAGAGCAGGGCAAGAAGGTTGCTGTGCTGGCCGTTGATCCGAGTTCTCCCATCGCGGGTGGTTCAATTCTCGGGGACAAAACCCGGATGGAAGAATTGTCGCGGATGGATAATGCTTTTATCCGACCCTCACCCTCCGAAGGCGCGCTCGGCGGTGTCGCACTGAAAACCCGCGAGACCATGCTGCTCTGTGAGGCAGCGGGCTATGACGTGATACTCGTAGAAACCGTTGGGGTAGGGCAGTCAGAATACGAAGTGGCCAGTATGGTCGATTTTTTCATGGTGCTGATGTTGCCCAACGCCGGCGATGAGCTGCAGGGCATCAAAAAGGGCATTATGGAGCTGGCCGATGCTCTGGTGATTAACAAGGCTGACGGAGACAGCCTCAATATGGCCCAGCAGACCCGGCGTCACTATCAGAACGCCTTGCATCTGCTGCGCCACACTAGCTTCTGGACGCCACAGGTAAAAACCTGCTCGGCGCTGCAGAAGGAAAATATCGAGGAAGTCTGGGGCATGATCTCGGACTTTCAGATCGATGCCATCAAGAACAAGGCGTTTCACGAGAAGCGTGCCCGCCAGGCTCAGGAGTGGATGCACAAATTGCTTCACGAAATGCTTGATCTGAAACTCAAGCAGAATCCTGAGGTTAAGCAACAGATGCCGGAGCTTGATCGCCAGGTAACCGAAGGCAAGACCACTCCCTATCTGGCGGCGAAATCGCTGATTGATTT
>NZ_JBFJTH010000163.1:0-8446 GCF_041625495.1 Litorivivens sp. | reverse complement strand
GATGGCGTGTCTACCAATTCCACCACTTCGGCTATATTTTCAGAAATTACTGCGGAATTTCCTCACTACCACTACTGCGCGGCAACTCTGGAATCTCGTCATTCACAGATTCTGGCACCGGCGCAACATCGCGGCTTTCTTCCAGCGCGGGAATTTGCTCATCGAACCCAAGATCAGAGCCACCAGCCTTCTCTTTTGCAACGAAAGCCAGGCCTAGACTGGTACAGAAGAACAGTGTGGCCAGAATGGCTGTTGCTCGAGTCAGCGCATTACCGCTACCACTCGAACCAAACAGGGTTTGCGACGCGCCGCTGCCGAACGATGCCCCCATATCGGCGCCTTTCCCCTGTTGAATCAGGATAAGGCCGATAATTGCTATCGCCGCCAGTACGTGAAATATCAGTATCAGTTGTTCCATGACCTAACCAATCGAATGACAAATCGCGGCAAATTCGGCCGCGTCCAGCGAGGCACCGCCAACCAAACCACCATCAATATCGGGCTGACTGAACAGTTCCTTCGCGTTGGCGGCTTTAACGCTACCGCCATATAAAATGCGAACTTTCTCCGCGAGTGCCTGACTGTGTGCTGCCAGTTTACTGCGAATAAACGCATGCACTTCCTGAGCCTGCTCCGGTGATGCTGTCAGGCCCGTTCCGATCGCCCATACAGGTTCATAGGCAATGGTCAATTGATCGTGTCCGTCTGCCAGCGTCGACAACACCACGTCGACCTGCTGCCCAACTACCTCAAGCGTTTCATTCGCCTCACGTTGCGCGCGAGACTCTCCGACGCACAATATGGGCTTGAGTTCTGCTGCCAGAGCAGCGGCAACTTTACCCGCTACAAGCGCATCATTCTCACCATACAAGGCGCGGCGCTCGGAATGCCCTACCAACACATAAGTGCAGCCGCAGTCTTTCAACATTGACGCTGCCAACTCACCGGTGAAGGCGCCCTGTTCCCGCTGCTCACTGACGTTTTGCGCACCAAAGACCACATTAGAGCCTTTAAGCAATTCATCACACAGCGGGATGTACACGGCAGGGGGAATAACAGCGATATCGGCCTCTGCATCAGCGACCGCCGGCTTGAGCTCACCCAGTAACTGATGAATCTGCTGACTATCGCCATGCATTTTCCAGTTACCAGCTATCAGAGCCTGCCGCATTGTTATACCTTACCCCCCAGAACGGGCGCCAATGTTACAGAAACTGCCCACCCTACACAAGAAACAATCGCGACTTACGCCACCAGAGATTCAACTTTTTGCGAAAGCCCGGCACACAGGCGCGAGACCGTATCGGCGCACTCACCTTCCACCATCACGCGAATGACTGGCTCGGTACCGGAGGGCCGCAACAACACCCGCCCTTTTCCGCCTAGTTCGGCTTCAACGCTCGTTACCGCACGCTGCAGCTCGTCGCTCTCCATGATATTACTACCCGGCTTAACCCGAACATTTTGCATAATCTGCGGAAATTTGCGCATGCCTGACTTCAGATCCGCCAGGCTGTGGCCGGAGTCGACCATCGCATACAGTACTTTCAGCGCAGCAATAATGCCGTCGCCCGTTGTCGTAATATCGGAGCAGATGATATGTCCCGAATTTTCTCCGCCCAAGGTCCAGCCCCGAGATTCCATCAGCTCTTTAACGTAACGGTCTCCCACCTTAGCGCGTGCAAAGGGAATTTCCAGCTCTTTTAAAGCTAGCTCGAACCCCAAATTACTCATCAGCGTACCAACGACACCGCTAACGGCTCCCGATTTAAGCAGTTCATGCTGGGCTATTATGAAGAGCAATTCGTCGCCATCAACCACTTCACCACGATGATCAACAAAAACCACCCGGTCACCATCGCCATCAAAAGCGATACCCAGGTCAGCACCCTCTTCAACAACACGTTTCTGCAACGCATCGGGCGCCGTTGAGCCTACATTTTTATTGATATTAAGGCCATCGGGCGACGCCCCCATGGTGATCACCCGAGCATCAAGCTCTTTTAACGTTTGCGGACCTACCTGATAGGTTGCACCATGCGCGCAATCTACCACAATGCTCAGACCGTCAAGCGAACAACCAATCGGCATTGCTCGCTTGCAGAATTCTATGTAGCGACCGGGCGCATCATTAATACGCGACACTTTACCCAAATGGGCAGAATCCAGTGTGCTCATCGGCTCTTCCAGTTGCGCCTCAATGGCGAGTTCAACCTCGTCGGGCAGCTTGCAGCCGCTCCCGGAAAAAAACTTAATGCCATTGTCGTTGAAGGGATTGTGGCTGGCACTGATCACAATGCCTGCATTCGCCTTCATGGTACGCGTCAAATAGGCGATCGCGGGCGTCGGCATGGGTCCAAGCAGACGTACATCCACACCGGCTGCTACCAGGCCTGCTTCAAGCGCCGACTCAAACATATAGCCTGATATTCGCGTATCCTTGCCAATCAACACCTTATCGCCCGGCTTTTTTGCCAGAACTTTGCCAACCGCCCAACCCAGTCTGAGCACGAACTCCGGCGTGATATTGCCCTCACCCACACGACCGCGAATGCCATCTGTTCCAAAATACTTTCTAGCCATCCAATGCCTCTCTTGTTGTTGCCCAGGCGACTTTAACTGCATCGACGGTTTCAGCGACGTCATGCGAACGAATTATACGGGCACCGCCATGGACTGCCAGCGCCGCCGCGACTGCGCTAGCAACGCCTCTTTGTTCGACTGGGCGTCCGGTAATAGCGCCCAACAGCGACTTCCTGGAAAGGCCCGCCAAAATCGGGCAATTTAGACTCTGCAGCATCGCCATGCGATTTAAAAGTTGCAGATTGTGTTCGGGAGTCTTACCAAAACCAAACCCCGGATCCGCGATTATACGACTACGCTCTATACCCGCAGTTTCACAGGCGGCTATGCGAGCCCGCAGAAATACCAAAACTTCTGCAACTACGTCATCGTAATGGGGGGAATTTTGCATAGATCCTGGTGCGCCCTGCATATGCATCAAGCACACCGGCAAACCTGTTTCAGCAGCAGCTGCCAACGCACCCGGCTCCTGAAGTGCGCGAACATCATTCAGCAAGCCCGCACCCACCCGGGCCGACTCGCGCATAACCTCGGGCTTGGAGGTGTCGACCGAGACAATCACATCAAATTCGCTAGCGACCATCTCAACAACCGGGACCACACGATCCAGCTCCTCCGAAACCCCCACGGGTGCAGCGCCAGGACGTGTGGATTCGCCACCGATATCGATGAAATCTGCACCGGCGGCAATCATCGCCTCCGCATGCGCGCGTGCACGATCAATATCCGCGAAATATCGCCCGCCATCGGAAAAGGAATCCGGTGTTACATTGAGAATGCCCATGACTCGCGGACGAGAAAGATCGACAGAGCGCCCCGCGCAGACAAGACGCTGCGCGGGTTCTGAGTGAACTGAACTCATGGTATCAGTCAGTGAGTTCCAGCAGGGCCGCCAATTGGCCCCTCTTTGGAATCCGGGGAATCGCCACTGGCAGTCTCGCCACCGCCACCCGTTGGCGGATTGGGGTTGCCCCAATCCGAAGGCTCACGAGGCGGCTTGCCTGACATGATGTCATCGATCTGGTGAGAGTCGATGGTTTCATACTTCATCAGTGCATCGGCCATCACGTCGAGCTTATCACGATGGGATTCGAGTATTTCGTAAGCTCGGGTGTAGCAATCATTGATGATCGTACGCACTTCTTCATCAATTTCACGGGCAGTTTCTTCGGAAACGCTCTTGTGATGCTGGGTGGCTGAACGACCGAGAAATACTTCTTCTTCGCCTTCGTCGTAAAGCAGCGGACCCATTTTTTCGGAGAGGCCCCACTTGGTCACCATATTACGTGCCAGCTCCGTGGCACGCTTGATGTCGTTTGACGCGCCCGTGGTAATACCCTCTTTGCCGAGCGTCATTTCTTCGGCGATACGACCGCCAAACAACGAGCAAATCTGGCTTACGATATGCCTGCGGCTGTGACTGTAGCGATCTTCTTCGGGGAGAAACATCGTAACGCCAAGCGCCCGGCCACGCGGGATAATGCTGACCTTATAAACCGGGTCATGCTCGGGCACGATACGACCAACAATCGCGTGCCCAGCTTCGTGATAGGCCGTGTTCAGTTTTTCTTTGTCTGACATGACCATGGATTTGCGCTCGGCGCCCATCATGATCTTGTCTTTGGCAAGGTCAAACTGATCCATCCCAACCAGCCGCAAGTTAGCGCGCGCGGCAAACAGCGCGGCTTCGTTCACCAGGTTAGCCAGATCCGCACCGGAGAAACCGGGAGTGCCACGTGCGATCAGCGACGGATTGACATCATCTGCCAAAGGCACCTTGCGCATATGAACCTTAAGAATCTGCTCGCGGCCGCGAATATCGGGCAGACCAACGACAACCTGTCGGTCAAATCGACCGGGGCGCAGCAATGCAGGGTCAAGCACATCAGGGCGGTTGGTGGCAGCGATCACAATGACGCCTTCATTCCCCTCAAAGCCGTCCATTTCCACCAGCAGCTGGTTCAAGGTCTGCTCGCGCTCATCGTGCCCACCACCGAGGCCTGCACCGCGGTGACGACCCACTGCGTCGATCTCGTCGATAAAGATAATGCAGGGCGACTGCTTTTTGGCCTGCTCGAACATGTCGCGTACCCGCGACGCACCAACCCCGACAAACATTTCTACAAAGTCGGAACCAGAAATCGAAAAGAATGGCACCTTGGCTTCGCCCGCGATAGCTTTGGCTAGCAGGGTTTTACCCGTACCCGGTGAGCCGACCATCAACACACCGCGTGGAATACGACCACCCAAACGCTGGAATTTGCCGGGATCGCGCAGAAACTCTACCAGTTCCTGCACATCTTCTTTAGCTTCGTCGACACCCGCGACATCGGCAAAGGTGGTTTTAATCTGATCCTCACTGAGCAGCCGCGCCTTGCTCTTGCCAAAGGCCATCGGTCCACCGCGACCACCGCCACCGGCACCGCCCTGCATCTGGCGCATAAAAAACATGAACACGGCAATAATGATAAGAATGGGGAAGCTGGCGATCAGCAACTGTGACCAGATGCTTTGTTCAGCTGGCTTGGTACCGCGCACCTCTACATTGTGATTGTAAAGATCATCCATCAATTTGGGATCTTCAATCATCGGGCGAACAGTTTCAAAGTCGGAATTGTCCCGCCGAAGACCACGAATCACCAGCCCATCGACCGTCACTTTTTCAATCCGATCGTTGCGCACTTCCTGAATAAACTGCGAATAGGTCAGCGTGTCAGGATTAGGTTTAACACTGAAGTTGTTGAATACCGACAGCAGTACTGCAGCGATAATCAGCCACAACAACAGGTTTTTTGCCATATCGTTCAAAAGAAATCCTCTCTGGCACAAGCGCTCAATCCGCTTACGCCTCAATACTCTCAACGTTCCACTTTACTACAGAACCGCCATCGCGGCTATCGAAACCGGCCGGGCACAGTTTGTTACAAAGTTGTTAAAATTCAGCAGCCTAGCCCTTAAACCCCTTGCCGAGCACGTACACTTCACGCGAGCGCGGCCGCGAGGCCTTGGGTTTGCGTGTTACCGTGGTGTCAAAGGCTGATTTCAACTCCCGGTAGAACTCTTCATAGCCCTCACCGTGAAAGGCTTTACTGAGGAACACCCCACCAGGGCGCAACACGCGGCGGGCCATATCAAGCGCCAGCTCTACCAGATACATGGAGCGTGGCTGATCAACTGCATTCATACCACTCATGTTTGGGGCCATGTCGGAAATTACAAGGTCCAAGGGTTGGTCGCCAATGAGCGCCAACAGTTCCTCAAACACGTGATCTTCTGTGAAATCGCCCTGTAAAAACTCCACGTCGGCCAGTGTATCCATGGGCAGAATATCCGACGCAATTACCCGCCCGCTGGTACCAATGATTTCCGCCGACACCTGCGACCACCCGCCCGGCGCCGCCCCAAGATCCAGGACCTGCATTCCAGGCCGAAGAATCCGGTCTTTTTCCTGTATTTCCAACAGTTTGTAACAGGCGCGAGAACGGTAGCCCTCGCGCTTGGCCTGCTTTACATAGTGGTCATCAAAATGCTCTTTGAGCCAGGCGCCACTGGACGCTGATCGCTTCTTTGCCAAGATATAACCCTGTTTTTCATTCGGCTTTTCAATTCATTCGCGCACAGTATACCTTTTGAGTACAATACGCGCCCTTTTACGCAGTCGGATCTCAATCAGATGGACACAGCCAAGCGGAAACAATTGCGCACAATCGGCCATAAACTGAAGCCCGTGGTGATGATTGCTGGCAAGGGTGTAACAGAAGGCGTCGACGCCGAGCTGGAGCGCGCGCTGGAAGATCACGAACTGATCAAGGTGAAACTGGCCATTCCCGAGCCGGCAGACCGTAAAATGGTTATTAGCTACCTGTGTGAAACCCATCGGGCTGAGCTGGTTCAATCCATCGGCAAGGTAGCGCTGATCTACCGCGCAGCCAAGAAGCCCAACCCCAAGCTCTCCAATCTGCTGCGCTGAGCCACCAGGGGCGCCTGGGCACATCGCCCCGCAAGGTGGCTGCCGCCACCCCCGGCAAAGCATGCACAGAAATCGCTTACAGGTGCTCGACTTTGTCAATCTCGTATTCGATGTCACCACCGGGCGCCCTTACAACCACGACATCGCCCTCGGTTTTACCAATCAGTGCACGCGCAATGGGTGAGGTGACGGAGATCATGCCTTCTTTTACGTTGGCCTCGTCTTCACCCACGATACGATAGCGTACCTCTTCGTCTGTTTCGCAGTTGATAAGACCAACGGTGACCCCAAAGATCACTTTGCCGGTGTTGGGCAGGTTTTTTACGTCTATTACGCGCGCTTCAGACAGCTTACCTTCCAGCTCCTTGATGCGCCCCTCGCAAAACCCCTGCTGCTCACGTGCAGCGTGATATTCAGCATTTTCTTTCAGATCGCCGTGCTCACGCGCCTCGGCAATTGCCTGAATAATGCGCGGTCGGTCAACGGTTTTAAGACGGTTCAGCTCTTCCCGCAGTTTGGCTTCGCCTTCTACGGTCATGGGTACCTGGCTCATTGCAATATCCCTCTGTGTACATCCTGCAGGCGTCGAACCACTTTCTCCTCACCAAAGGAGAGCGCCATACAGATAGCCTCCGCACCCGCCAAGGTGGTGGTGTAGGGAATCTTGCTAGCCAGTGCCGAGCGCCGAATGGTGGAAGAGTCCGCGATAGCCTGCTTGCCTTCCGTTGTATTGATGATCAGTTTGATATCACCGTTTTTCACCATATCCACAATATGGGGACGACCTTCCTTAACCTTGTTTACCCGTTTGCACTCGAGCCCAGCTTCCGTTAACACGGCATGTGTTCCGCGAGTTGCGCAAAGGGTAAAGCCGAATTCCAGCAACTGTTTGGCTACAGCGACAGCACCGGGCTTATCTGGATTACGCACACTGATAAACGCCAGCCCCGGCTTGGGTAGCTTTTCACCCGCCCCGCGCTGGGCTTTGGCAAAGGCTTCAGCAAAACTTTCACCCAAGCCCATCACCTCACCGGTCGATTTCATTTCCGGGCCAAGAATCGGGTCTACACCCGGGAATTTATTGAAAGGGAAAACCGCCTCTTTAACACTGTAGTAGGTGGGCACAATTTCTTGGGTGAAGTTTTGGTCTTCTAGCGACGTGCCAGCCATGCAGCGTGCTGCTACTTTCGCCAGTGAAACACCGATGCACTTGGAAACAAAAGGCACCGTACGCGATGCGCGTGGATTCACTTCGATAACGTAGATCTTGCCATCCTGCCAAGCGAGCTGAACATTCATCAACCCCTTGACGCCCAACTCTATCGCCATTGCTTTCACAATATCGCGCATTTCATTCTGCACATCTTGCGGCAATGAATACGGCGGTAGCGAACAGGCCGAATCGCCCGAGTGCACGCCCGCCTGCTCAATGTGCTGCATGATGGCACCAATGACCACATCCTTGCCGTCGGAGACCGCATCAATATCCACCTCAACGGCGGCGCTCAGGAAGTGATCGAGCAGTACCGGCGAATCTTCAGACACATGCACGGCCTGCACCATGTAGCGTTCCAGCTCATCTTCTTTGTAGACGATTTCCATCGCCCGCCCACCAAGCACATACGATGGACGCACCACCAGGGGGTAGCCTATTTTCTCAGCCACTTTCATGGCTTCAGCAGAGGATCGCACAATGGCGTTAGGCGGTTGCAGCAGCCCAAGCTTGTTGATCATTTGCTGGAAGCGCTCGCGATCTTCGGCGCGATCTATTGCATCTGGGGTCGTGCCAATTATCGGTACGCCTGCAGCTTCCAGAGCACGCGCAAGCTTCAAGGGGGTCTGTCCACCGAACTGGACAATAACGCCCTTGGGCTTTTCCTTGTCGACAATTTC
>NZ_JBFJTH010000162.1:0-8548 GCF_041625495.1 Litorivivens sp. | reverse complement strand
TGTTTTCACCGATGCTGATGAATGGCTCGGCGAGCATGCAAAATGACTTTATTCTTATTGGTTTTGCCCTGCTAGGTGTTTCCTATGGCCAGTCGCAGGGAACCGTGACCACCAACTTCGCTAGAAGATTTCGTTACTCCGGTGCAGCTCTTACCTCAGATTTTGCCTGGCTGTTCGGCGCCGCCTTTGCGCCACTGATTGCACTTGGCCTATCGGTTAAATTTGGGCTTACCGCCGTTAGCCTCTACGTATTGTCTGGTGCTCTATGTACGCTACTGGCGTTGTATATCAATCGTCAGATTGAACGAAATGCCTGACCTGGCTTTATCGTCCGACTCTGGCACTTACATGATACGTAAAGGCAAATCGCCTGATAGTAAAATACACAACAAGTCACCTGCTTAAACCGCGCTGCTCCCTAAGGTCATCAGCGCGGCATTGCCCCCCGCCGCTGTAGTATTGATCGTCACCACCTTTTCCCAAGCGTAGGCATACAACGAATACCCACAAGGCTGTTCTGCAATCAACGGCACAGGCACACCTTCGCGCTGCGCCAACAGGCGTGCAATACCTTGCCGCTCAATACTTGTACACGCAGTAAAAACTCCCTGAATATCACCATCTGAAAGTGCATTGTTACCGTCACTCTTTTCCAGCAGGACAAATCGTTCAGGCACGGTCTCGATGCAGCGCGTTAAAACACCGTACCAGGCAGCCGGACATTTCAGAGACACTCGATTACCCATCAACAACGCACTAAAGACGGCAGCAAGGCAGTCGTCAATGGCATCGCCCTGAGTGTAAACACCCAGCAGGTGTCCACGTGGTTCGTAAAGGAGACGGTTGGACTCACCGGTAGGCCCCGGCAGGTTTTGGGGTTCGGCGTAGTCTCGTTCGTAGACCGTGGCGATTTCCGTCAAGCGACGCTGTGTACTCTCGCTAATAAAACCGTGCAGACACGTGATAAATGGGTAAGTCTTTGACGTCAACTTCTCCGTTGAGGCAACAGGAGATCCAGCACTTACTAATCGCTTAAGGCTGTTCGGTCCGCCCACTTTCGGGCCGGTACCCGAGTACCGCCTGCCACCAAAGGGTTGCACTCCAACAACCGCGCCGACCATGTCCCGGTTTACATACACATTGCCCACCTGCACCCGGCTCGCAATAATATCGACGGTGCTCTGCACCCGACTGTGGATACCCAGGGTCAACCCATAGCCACTGGCATTAATCTGATCAACCACCTGATCGAGCTGATCCGCGCGATACCGTATGACATGTACGATGGGGCCGAATACTTCTTCCGGTAGAGTAGACAGCGCGTCAATTTCATACAAATGCGGCGCAAAGAACGTGCCGTCCTGCGTCTCTGACAGCTGTTCGCAGCGGTGCAGTAAACGTCCGCAGCCATCAAGATATTTCAGGTGCGTCTGCAAACGCTGCAGCGCCCGTTCGTCAATTACCGGCCCTACGTCGGTTGCCAGTAAACAAGGGTCGCCGACACACAGTTCGTCCATTGCACCTTTAAGCATGGCGATAATAGCAGGCGCGGTTTCCTCCTGCAGAAACAACACGCGCAGTGCTGAACAGCGCTGCCCGGCGCTGCGAAATCCAGAGCGGATCACATCGTCCACTACCTGTTCAGGCAATGCTGTAGAGTCGACCACCATCGCGTTCACACCGCCAGTTTCTGCTGTAAACGCAACCGGTGCATCGCAGCGATCAGCCAATGCTCTTGACAGCCACCGCGCTGTTGCCACAGAGCCCGTAAACGAAACCGCCTGAATTCTCTGATCGTCGATCAGCACTTCACCCACGGCTCGCCCTGGCCCGAGAACAATTTCAACCACATGCGTTGGTAGGCCACT
The DNA here is from genome assembly GCF_041625495.1 of Litorivivens sp. GTDB lineage: Bacteria > Pseudomonadota > Gammaproteobacteria > Pseudomonadales > Spongiibacteraceae > Litorivivens. The sequence continues at coordinate 6,680 of NZ_JBFJTH010000162.1, read as the reverse complement.
CTCGTACATCAATTGCACCGCCCGCACTGCAGTCAGACTAGTTTGCTCAGCTGGCTTGGCCAACACACAGTTGCCCGCTGCCAAGGCCGCTACAACCTGCCCAACAAAAATGGCCAAGGGAAAGTTCCAAGGACTGATACACAGCACCACGCCGCGCGGTGAACCTATTTGCACACTGCATTCGGAGTCAATCTGCTGCGCATAGAAGCGACAGAAATCCACGGCCTCACGTATTTCTGCGAGACTGTCCGGCAGGGTTTTTCCCGCTTCTTTTACACACAGCAACATGAATTCTTCCCGGTGTCTTTCCATTGAATCGGCCAACCGCCGCAGAATATCCGCCCGCTCATGCGCCGTCGTTTCTCGCCATGCATCAAACGCCTGGTGCGCCGCCGCCAGCTTATCGCCCATTGATTCAACACTGTCGTAGTCGAGTCGACCGACGAGTTCGGCTTTCCTTGCCGGGTTGAACACACTGACAGCACCAACTTCCAGACTGTCCAACCGCGCCCGCCAGCACTGCTGCATTTCATCACGCAATCGCCGCAACCAGTTACTGTCGCTCCAACAAAATCCGGCGGCGTTAGTACGATAGTCTTGCCGCGCTGGCGGTGTGGCTCTCGGCCCGGTCAGATAGTTAGCTTGGCCGGTAACAGCAGTAGCAAATAGCTCCGGGGGACGCGGTATCGCCGGGTTATGCCACAATCGCTGTACCTGGAGTGCTGCTCTTGGATCGCCAATCAGCGAAGACACTGAACGACGAGCGTCAAGAACCTGATTCACAAAGGACGTATTGGCGCCATTTTCCAACAAACGCCGCACCAGATAGGCAAGTAAATCCGCATGCTTCCCCACTGGGGCATATATCCGGCAAGCCAGCCCCGTGTCCGCCAACAACTGCCCGTAGAGCGCTTCACCCATGCCGTGCAAGCGCTGAAATTCAAAGCCGGTACGCTGCTCATCCATTTCAAGAATTGCGGCCACGCTGTGGGCATTGTGGGTTGCAAATTGTGGAAAAAACCACGCTCTGCCGGCTAACAGACGTTTCGCACAGGCGAGATACGCAACGTCAGTTGCGGCTTTGCGGGTATAGACTGGGTAATCCGCCAAGCCCTGGGTCTGAGCCAGTTTGATTTCGGCATCCCAATATGCGCCCTTAACCAGCCTTACGGGAATGCGCCGTCCCATCGTCTGAGCCAAAGCCTGTAACCACGCAATAACATCAGGAGCCCGCTTCTGATAAGCCTGAACTGCGAGACCAAAACCATCCCATCCCTTCAATGCCGGCTCCGAAAAAACGGCAGCAAAAACTTCCAGCGACAGCTCTAGACGAGCTGCCTCTTCGGCATCTAGCGTGAGTGTCAGGTTATTGTTCCGAGCTAATAGCACCACCGACAACAGGCGAGGCACCAATTCCGTCAGTACGCGACTTCGCTGTGCAACCTCATAGCGAGGATGCAAAGCAGATAACTTGACTGAAATTCCGGCACGCGACATCGACTCAAGAGATCTCGAAGCTGAGTCACGAGAATGCCGACCAATGGCCTCAATGGCATGGCGGTAATTGGCTAGATAACGCTCTGTATCAGCGGCGGTGCGAGCGCCTTCGCCAAGCATATCGTAGGAAAAGGAGTATCCCTGCGCCTCCTGCGGAATCCCACGTGACAGCGCGGTATCGATTGTCTGCCCCATCACGAAAGCGTCGCCCATCAAACGCATCGCATAGCGCGCTGCTTCGCGAATGACCGGCTGCCCTAGGCGTTTGACGGTTCGCCTGAGTACTGATAGCAGGTGGTCATGATGCTCCTGACCGAACCGCACCAGCTGTCCGCTAATGAGCAGCCCCCAAGCTGACGCATTAACAAACAGTGAATGACGATGCCCTATATGATGAGGCCCGACATGCGCTGACCAGTTACCCGCGAGAATTTTGTCAGCGATTAGGCGATCGGCAGTGAGGTCATCAGGTACGCGCAGCAAGGCTTCTGCCAAGCACATCAACACGACTCCCTCGTCAGACGACAGGGAATATTCCTGCAACAAGGCATCGACCCCTGCTCGATGTTGCTGATCGCGACGAATAGCGGTAATCAGGCGCGCCGCGTAATCGGCTACTCGCTCAGCAGTTGCAGATTCGAAGGTCGCCTCAGGTAAAAGTGTCTGCAAGCAAGTTCTATCATCGGCAAGGTAGCGCCCGGACAGATCGGGCGACGTAGCACGAGTGCGCTCGCTGGCGTGAAGCCATTCTCCGTGCGTCAGAACAAACTCATCGCGCATAGCCGAGTGCCTATCCGTCTCCCTTGACTCTACCGTACCGCGAATAGCACGGTAAATCAGCCGCTGGCTGCGATCATCAGTGGGTAGCGACCGCTCGCCAACAAGCAAACATCCCCATTATCGACAAGGGCATAGCCAGAGCAAATAACGCAAAACCCACGTGTGCTGCGTCACTTGCATTGATCTGACTTGAAAAGCCAACAAGTACGGCAAAAACGCCGAACAAGGCGGCGCCCATGGCATTACCCATCTGACGAACCGCTGTAAGCGCCGACGACCCTATCGCCCGGTCTGAATCGCCCAAACTTGCCAGAACTTGTCTATTGAGAAGACTGGACGACAAGCCAAACCCCAATCCGAGCACAATTGCGCTGGCACCAATACTCACCAGACCTCCCCGACTCAGCGTCATGGCCAGTAGAGCCGTGCCCAGTGCGACGCAAAGTCCACCTAGGCGAATACTCGCGTTGCGAATGCGCTGCGCCTGAAAGTTGGACACCAGCAAGCCCGCCAGTGTCCAGCTCATTGAGGGTATAGCCACCAGATAACCCGCATGGAGCGGCGTTAAACCGAAACGCGATTGCAGCAATGGCGGTGCGTACACCAAATAGCACGTTAATGCTGTGGTGAGTAAAAACATGGCACAGTAACCCGCGCCCACAGCAGAACCTCGCGCAACTACCCCCTGCGGCAGCAAACCGTTATCAATGCGGTTCTCACGCCAAAGGTAGCCTACGAGCAGCGTCAGGGATAACAGCAGACACGCAATCGACTCAGAAGTAGAATCACTGTTACTAGCCAGCCCCATTAACAACAGGCACGAACAGAGCAACGTCAACTGAACCCAATTTACCGCCGCTGCAGATTTGCTACGCGCGGTGTCGTCAAGCAGCCACAGTGATAACACGATAAGTAGCACCGACTGCACCGAGAACAACCAGAATACCCAGCGCCAGTCTCCGGCCTGAGCGAGCAGGCCGCCTAGTAGCGGGCTGACAATCGTCGCAATGCCCCAGATCGATGTCGCCAAAGCGAATACCCTGGCTACATGACGCTCTGGAAAGAGAAAAGCCACAGCCACCATCGCAAAGCCCGACAACCAACCGCCGCCAATCCCCTGTACCACCCGCCCCACGATAAATGCATAGATATCGCTGGCCATTGCACTCATCAAGCAACCGCATAAAAGCAGCACGCCAGCAACACCATTTGCGATACGCAGTCCTAACGTCTCACTCAAGCGGCCAGCGCTTGCACTGGCCAGCAACGCACCGAGCATGAAACCCGCCACCCCCCAACTAAAGAGGCCCTCCCCGCCCAGTTCGCGAGCAACACTGGGCATGATGGTGGCTGTGACTAAACTGTCTGCCGCGCCGGTCCACACAGCCATACCCAGAAACAACAAGCGCGACAGGCGCCCCTCAGAGAAAAGGTCTTGCCAGCTATTCACTATTTTTTCATTATGCATGGCGGCAATGATGACATAGCCGCACGCCAAGTGTGCAATAGCCCGCAAAACAATTTCTTGTGCCGCTAATTCATCTGGCGGCAATCTTGCGATGCAAGCCGCACACTGCCTTCTGTAGCGTTATATCAGATGCTTATGACTCTACTATTCGTACGGCTAGCACATTACATTCCGCATGATGTAGCACGCTGTTTGCCGTTGACCCCAGCAGCAAGCGGATACCGTGGCGACCGTGGCTACCAACCACAATGAGATCCGCATGATCATGTTTAGCCTTGGCCACAATCTCGTCTGGGGGGTAACCAAAACGCACATCGATCGATCCGCGCGTGATATCAAAGGGCTCAGCCAGTTTATCGAGCTCTTTAAATAGTATCTTGCGAATCTCTTCCTGATTATAGAGCTCGCTATCCAGCGGGCTCGCATAATAAGGAAAATCGCCGTAAAAAGTGAGTGCATGAGCTACATGTATCACGCTAATTTCGGCCTGGTACCGCGCAGCTAGAGCAGCGGCTTCCTCTAGCACCTGCTCAGCTTCATCTGACAAATCTACGGCCACGAGAATATTCGAGTAACCTTTCATACCGCATCTCCCGACAAAATTTCTACAGAAGTACTCAGGCTGGGCTCTACGGCCAATGCTCTGGATACGAAGCAACTTTTAGCGGTCTTACGTAAAAGGGACTCTGCGTCGACCTTACTGACACTTTCATCAATCTGAAGTACGCAATCCATGTTAAAAGCGGCAAAGCCAACCCCCGAGCCCACGCGATCCAGCACCCCCTCTGCACGACAGGCTATTTGTCTCCAGACAAAACCTTTCCGAGCGGCAACGTCACGAAAGGTAAGGATGTAACAATCCGCCAATGCCGCCAGCAACAGCTCTTCCGGCGACCAAGCATTGCCGGAACCGCCAAAGGCAGGCGGGGGTTCAACAATCAGGTTCGACTTGGCTCCACATTGGGTGACCACCAAACCGGTGTTCAGCGCCGAAGCAGCAACAGAATAATCCTGAGGCAATTGAACCATGGCAGATGCTCAATGCATCCGCTGTCGAATTCGGCGATAGCCAGCCTTCAACTCTTCTGCCAGTAGTTCAAGTGCTACACCCACATCCTCCGCACTTTCACTAGCGGCCTCTCCCACGTCCCGCGACTTACTTTTAAGGTGCTCCCAGCGCTTTTCCAATTCTTCCCATTCGTCATGAAGGTCGGCGGCAGCGAGATGCATGCGCACTCGAATTTCATCCCTTTCGGTTTTGATATTCTGCAACCAGTCTTCTTGGGTATTTTTGCTACTGTCCATAAATTTCACTCCTGAAAATGCCCTTGGTGCCGGGCTTGTGTCATTGAACCTGTATACGGTGACTGCTAGGGGCTGCCGGCTGTGGCTTTGGCAAGCTTAATGTCAGCGTCCCATTTTTAAAGGAAGCCGTGATGTCCTTGCCAGACACACCGTGACCAACCGAAAAGCTACGCGCATAGCTGCCGCTACGACGTTCGCGACGAATAACTCGTCCCTTTTCCTTCTCTTCGCTTTCCTCATGGCGCTCCGCTCGCAATGTCAGGATTCCATCGTCTAGTTCAACTGAAATATCTTCCTTACTAACACCGGGCAGGTCAGCCGTCAGCACGTATTTGCCGTCCCTCTCTTCGATATCGACTGAAGGGGAGAAAAAACCGTTTCGTTCTGCGTCATCGTCATGTCGCAGTCCGGAAAAGACATGGTCAAAAATATTATTTAAAGAATCTCGCGGTATAAGATGCATGATAACGCCTCCTATCATCTGTCCATTTGCCTGCATGGCTTACCATCCAAACTACTGCGTTGTTGCCGGGGAGACCTTGATCCGTATCAACAAAAGCACGGATAACTGGAGGCTGCACAGATTTATTGCCGTGCATGGATCGCCAGATCTATGCACGATAGGATGTTGCTGCTTGGTCGCGGCGATAAGAAACAGAGGTATTTATCGAAACCTAGATATTGATTAACCGCTTTTGCCGGTTGCCGCCATCACCAACACCATAGCGAACGCCAACGCCAATACACCCTCCTAGCCTGTAGCCAGACGCAAGAAAGAGTCGACCATCTTGACTCAGATCAATGTTCGATTCAGCCCAGCGTGCATCATAGACTAGGTAGTTCTGTGTTGGCTTAAAGGCATCACAATGAACGCTCAACAACGCTCTCCGAGCTGCCTTCGAGTACATTCCTTGCAAGAGGCAGTCAGTTAGACGCGGCAACGCGATCTCTAAGGGGCGCAGGGGAGCAGAAGATGAAAAAACCAGTGTCGCCTAAAATCGATAAACGCAATAGAGTGAACACACGAGGCACGGAAGGTTGCGCAGTCGAACATGGCGGTTTCACACCAAGCTATAGGTCATACCCGTCAACGCGCTACTTTACAGAGAGGTTCTGCGACGAAGATGTTAGACAGGCGATACGCGCGACAAAGCAAACATCAATCGCACCACTATCGGTTTATGTGAACATACCTTTTCTGGAAGATGTCAGTCACACGGGAAACACGCCGCAGATAAATCCGCGACATATTTCACCCGCGCGCACCTACCTTGATCACCTACAACGGGAAATTCGGCTGCAAGCTGCACTCTTTGGCGCCCGGCGACCTGTTACGCAGTTTTACGTTGGCGGCAGCGTGTTGACCACACTGGGCAATGCAGACTTAACTCATCTGGTACTCATGCTTTCCACTTCCTTGAACCTCATAGAGCTCGACAACCGCGAATATTCAGTTGATATCAACCCAGACACCGTCAATTTAGAGACGCTGGCGCTGTTGAAAGGGCTCGGATTCAACCGTTTGGTTTTTCGTATTCCCAAAACGACAACCGGTTCGTCGTCAGGAAGCTACCTTGCTCAGAAAGCCCACCACCTGGCTCAACTGACTGAAGCCGCGCGCGATCACGGC
>NZ_JBFJTH010000161.1:0-8560 GCF_041625495.1 Litorivivens sp. | reverse complement strand
CTTTTTATGCCTCCCGCCCCCCGTTTCTCCCCGGAAGAAGAGCGGGAAATCGTGCTCGATGCGGCCGTGGCCTGCATCGAAGAAAGCTCATTGCTGGGCTTTACCATCGGCGCTATCGCCAAGCGCGCTGGGCTGTCGGTGGGGTCGCTTTACAAACATGTACAGAGCAAGGAAGACCTGCTGGTGGCATTGGCCACCCGGCAGGCCCGCCATACCCGGCGGCTTTACGGTGAAATCCTCAGTGCCGGTCTGAGCGCGCCCCAGCGCATTATCAGCCTCAGTCTGCTCAATCCGGCCAAGACCCGGCTGTTCAGCTTTGATGAACACCTCAACACCCTGGTCTCGAGCGAGGCCATCCTGCAGCGCGCCTCGCAGGGCTGGCTGGCGCAAATGCGCGCGGCGGCCGAGAGCATTGATCTGATGTTTCGCGATTTTTTCCAGTCGGCGGCGGACAGCGGTGAGCTGGATGTGGCCAACGAGGAGGAATTGCACACCCTCAGTATGGGCTGCTGGTCCATGTGCGCCGGTTTTCAGCATATTGCCCTGATGCGCAATGTGCGCGGCAGCGAGCGCCAGGAACACCTGTTGGCCTACCCGCTTCAGGCCACGGATTACCCCATTGTCTGCACCCAGCGCCTGCTCAATACCTACCGCTGGCGTCACCCCCTCACCGCCGAGGCTATCGAGTCGGCCTGCGTCCACTTGGTCGCATTGGGTTACCGCTAGTGACCGCGATGCCTATTTTCTCAAGGAGTCTGTTATGAAATCCCCGGTCGCCAAACGCTGGCTGGTCACCGCCACTTCCCTGTCGGTGGTCATTGCGGCGCTCGCTGCCTTCAAGGTGCAGGAAATTCTCGGCGCCATTGCCTTTGCCCAGTCCTTTCCCGAGCCCGCTGAGAAAGTCGAGGTCTACGTGGTGGCAAGCGGCGACTATCAGGCCATGCAAACCGTGTACGCCGAGGTGACCGCGCCGCAGCGACTGACGCTGCGCAATGAGCTGGGCGGTGTAATCGTGAAGCTGGGTTTTGCCGCAGGCGATCGCGTCAGCGAAGGGCAGCTGCTGGTGCAGCAGGACGTGCGGGAAGAGCAGGCGCGGCTGCGTGCGCTGAAAGCCCGCGACGTGCTGGCCGCGCGTACCTTTGAGCGCAACAGCACCCTGTTCAGGGAAAAGCGCCTGAGTGAACAGGCGCTGGACGAAGCTCGCGCCGAGCTGGAATCGGTGCGCGCGGAAATTGCCCAGGTGACGGTGCAGATCGACAAGAAAACCCTGCGCGCCCCGTTTGCCGCCAAGGCGGGCATGCATCGCCTGGAGGTGGGGGAGTTGCTGACACCGCACACAGCGATCACCACCTTGGTGGGCGAAGGCGAAACTCGCTGGATCGACTTTGAGTTGCCACAGGCTGCCATGCAGCTCCAGGTGGGCGACCCGGTGGCGGTCATGGCAGAGCGCGAGCTGACGGCGCACATCATTGCGCGTGATGCACAGTTGTCAGAAAGCGCCCGCAGTCTGTGCTATCGCGCGGAACTCACCGCAGCGGATCACGGCTTGCTGCCCAACGCGGTGGTCAAGGTGCGGGTGCCGGCAAGTCGCCCGCAGGTGGTGGCGCTGATTCCGGATACGGCGCTGCGCGTGGACCAGCTCGGCAGCTTTGTCTATCTGCTGGAGCAGGGTGAGGACAATGTACTGCGCGCCCGTCGCCAGCAGGTGGAGGTGGCGAGTCGGCGTAACAATACCGTTGCCATTGCGGCAGGCGTGAGTGAAGGCGATCGCATTGCCGGCAAAGGCGCGTTCAAGTTGCGCGACAATATGAAAGTGTCAGTGGCCGAACCTGCGGCGGAGCCGCATTCATGATACCAGCCAACAAACCTTCGATAGTGGATGCCTTCGTCAAGCGACCGATTCTGGCGCTGGTGGTCTGCGTGGTGCTGGTGTTGGCTGGTCTGCGTGCCGCCCAAGGAATTGCGGTGCTGCAGTTTCCGCGCATCGAGAGTGCCACGCTGGTGATCTCTACGATCTATACCGGTGCCTCATCCGATGTGGTGCAGGGTTTCGTGACCGAACCCATCGAGCGGGTGGCCGCCACCATTCCCGGCGTAGATTATGTGGATTCCAATACCACCGCCGGGGTCAGTACGGTGCGGGTGTGGCTGCAGCTCAACCACAGCACCACAGCGGCGCTGGCTGAACTCTCTAGCCGTTTGAGTCAGATTCGGTTCGAGTTGCCCCAGGGCGCGGAAGATCCGTCGGTAGAAGTACAGCGCGCTGACCGGCCAGCGGCGCTGTTTTATCTGGATGTGGTGGCCGACAATATTCCCCGCGCCCAGGTCACCGATTACCTCAAGCGCGAAGTCAATCCGATGATTGCCGCCATCGACGGTGTGCAGCGGGTAGGGTTGGAGGGTGGTCGTGAGCCCGCGATGCGTATCTGGCTGGATCCGGCAAAGTTGCGAGCCTTTGATCTGAGTGCCAGTGATGTACTGGCAGCGCTACGCGGCAATAATGTTATTGCTACTGTTGGCCATACTGAAAATGCGTGGCAGCGGATAAACCTTCTCGCCAACACGACGCTGCAGACGACAGATGATTTTCGTCAGCTCGTCTTGCGTGAAGATCGAAGTGCGCTGCTGCGGCTCGGAGACGTTGCGCGGATTGAGCTGGCTGAAGAGGAGGGGGAGGTGAATGCCCGTTACAGTCAGCGCGACAATGTCTTTATTTCTGTTTGGCCTTTGCCAGGTGCCAATGAGATCGCAATTGGTGATGCTCTCTATCCGCTGCTGGACGACCTGAATCGCAACATGCCTGCGGGAATCCGGATTGAAGGGGGTTACGACGGCACCATCTATATGCGTGATGCTCTTCGTGAAATCTTCACGACGCTCTCGGAAACCATTTTACTGGTGGGCTTGGTGGTGCTTGCGCTGATGGGTTCATTTCGCACGGCTTTAGTACCGCTGCTTACGATCCCGATATCCATACTGGGTGCGATTGCCTGTATGGCAATGATGGGTTTTTCACTCAACCTGCTTACCACATTAGCGATCGTGCTATCTGTTGGTTTGGTAGTAGATGATGCGATTGTGGTGGTAGAGAATGTCGCGCGCCATATGCGAGAGGGTCTATCTCGCACTGAGGCGGCGTTGGTCAGTAGCCGGGAGTTGCTGACACCTATTATCACCATGACGCTCACTTTGGCGGCAGTCTACGCGCCGATAGGCTTTCTCTCTGGTCTGAGCGGGGTTCTCTTTAAGGAATTTGCCTTCACGCTGGCTATTGCAGTGCTGATCTCGGGTGTTGTCGCCATAACCCTGGCGCCTATCATGAGTGCCAAGGTTACACCTGAAGGTGGTCATGAGGGCCGCATTACCCATTGGGTGAATGAGCGCTTTGATCGCTTGCATTATCGCTACGCCAAAATCTTGGACCGGTTGTTTCTATGGCAGGGGCAGATATTGGTGATGGCGCTGATTTTTAGTCTGTTGGCAGTCCCGTTCATGTTGTTTTCCCAGAAAGAGCTGGCACCGATTGAAGACGAAGGCATGCTGAGCGTTGTTGTCGAGGCTCCACCAGAGGCTTCGCTGGATTATACCAGCCGCCAAATGCACGACGTGGTGGATGCACTGTTGACTCTGCCTGGCAGTACTCGCATGTGGCAGGTAGTGCGTTCCAGTGGGGGATTTGGTGGGTTGGAATTCAAACCATTCGTTGAGCGGGAGCACACGGTGCAGGACTTGCTGTTTCCTGCCTTCGATGCCTTGTCCGGTGTGGAGGGGGTAAAAGCTTTCCCGATTTTGCCGCCATCGTTGCCCAGTGCCGGCCAGTTTGATGTGGAAATGGTTATACAATCGCCCGACAGCTATCGGGCGATGAAAGCCTATGCCGATCAAATGGTTCAGGCGGCTTATGCCAGTGGTAACTTTATGTTTGCCGAAACAGACCTCAAAATTGACCTGACCCAGGTAAAACTCGATTTTGATCGCGATCGTATAGCAGACCTTGGTATGACCCTGGCTAGCGTAAACGACCAGATTGCGACGTTGCTTTCAGGCAACTACGCCAACCGTTTCGACGCCAACGGCCGGGCACACCGGGTTATACCGATGGTGCAGGATGCAGATCGCATTGACCCGGAGACCATGCTCGATCTGCTTCTGCAGACCCCTTCAGGTGAACTGGTCCCGGTATCTGCCATCGCTACGCTTAGCTACGACGTAGCACCGCGCGTGTTGGGAAAGTTTGATCAGAAACGCTCCTTTCGTCTGTTTGGTGGCATCACTCCAGGCTCGACTAAAGAGCAGGCACTGAGCGTGCTGGAGAAAGCGGCAGCTGATTTGCTCCCACCCCAGTACTCGGTGGATTACGCCGGTGAATCCCGTCAGATCCGTAAGGAAGGCAATACGCTTATCGCCGTGTTGGGAATAGCGCTTGTACTGGTTTATCTGATGTTGGCCGTGCAATTTAACAGTCTGCGCGATCCCTTGGTGGTTCTGTTGGGCTCTGTGCCGCTGGCAATATCGGGTGCGCTGCTTTTTCCGTTCTTAAGTTGGACAAGTATCAATATCTACTCACAGATCGGTTTTATAACGCTGGTAGGGCTTGTGGCGAAGAACGGTATTCTCATTGTGGAATTTGCGAATCAGGCGCAAAAGCAGGGGGCTCGCAAGCTGGAGGCCATTCGAATGGCTGCTGAAACGCGCCTGCGCCCCGTATTGATGACGACCGCCGCTACTGTTCTGGGGCACTTTCCCTTGGTGTTGGTTACCGGTGCAGGCGCCGAAGCGCGAAACAGCATAGGTATCATTTTGGTGGCGGGCATGCTGATTGGCACGTTCTTTACGTTGGTTGTGTTGCCATGTATGTATCTCTGGCTGGCGGAAGAACATGAGCCCGAAGGGTTGGATTCGCCTCTGAAAATAGCGCCGGGTTAGCCCAATAGTGTACGGAGCACGTTAAGCTAACGCTTTAGATAAGGAGTTTTTGTGATCCCCCAGAGATACGCGCCCTATGTGTTTGCGTTTCTTATGGCGCTTTTCATGTCAATGCTCATGTCATTGGTCATATCTATATTCAATGTTGGCTTGGTGTCTGATCTTCCTGCCATCTGGCTCAAAGCCTGGTTGTTTGCATTTGTCGTGGCTTTCCCGGTCACGCTGCTGGTAACGCCTCTTGTTAGGCGCCTAGTGTCTAGAATAACTAGCTAGCTATGTGGCATTTCCTCGCTTCGGATACTGCGGATTAGTGGGCTTCCTTCGGAATACCCTTATAGATCACGGATAATTTCTGTGAGATCGTCAACGATCAGACAAATACTCTTAACTGCTGCGGCGTGGATAACATTGCGTCGGACAGGTCTTCGGGCGGGACGCCCAGGGATGTCCGTACTATGGCTTCATCGTATTGTATTTCTAGTGATTTTGGCATGGCGGCTCTGGATCATCTCGATCAGGGAGTAACGGTCTTTGAGTATTTGCCGACGGGTGGAGTGCTGCGTTACGTGAACCCTGCGTACGCAAGATTGATCGAATACGATGTCGATGAGTTAATTGGTAAATCGTCTGCCTTTCTCGGGAAATTCTGTTTAAACCCCAATACACTTCTGGAATTGCAAGACACACTTCGCCGTGGGGAGCAAGCAACAGCCCGCCTACAGTTGCGCAGTCGCACTGGGAAAATTCTGTGGTTTGAGCTAACGGCAATACCGATTATTCAGTCTGGCAGGAATTTCGTGATGTTTATTCATCACGATATTACAGATATTGAATCCGACAAAGACACAATGCGCAAGCGCTGCGACATACTGGCGGAGCGTAACCAAGAGCTTGAAGAACTCTCTGTCCACGACCCGCTAACGGGTCTCTATAACCGACGTTTTTTTGATCCGGATTTTATTCGTCTGCACGGCTATCATAGTCGACGCAAATCAAATATTGCTATTGCGTTTATTGATGTGGATTACTTTAAAAACTTTAACGATGTCTATGGGCATGCGCAGGGTGATGTGGCTTTGAAAGCGGTGGCCCATTGTCTGGCGGAGCACTTTTCTCGCGTAGAGGATCTGTGCGTGCGTTGGGGTGGCGAAGAGTTTGTGGTGGTAACGGGAGATGAGAAAGACCCGGAGACAGTGCTGTCCTATTTCGAAAGCTTTCGGCACAAAGTTGAAGATTTGCGCATTGAGAATACGAAACCGCATCGCCCTCCGCTCGGGTTAACTGTCAGTATTGGTGTATATTTTGGGGTGCCGGGGGCGGATGCAGACCCCGCTGCTGTTCTGCGAGCGGCAGATGAAGCAATGTACCGTGCTAAAAAGCAGGGGCGGAACTGCACGGTCATGGAGCGGAGCATTAATCCTTTGTCGCTCGTGCAGAATGAGCATTGTTGGGAAGGAAAAGAAGATGGCGCATTGGCATCTGCTGCCAATGGCCATTCTACCGATGGTCGATGGCCTAATGGCTTAGAAGCTTAACCGAATACCGCTTTCGATATTTCTTCCTGCCTCGGGCGCATAGTTTTTCAGCAGTGAGGTATGGCTGCGGATTTCTTCGTCCAGTACGTTGCGCGCTTTTACAAACAAGGTCATTTCAACGTTGTTTAGCGTCAGGTGGTAGTCACCCGCTAGTTCTACCAAGGTATAGCCGTCGGTGGCACTTTCGCCGTCAGCGAATTTATCCTGCTCTCTTACTTGGCTTACCCGTACATGGGTAGACCACTTGCCGGCATGGTAGTGCAGCGCGGTGCCGTAGCGTTGTGCTGGTATGCGAGGTACGTAGCCGTTGCCTTCAGTAAAGCGCGCGCGTACATAATCGCTAAAAAGCTCCGCACTGAGGTTGCGGTGTACCAAGTTCAGCGGCAGGCCAACCTGAAACTCATAACCGGTAAACGCAGCGTTGCGCTGCTGAAAATTGGCCACCTGTACCTCATCAACTTCTACGCCGCTGTCCTGCAGGTAGGTATAGTTTTGAATTTCATTGTGATACAGGCTGAGCTCGGCCGTTACTGTGCCGAGGGTTTTGCGTAATCCAATTTCCAGATTGTGTGACAACTCCTTGTCCAGATCCGGATTGCCAACCTCAATGCGCGCCGTCGCGGCGTGTTCAACTGCGGTGTTCAAATCGCTTGTCTTGTTGCAGTTCTGGCTGTTGGAATACAGCTCTTCGACGGTAGGCGCGCGTTCGGAGCGGTTCAGTGCCAGCAGTGCGCTGCTATCGTCTCGAAAATCCCACAGTGCCGAGGCGCTCGCGGAAACGGTGTCATGCTCGCGCTTGCAGTCGCCGATATCAATGCGCTGCTGCTCTGCGCGCAGACCAAATTCGTAGGTCCAGCGGTTTATGCTGAGCTCCTCGACAAGAAAGAGTGCGCCACTGCTAATGTCTGCAGGAGGGATGAAAGCTTCCTCGCCTACAGCAGAAAATTCTCTATCCCCCAGTTGCAGACCTATGGCTCCTTGCCAATTTCCTACGGGCCGGTGGCGAACTACCAGTCGGCCTTCGCTGGCTTTGTTCTTGAACACGGTGCCCACTTCTGTTCCTTCCTCGGATTCCTCCAGTTCTCGATGTTGGTAATCGTTGTGGCTGAGACGAAAATCCAGTTCCTGAAGGAGTCCCTCGAGCTCGAGGCCGGCTTTGAGGTCGATGCGTTCTTGCTCCATATCGAGACGGATATCCGCTTCGCCATGGCCCTCATCGGAAGGCGTTGCTTCATGCTCCTCGTGAGCGCCGGGCGGCAAGCCGTAGTTGCTGTTGCTTTGATTGACGGACAGGCCAATAAAGCCCCGTTGCCCGATCCATGAGCCACCAGCGGTCCAGGCATCGGCACGTTTGTCACTGTTGCCGATATAGCCGCGTGTATTGTGATCCGGGACTTCCTCACCGGCTGCAGCGAGTGCTTTCGTGTCGATGGCGGAGCCGGCGATATCGAGGTTGTTGCTTTCCCGATAGAGTCCGTCTAAGTGCCACGCGAATTGGCCAACTCCGCCGTCGAAGCGGAATACACTGCTGTTCTGGTCGTTGGCGGTGGCATGGCGCGCTTCAACCGCGCCGCTCACGGCTTCCGGTAGTTTCTCAGGAATTCGGTTGTCCACAACATTGATAACGCCGCCAATTGCGCCGTTGCCATAGAGCAGAGTGGCGGGGCCGCGAATGATTTCGATGCGTTCGGCCAGCAGGGCTTCTGCGGCATAACTGTGATCAGGGCTGATATCGGCGGCATCCAGCGTGCCTACGCCGTCTTGTAGCACTCGCACTCGGTTGCCGCCCTGGCCACGGATAACTGGGTTGCCGACACCGCTGCCAAAGCTTGCACTGTGTACCCCAATTTCATTGCTGAGTGTTTCGCCCAGGCTGGCAGCAGCTTCCTGGCGCAGGGCTTCTCCGCTCAATACGGCAATCGGCAAGGCGGTGTCTGAGGCCGCTTTACCCAGTGGAGCCGATACCACAATTTCTTCAATGTGCTGATCAGCCGCCCATGCAGGCGACAGGACAAGGACTGGAATTACCCATGCTGGAAATACTTTCATAGTGTTCTCTCACACGTTGTTGCGCCACAGGGCGCGATTAACCGGTTATT